>JAHKLQ010000165.1 GCA_020854975.1 Methanobacterium sp.
AAATATCAAAGAAGTTTAAAGAATTTTTTAAAGAGGGAATTGTCATGGATGAGCCTGGAAATATAAGAATTAAAGTCCCTGATTCAGAGGAAACACGTAAAAAATGTATTTGCAGATTGTGTAAAAGTTATCCGCATGATTGTAGTGGTGAAATACTTTTCTGCGGCACAAGTGAAAGCAAATGTGATATCAAGGCAAAGACTTGTCTCTGCAACAAATGCCCAGTATACGCAGAATACGGGCTTAAAGGACTTTACTACTGTGATAAAGTTAGTTTGGATGAAAGTAATATTCTCATACGCAAAAAAAGCTCTGAAGAAGATCCCTGTTTCTACCAAGAGGTAGTGGACATTAAACAAGAAAGTAAAACCAGGCAGAGTGCAGTGGGGTCTATGGGTTCATTGAAAAAGTTCCCCTTTTCATTTGATGATCTTTATTTTGTGCCTGCCCAGGTTAACAGAATACCTTTAAACTTAGATGAATCTGTGAACACTTCAGTAGTGATTGGTCCTCAATCCAAAAAGCCACTACAAATATCATCACCGATAATGATTTCAGGAATGAGTTTTGGGGCCGTGTCTAAGAAGGTGCGGATTGTGATTTCCAGTACAGCTTCAAAACTAAAAATCGGTTTTAATTCCGGTGAGGGTGGAATAATAGATGAAGAAAAGGATCTTGGTACGGATTATCGTATTGTGCAGTATTCTACAGGAAGATTTGGAGTTAATGAAGAAATCTTAAAATCAGCTGCTGCAGTAGAGATCCGATTTGGCCAAGGAGCATATCCTGGTAAAGGTAGTTATCTCCCCACAGAAAAGATCACCGATGAAGTAGCAAAAACACGAAATTTAAAACCAGGGGATGCATCTTACTCACCTGCTCACCATCCAGACATGACCAACCCTGATTCTATAAAAGACAAAATCACTTGGCTGCGTGAAATCACAGAAGGCACACCTATAGGTGCTAAAATTGGATGTGGTGATGTTAAAGCGGATGTGAAAGTTTTAGTAGATAGCGGGGTGGATTTCATAGCTCTGGATGGTTTTGGTGGGGGTACAGGAGCCACCAACTTATATGTCAGAGATAATGTAGGGATACCTATATTTGCTGCGCTTCCACAAGCTTATCAAACCCTACAGGAACTGGAGGTTAAGGATAGAATATCCCTCATAGCGGGGGGTGGTTTACGGAAATCCGCGGATTTTGCTAAATGTCTTGCACTGGGGGCAGATGCAGTATATATCGGTACTGCAGCTCTGATCGCCATCAACTGTCAGCAATACCGAGTATGTTACACCGGCCTATGTCCCACTGGCATTGCCACACAAGATCCAAAGCTCATGGAACAGTTAGACTTGGAAGAAGGAATCAGCAAACTATCCAATTTCATAGAACTATCTACAGAAGAAGTGGCTAATCTAACTAGGATAGTTGGAAAAAATAATGTAGGAACACTTTCTAATGAAGATTTGATTTCTGCAAATAGGGAATTATCCCTAATCACGGGGGTTAAATGGTTAAATGGTGAATACCTTGATTAATTATTTAATTAAGTGTTAGTAAAATCTATAAATCTCTGCACCCTATATAAACATGAGAATTGTACTGGAGGAAAATAATTATGGGTAAAGTGGAGTTTAACCTTGAAAATGTGCAAAAATGCATATGTAATACCTGTCCTGTGCAGGCAAACAGTGCCTGTGTTAAAGAAAAACAAATGAAAGTCCAGGAGATGATGCCTAAAATTATGGCTGGTGAAATGGCACTTGAAGCTGAAATGATTCCTGGATTGTACTGTGCAAAAGGAAAAACCATGTGCGAGGATGTGGACTTTGAAAAAATGTGTCAATGTAATGAATGTCCTTTGTGGGAAGAATACGATCTTTCCAATGGGGAACCAATGGGGTACTACTGTAGAGATGGAACTGCAAAATAATTAATAATTATTCTTTTTGACTGACTCCAAGTATTCCCCCTATTAATCCTAAAACAAAGCTTATAATTATGGATAATTGAAGGATGATATATCCTATGATTAATGTTTTGTTGCTTATGGCCCCTAATTGGGATGATATTAATTTCATAATGACATTTACATCCCCAATACCCAGAAGGAATAATGAACCTATTATTAAACCTCCAATTAATCCTGAAACAGACCCTACTACTGCTCCGTCTTTTTTATCCATTTTATCATAATATTCATAGCCTCTGCTAAGATATGATGCTAAAAATCCGCCTGTAAGCGGACCTAAAAATATGAGAGGAACCCATATTAATGATAAGATTATGGTCAAAACAACACTCAATAGAGCACTTATTCCTATGATTTTCCAGTCCATCTCAAATCACCTATCCATCAACCATCCAATCATCTCATCAATTATTCTCTCTGTTAATATGAATGGATTATTCTCTCTATAATATGATTGGAGCATAATATACAATATAAACACCCTGCAATGTATTTAACTATGATGTATAATGTTAGGAATGAAAAAAAGATTTTATTTAATATAAGAATATGATAAATAAAATTGAAGGACGTTATTCATTAACTGGGTAGTTAATTACTTTGTAAAGGTTAACTCTTTACAAATAAATCCTGGAATATTTAGTTTTTTATTTGTATTGTTCCTTAAAGGTAATTTTAAACTCGGTTCCCTGACTTCTGTCCAGTTCGATGGTGCCATCAATTTGATGTGTTAAATTGTTGACCAGTTGCAGGCCAAGTGATTTCGTGTTTCTAAAGTCCAGATCCTCAGGGAATCCCACCCCTGTGTCTCCGATGATCAGAATAAACTCATCATCCGTTCTATGAAACTCCACATTTATCACACCTTCACGGCCATCAGGGAAAGCATGTTTCATGGAATTAGTAATTAACTCATTTAAAATAAGTCCCAAAGGAACTGTGGTATTTATATCCACCATTACATCTTCTAAATCAAAATTAAGCCCTATACTGTTAGAATCAGACACATAAGTACGGTAAAGTTCTGTAGTTAGTGTTCTAATGTAATCACCAAAATCTATCCTTTTGAGATCTGTGGACCGGTACAATCTCTCATGGATAAGAGCCATTGATTTAGCTCGGTTTTGACTCTCTTTAAAAACATTTAATGCTTGTTTATCCCGGATATACTGAGATTGAAGATTCAATAAACTGGAGATAACCATCAAATTGTTTTTCACCCGATGATGGATCTCCTTAAGAAGTATTTCTTTTTCTTCTAAAGCTTTTTTTATGGCATCTTCAGCTTTTTTACGTTCGGTAATATCCTGGTTTGCCCCATAAATCTTGATTGTTTTCCCGTTTTCGTCTTTTTCAATTCCATCACGAACTATAATGAACCGTTTTTCTCCATCAACCCGAATGATGGTGTGTTCTAGCTGATTAGAATAGTTAGAATCATCAGTAGACATAGCCCTTTCAATTTCCTCACCCACCACTGAAATCTCTTCTGGAGGAATGAATTTAGTGGCATAATCCTGGGAGGACATTTGTGAACCTCCTTGCTCCTCAATGGTGGTGCCATATAAATGGTAAAATTGATCATCAAAGGTAAATGTATCTGACTTTACATCATATGCCCAACTACCCATTTTAGCCAGATCCAAGGCCAAGCTAAGACGATACCTGGTTGCCAATAACATTTCCTCGGTCTTCTTCCGTGCAGATATGTCTCTTAATGAACCTTCAACACCAATAGGATTGTTATTGGAATCAAAAATAAAATGCGCATTGGTTGATGCGTAGACTAAATCACCTGATTTATTCTTTAACTTGACTTCATAATCTGCAACTTCACCTTTTTTTCCAATGGCA
>JAHKLQ010000054.1 GCA_020854975.1 Methanobacterium sp.
AGTATTTCATGATCATCTTAACTCTTTCAAGTTCTTTGGCTATGCGGTTCCGTTTATCAGTTAACATGTCCTCTGAACTCATTTTAAGAGCATCTTTAGGACACACAGAAACACAGAGTGGTTCATCACGGTCAATGCAGAGGTCGCATTTACGGGCTATTCCACATTCATCCAGCTGAATAGCTCCTATGGGGCAGGCATCCCTGCAGAGACCACAGCCTATGCACTCTTCTTCATGAATGACCACTGCACCTTCAATTTTTTCAATTGCTCCTTCAGGACACACAGTCATGCAGGGAGCACGGTCTTCAGCACAGTGTAAGCAGAAAACTGGTACACCATTGATTACTCTGATTGCATTTTTAGGACAAATACGTTCACATTTACCACATTCATCACAGAGTTCCGGCCTTGAAACAAGTTCCTTCATAGCTTAGGCCTCCTTATCCAGGGCTTTCTTGGCCCGGGTGTTAGCGGTCATCACATTGATCAGATCGGAACTTTTCCGTTTCTTTTTGCCGAGACCAGTAATCTTCTCGATATGTTTGCGCTGTCTTTCTGCTTGCAATTTATCAGTGTCCACTTTGGCTATAGCTCGTTTGGAACAGGCTTTTATACATGCAGGTGTGTCGAGATCAGGACATTGATTACATTTATGAGCTTTACGCTCGTGAATCACCACTGCACCAAAGGGACAGACCATCATACATAATCCACAGCCAATACACCTTTCTTTATCAATACCTTCCTTGCTGATGGCGTCTGTAGGGCAGATCAGCTCACAAGGTGAGTCCTCACACTGTTGGCAGATGATGGGATAAAAGGATCCTTCCACTTCCCTTACCAGAATCCCTGAAGATCCATGGAGCTCGGCACAGGCTTCCTGGCAGTCCAGGCACCCATCACACAGATCTGGCTGGATTATTATCTTTTCCAAGGCTATGCCTCCTATATTTTAAGTTCAGTGCAGAGAGCATCCACATTGTGCTGGATGCGTTCTCGTTCCTCCTCAGTGAGGTGTTTAAAACGTTTTTGGGCCATTAAATATTCATCAACCATCTTACGTTGCAGGGGACGATAAGTGACATGGAATTCTCCATCTTCAATTTCATAAAGTATCCATGAACCAGTTTCAACAGCCAAACGTCCAAGTTCAATGGTTTTAGATGGGTCAAAACCCCATCCAGTGGTACATGGCTGGTGAAGGTGAATGTAAGCAGGACCATCAATCTCTTTAGCCTTCTGAACCTTTTTCATGAAGTCCTCAGGATAGGAGATACTGGCAGTGGCTACGTAGGGTACTCCATGGGCGGCCATGATCATGGGGATGTTCTTTTTGGGTTTGTCTTCTCCAAAACTTTCCTTACCTGGTGGGCTGGTGGTGGTTGAGGCACCGTAGGGTGTGGCTCCACTCCTTTGCACACCGGTGTTCATGTATGCTTCGTTATCATAACATATGTAAATTATGTTGTGTCCTCTTTCCATGGCTCCAGACAGGGCTTGAAGTCCAATATCAGCAGTTCCACCGTCTCCGGCGAATGCAACTACTTGGGCATCTTTTCCTTGAGTTTTAAGTGCTCTTTCTACTCCTGATGCTACCGCAGCGGCATTTTCAAAGGCTACGTGAATCCAGGGGATATCCCAGGCAGTTTCCGGGTAAGGTGTGGTTATAACTTCCAGGCAACCAGTGGCAGAAACAGCCACAGTGTTTTTGCCCAGTGCCTTCAGAGCTAACCTAACCCCCACTGTGGCTCCGCAGCCAGCACATCCTCGATGTCCAGGGGCCAGGAATTCTTCTTCACGGATTTCCATTAGACTTCCTCCTTTTTGAGTCCTATCCATTCAATCTCACGGGTGGGGTTTTTAGTTTTAGCAACTATTTCTTTGATGTATTCAGGTGTTATGTCTCGTCCACCTAATCCTGCGATAAATCCATATGCGTCAGCATTGGTTTTTGATTTAATATTATTGTAAAGAACTCCTCCCATTCCAAATGAAATGTTTTTATCTAGGACAGCTACTTTAGATGCCTTTTCCAAAACTTCTTTCATCTCTTGAGTAGGGAAGGGACGGAACACTCTAAGTTTTAGTAGTCCTATTTTTTCTCCTTCATCTCTAAGACTATCTATAACATCCTTTATAGTACCACAAACAGATCCCATGGCCACAATGATGATTTCTGCATCATCACATTGGTATGGTTCAATGAAATCATATTTTCTGCCGAATATTTCTGCAAATTCTTCATTTGCCTTGGCTATAACTTCTTTGGACCGTTCCATGGCTTCTTCTATGGCATAACGTGCTTCCATATAGTATTCGGGGTCAGTGAAAGTACCAATGGACATGGGGTTTTCAGGGTCAAGGAAGGCATATGGCTTGTAAGGTGGTAAAAATTGGTCCACTTCTTCCTGACTGGGCACGTCCAAGGGTTCTACGGTGTGGGTTAAGAAATAACCGTCAATACAAACCATACAGGGTAAGAGAACGTCGCGGTCTTCAGCAACTCGGTAAGCTATTAAAACAGCATCCAATGCTTCCTGAGCATTTTCAGCGTATATTTGCAACCATCCTGAGTCACGTTCAGATATAGTGTCTTGTTGGTCGTTCCATATGCTTAGTGGTGCAGATAGGGCTCGGTTAGCATCCACCAGAACAATGGGGCTTCTCATACCTGCGGCTGCAAAGAGGATCTCGTGCATCAGGGCCAAACCCTGAGATGAGGTGGCAGTGAACACACGAACTCCTGCTCCCGAAGCGCCCAGAGCTGCGCTGATGGCACTGTGTTCTGATTCTACTCGAATATATTCAGCTTTCAGGTCACCATCTGCCACGAATTGGGCTAGGTATTCAGATATTGTGGTTTGAGGGGTTATAGGATAAACAGGAACTACTTGTGGTTTGGCTAGTTTAACAGCTTCTGCAACGGATCGGTTGGCAGTAAAAACTTTTTTAACCATGTTATCCTCTCTCCATTTTTATAGCTTTAACTGGGCATTCTTCAGCACATATGCCACAGCCTTTACAGTAATCATAATCTATATCATAATCTTTGTTTATGCACCCTTCAGGACAGAAAAGAACACAATTCTCACAATCAATACATTTTTCTTTATCAAGAATTGGTTTAAAGGTTCTCCAACTTCCAGTTTTGTTTTTTCGGGTGCTACCTGGTTCTTTGACGCATGCTCCGATGTTAACCATTAGATCACCTTTTCATAGGCAATTTTAGCTGCTTTAGCATTTTTCTCCCCAATTTTACCAGGGAAAGTTTCTTTGATAATTTTGATAATTGAATCCAGGGACACTCCACCAATTATTTTGGCAAATGATCCTAACATTACTGTATTTACGATAGGAACACCCAGCACATCCAGGGCAATTCCAGTGGCGTCAATGGTGTGTACATCTGCATCATCCAATTTTAAATCCTCTTTACTGTTAATAATCACTTTACCTCCTTCTTTAAGGCCGGATAATACATCAACGGCTTCAATAAGGGTTTCATCTAATACAAGTACATGATTCGGGTTGTAAACCTGATATCTTCTTCTTATTGGTTTATCATTGATTCTGGTAAAAGCCATAACTGGTGCACCCTTCCGCTCAGCACCAAAAAAAGGGAAAGCTTGACAGTATTTTCCGTCTTCAAATGCTGCTTTTGCTAGTATCTCTGCGGCAGTGACTGCTCCTTGACCGCCGCGACCGTGAAAACGAATTTCGATCATCTATTTACCTCCATTC
>JAHKLQ010000007.1 GCA_020854975.1 Methanobacterium sp.
GTGCTATTCAACAACTCTTAGGCCACTCCAATCTCTCTACCACTCAGATATATACCAGTGTGGATATGCAGACCCTTAAAAATGTTTATGATCGGGCTAAATTGCTTTAATGTTCACCCAATAATTGTTTTTTAATTTTTTTCTTAATTTTTTCTTATTGTTTTTTCATTAAACACTCATTGTATTAAATTTAGTCTAAATAATAATACTTATTATAAGTCTCTTAAGGTAACTATGAAATATATCTAATGGTTTATATCATTAATTAATATTATATAATAATATTTTAATATAATATGTTGTAAGTAATGAAATGAGTGGGTAAATGGTTGGGTTGGCCAGGATTTTGGGAGAAAGGAACCTGATATATCTGCATCCGAAGCAATGAAAATATTTTAAAATTTTTATAGAAAGTTATATAACTATAAAAACGATAATCGATATTGTAACAAGATATTTAAATTAGATATTGGAATTAGATATCGAAATTGGATAATAATCAGTAGGTGTACTAAATGACACTCAATAGAAAATTCTTCCTAGGATTCATCCGCATTCATATATTATACCATGCAAGTCAAAAAGAAATTTATGGGGTGCAAATGATAGGTGAACTTAAAAAGCATGGTTACAAAGTTAGTCCAGGTACAATGTATCCTATATTACACTCTTTGGAGGAGGAAGGCTTTTTAAAAAGTAGGAAAGAGAATGTTAGGGGTAAGATAAGAAAGTATTATCAAATAACATCCAAAGGCCAGAAAATCCTTCAGGAATCCCGTCAAAAAATAAAAAAACTCCTAAACGAAGTAATGGCTTTTTAAAATCGTATTATAATGGATTGAAAATATCTTGGATGAAACTTCAAAAATATATCTATTGATGAAACTTTGGAAAGAATATCATGTTCAAGTTACAATTTAAACTCTCAAAAGATACCATAAAGGATAATTCCCTTAAATTTATTGTTCTTCTTGGGGTTGTAAGTTTATTGGCAGATATGACCTATGAGGGTGCTAGAAGTATTACAGGACCCTATCTAGCACTTTTGGGTGCAAATGCTGCTGTAGTTGGATTTGTGGCTGGTTTTGGTGAGTTGGTTGGATATTCGCTCCGTCTTGTTTCTGGTTATCTGGCAGATAAAAGTAGAAGATACTGGGCTATGACTATTCTTGGATATGCAGTTAACCTACTTGCTGTACCTCTTCTGGCCCTTGCTGGGAACTGGCCTCTGGCTGCTATGTTACTAATTGCTGAACGAATGGGGAAAGCCATCCGCACACCTCCTCGGGATGTGATGCTTTCTCATGCTGCATCACAAGTGGGTCGTGGCTGGGGATTCGGGCTACACGAAGCCATGGATCAAATTGGGGCCATTTTAGGACCATTAATAGTAGCAATCATCCTTTACTTTTATGGTAATTATCAAATAAGTTTCGCTTTCCTGCTCATACCAGCAATTCTGGCTTTGACTGTTCTGGTTATTTCAAGAATACTTTATCCTCATCCACATGATCTGGAGATGGATGTGCCTAAAATACAAACCAGGGGTTTGATGAAGGTTTACTGGATATATATTGCTGCAGTTATTTTCATAGCCCTTGGGTTCGCTGATTTTCCCTTAATTGCATATCACTTCCAGAAAGTAGAGATTGTTTCACCAGTGATGATTCCTATTTTTTACTCTGTAGCCATGGGTGTGGATGCCATAGCAGCCCTCCTATTCGGTCGTTTATTTGATAAAATAGGAATGTGGTCCTTAATAATTGCCGTTTTATTATCTGCCTTTTTCACTCCCCTAGTTTTCTGGGGTGGTTTTAACCTAGCTTTAGTGGGAATGGCATTATGGGGTGTGGGTATGGGGGCTCAAGAATCTATTATGAGAGCTGCAGTTGCTGAAATGTCTCCAGTGAATGTGCGAGGATCTGCATATGGTGTATTCAGCACCATCTATGGTTTTTCCTGGTTTATTGGTAGTTTTACCCTGGGAATACTCTATGATATTTCCATTGGTATAATGGTAATATTTTCCTTACTCGCACAGCTTTTCGCCATTTTCCCATTAATTTTTATCAGAAATTATCGTCCATAATAAAACAATAAATTCTATAATAGCCACCATAATCGTAAATTTTATAGACAAGTATGCAGGAGTATGTTATGGACCCTAAAGTATATATGTGGGCTGATATTTTGGAAAATATGACATGGAAAGAGAGGGAACATGGCATGGAAGAATATATTTTTTTTAAGTGCATCAGAAATAAGAATAGGATGTATAGAATTTTAAGATAGATTTTTCATGTAAAAAAGGAAGATGATATCGTGGATGGATAAGAAAACCTTTTCACTTTTCATATTTCATACTGAAATATTTTTCAAATATTTTCTAAACTCAAATATTTCTTTAATCGTTTTTTTCTTGGAAATTTAATGAAGAAAGTATATATTAATCATTGAATCTATTAAGTAAAGGAGCTCCAATGGAGCTTAACTTAACCTTTTGAACATTTTTAAATATTAAATGTTGAGTGGATAAAGCAGCAATAGTTCGACAGTATCTGCTCTATGAATATTTTAGATAACTGGAGATTCCTGCAGATTTAAAGTTTTTATAAAACTAAGAGATTGTTGATGATTGAGAGTGATAAAAATGGAAATTAATATAGATACATATTTCAGGAAGAGGTATTCTCTTTTCACCTGGCGTTCCAACACTACCCTGGTTAACAAGGTAATTATGGCCTTTTTCATGGCATGCATCACCGGAATAATGGCTCAGGTTGTAATACCACTGCCCTGGACTCCTGTACCCATCACAGCACAGACTTTCGCTGTTCTGATGGCGGGGGTGGTTTTAGGTCGTTGTTGGGGTGGAATTAGTCAAATAATGTATTTAGTTGTGGGTTTACTTGGAGTACCATGGTTTGCAGGTTTAACTGGAGGTTATGGTGCGGTTTTAGGGGCTACAGGAGGATATTTCCTGGGGTTCATTTTAACTGCATTCTTATTGGGTTACTTCACAGACAAACATGTCCAGTCCCGAAACTTCCGTCCCATGCTGGGGCTGATGTTAATAACAAACTTTGCCTTTGTCTACATCCCCGGTCTTTTAGGATTGGGATTATGGTTATACTTAGTTGAAGGGAGTTTCCCCACTATATTAACCCTGGTAAGCATGGGTCTTTTACCCTTTGTTTTAGGAGATCTGGTGAAAATTGGAGGCGCAGCAGCGTTAACCAAAGCCATAACTCCTAAAGAAGAATATTAAGTTTCATAGTTTAAAACACCATCAATGAGTTTAAAAATACTATTAAGAGACTTAAAAACACCATAAGGCCATAAACTAATAATAAGGAAGTGATGGGGTTTTCAATGTCTAAGATGAGGAGTACTACTAATAACTTTGCATCAGAACCAATGAAAATAAGAGCCCATCACCTTCTCTGTATCCAAGGGTTCCAGGGACTGGGTTACAGTAAGAAATTCACCAAAAACATGGCCAAAATTAGGGATATGATCCTAAATAACCCTTCTTCTTTTATTGAACTAGTTGTTGAAGTAGACTCCATATGCAAAGTCTGTCCCCATAATTCAGAGGGTAAATGTAGTAAAGAATCCCACTCTGAAAACAAGATAAGAATTATGGATTCTTTAATACTTCAAAATTTAGATATAAAAAAAGGTTCAGTTATCTCTTCAGCACATATTCCATCTTTAACCAGTAATTTAAGCCGTGAAACTGTTAAGGAAGTGTGTGGTTCTTGTTCTTGGGGAGAAAAGTGTCTTTTTTTCCAGAAACAATTATAAACTCTTTTTATCATTTTAAACTTTTTATCATTTTAAAAATTAGAGATATATGATCACAAATTCGATCATTGGTTAGATCATTATTACTTCAATCACCGTACATCAAATATCCTGTGCAGTACAAAATGGACATGATGTTTAAGGTTATGATTTTATGTGACAATGTTCACTTAAAATAGCTATAATTTGATTTAAATGTGACAATAAGAATAATGATAAAAGGTATTACTTTAATCATGTTTCAAAAATAATCCAAAAAAGCAGATAACCTGGAAAAATAAGAGGGATTATAAGAGTCACATAACTCGTCGTTTTTAATAAAGTACAGTTGATAAAAAAATTATCATTCCTTAAGAAAATTATAAATTATGATTTAGGAGGCACTTGAATATGGAAAGTAAGGTGATAAAAAAAAGTAGTCAATCTACTCAAAGCAGACACCATAAATTCATGTCAGAAGCTCAGAAAGAGGCACAAGAAAGTTTGAATAATGGAGGAATTCCTGTGGGTGCTGTTCTGGTGAAAAATGGTGAAATTATTGGCAGGGGTCATAATAAAAGGATTCAATTGGAATCAGTTATTCTCCATGCTGAGATGGAATGTTTGGAAAATGCAGGTAGAATGAAAGCTGATGACTATAAAAATTGCACACTTTACACTACTCTTTCACCATGTGCCATGTGTTCGGGAGCAATAGTACTCTACAAAATTCCTCTGGTAGTTATGGGGGAGAATGAAAACTTCAAAGGCCCAGAAAAATATTTAATGGATCATGATGTAAAGCTGATTAATCTCAACCTTGATTCATGCAAAAAGATGTTTGAAAACTTTATTTACAACCATCCCGAGTTATGGGAGGAAGACATAGGTTACACAAGTCGTAAGGGTGAGGGATAAACATTCATAACCCGAGAAAGATACATTAAAAAGATATATTAAGTTATAAAGCATAATATAATAAACAGGATTAAAAAGCTTAAAAACTTAGAAAAGGAGAGTAATTAAACAGGGGGAATGAATAAATGGTTAAATGGGGACCCGTAGTTGTGGGTTTTATATTGGCAATAATATTGGGTAATTTATTTGGAATTTATGTGAACCAGTACTGGGGTGTTAACCTGGGACTCTTCATAGCAGGATTCATTGTTGGATACTGGGTGCATGATGGAATCATAGGAGGATTATGGAATGCAACAGTAGCAGGTGCATTTGGATCTATAGTCCTGGCAATTCTATTGATAATAGGAGGAACCATCTTTGGTGGTCTAGCTGGTTTGACAGCAGGAATAGTAACCGGGTTTACTATAGTCATAGCATCCTTAATAGTCAATATAGTTTTAATGGGTGTGGGAGGAGCCATAGGTGGCCTGCTGAGTGGCAGTGACTAAGACAGGTGAGCTAGAACAAGAACAATTCCCATATCTCTCAATATTTTTTAAATTTTTTGATTTTCTTCTTTTCAATATTTTAAAGATTTTTTTAGTTTTTATTTTAATTCCTAAAGGTTTTCCAAACATTCATCCATTAAAATCTGTGCATCTTCATTGTCAGGGTTTAAAATCAACACCTTACGGAAACACTCTGCCGCATCCTCAAAACGGTCTAATTCCATTAATGACACTCCTTTATTACTAAGGAAAACTTCATTATCATGCTCCAGAGAAAGTGCTTTCTGGTAACATTCCACAGCCTCTTCAAAACGATTTAATTCCATTAATGCGTTTCCTTTACGATTCCAGGTGGAAGCATCTGACTCATCTTCCAGGCAAAGTTCCAGAGAACGATCATAACATTCAAGAGCTTCTTCTGCCCGGTCTATTTGAGATAGAAGGTTTCCTTTGGCATTCCAAGCATCTAAATCATGAGGATTCAAATTTAAGAGTTTATCATAGCATTGTAATGCATCATTAAAGCGTCCCAACATCTCGAAAATGAAACCCCTCCAATATAAAACCAGCACATTTTCATCATTAATGTCCATAGCCCTGTTACTAGCTTTAAGGGCATCTTCTGGCCGGTTAGAGTTTAAAAGAGCTATAGCCTTGTTATTCCAGACATATTCATTATCAGGTTCAATTTGTAGGGCCTGGTCATAGCATTCCAGGGCTTCATGGAATTTTCCCAGGCGTGAAAGGTTATCTCCTTTACGATTTAATAGATAAACATCATCAGGATCAATTTTTAAGGCAGCTGCATAACACATCACTGATTTGTCGAATTTACCAATATCAAAGAGTATATCTCCTCTTTTGGTGACCATTGCTTTTGCATTGATCTTAGCACCCTCCCACTCATCCATAGGAAGTTTATGGAACCTGATAACTTGAAAAAGAGACTCATCAGTGGTATCAGGGTACATCTTCCGAAACTCTGTTTCTAACTCTGAAGCATCTTTAAAACCTTCTTCACGAGCCAAATCATCATTTTTAATGAGATCACTGAACTGTATTACCTCTACCTCTGTAACTTCGGCTTCGAAGAGCTTTTCACGCTCTTTGGAAACCAGGTTCCAGTAGCAATGCAGACGATCTCCCTGGGTTAATGGTTTTTTCCATAGTTTTCTGATGGTGGTGGTTTTTTTATCAGTTATGAGATCTAAATGACGGCTTCCAAATAGCAGGATTGGTATTTAAAACCCTCCATTGATGTAAATTTGATGGATTTATAAATTTAAATGATATTTTAACAACTTTAAAAATTTATTCACGAATTTTTTGATAGAATGTTACTTAACATTTACCCTTTTATAATATTTCATCACCAAATTCCGCGGTTTTAATCTTTACTTTTCCTAAAAGTGGCTTAATTTTTAAGGCAATATCTTTAAGTTCTTTTGGGGGAGTATTGGGAGTATTTTTCAATTTTTCATCTAGTACCACTTTGTTCCTGAATTGCTGTAAAGTATAAATATCGCACTGAACGTTTCTGGCAATTTCCATTATATCTGATGGCTCCAGCAGTCCTGGAACGTAAGTAGTCCTGCATTCGAGGAAACAGTTTGCATTAGACAGGATACCCATACTTTTTTTTACATTTTCCCCAATTTCAGCACCTATAATTTTATTATATTTATTGAAAGGGGCTTTTACATCCAGAGCAACATAATCAACCAGTTCAATTATTTCATGAAGCCTTTCTGGATAACAACCATTGGTATCTAATTTAGTTTTTAACCCCTTACTTTTGGCGTAATCTAGGATCTGGTGAACCTCTTCAATCTGCATTGTTGGTTCTCCACCTGTGATGACCACAGCATCAATAAAGTCACAGGCTTCATCAATTTTATTTTCAATATAGGTGATGGTTGATGGATCTCCTCCATCAATAATCTCTGGATTATGACAGTAGGGGCATCGAAGGAGACAGCCCCCAGTGAATATCACCAGAGACATGTTACTTGGATATTCAAGGGATGAAAATATAATTCCCCCGGTTATCATGGAATTCCCCATTATATCATCCTAAAATATTTTCCAAAACCTTGATAAATTTCTCATCTTCTTCAAGGGTAGCCACACTAACCCTTATCCAGTAATCATCCAAACCACGGAAGGAACTGCAGTCTCTAACTATTATCCCATTTTTCATGAGTTCTTCTGAGATTTCCTTGGAGTTCATACCAGTATCACGCACATCTACCAGTAGGTAGTTGGCCAATGATTTGAAAACCCTTAAAGTGGCAAATTTTGATATTTCCTCATAAAGAAATTCTCTACTTTTAATAGATAGCTGGGTGGATCTTTCAATGTAGTCAGTATCATTTAAAGTGGCGGATGCTGCAATATGAGAAAGTTTAATAAGACTGAAAACGGGTTTAACTCGGTGCATGTATTCTATGAGTTCTTCATGTCCTATCCCATAACCAATCCTCATACCTGCCAGTCCCATTACTTTGGAGAAAGTTCTAAGAATAAACAGGTTATCATAATCCTCCAGAAGTTCTAGATTGTTAACACCAGAAAATTCCCAGTAAGCTTCATCAACTACCACCAGGGCATCTGTACTCTCCAGAATGGTTTGAATGTCACTTTTATCAATAAGTCCACCTGTGGGGTTGTTGGGGGTGCACAGGAATATAACCTTTGTCCGGGGAGAAATGGATTCCAGAACAGAATCCACATCTAAGTGGTTTTCTTCAACATCCCATCTGGCATAAACCGGTACTGCTCCGTGTATATTGAATGTAAACTCGTAGTACATGTAAGATGGTGGATGGACAATATATTCATCACCTGGTTCAATAAGGGTCTTACCTAAAACATCAAGGATTTCATCAGCACCATCTCCCCCTACAATTACTTGTTCGGGGTTTACATCAGCATAATCTGCGATTTGTTTCTTCAGGTCATCAATATTAGATTCTGGATAAGTGTTAATGAGATGGAGGTTTTTCTTGAGAGTTTCTATAGCTAAGGGGGAAGGCCCCAAAGGGTTTTCATTGGAACCCATTCTGATTATATTAGCAGGATCCAGTCCGTAAACACGGGCAAGATCAGCATTTGACCTGCCTGGAATGTATGGATCAAGTTCATTAACTATTTTTTTTATTTTAACCATTAGAATCAATCCTCATTATCTTTTAGGGTTATGTTTTCTTTTTGAGACAGCATTAAATAACGTAGAGCATTGTCTTTAATCCCTTTTATTTCCTCTTCTTCAAGTTCTCTCACAGCTCTGGCAGGAACACCCATTATCAGATGGCCTTCTGGGAAAACCTTTCCCCCCGGCACCAAGCTTCCAGCGGCAACCATACTGTTCTTTTGGATATGACTACCATTTAATATGGTGGCGTTCATGCCGATAATGCAGTTATCATCCACTTTGCAACCATGGAGTACTGCAGCATGACCCACTGAAACATAATTTCCTATATAAATGGGGAAACCCTTTGAAGAATGTAACACGCAGTTATCTTGAACATTGGAAAAACTGCCAATAGTTATAGCTTCAATATCTCCCCTTATCACGGCATTATACCATATGGAAGACTTTTCACCAATACAAACTTTTCCAATGATATGGACACCTGGAAAAATCATGGTACTGTGGTTAATCATATTCAAATTTATGATTTCTATTCATAAAAACATTTCATAGAGATTTATTTTAGTTATCTAAGGAATTACTTAATTTATAAGGAATTAGTTTATAAAAATCTGCATAAAAAATTGAATATAATAAATATAACAAGTTGAATATGTTTTTTAGGTTTAAAATTACTTTTTATCCATCATTTCTTGGGTTTGATGGTGAATGACTATTTTATTATCGGGTATATCCCGGTATATTATGGCACCAGAACCAATGGATGAGTTTAAACCAATGGTCACTCCTGGATTGAAACTGGAATTAATACCAGTTTTAACTCCATCAGCGAAGATAACACCCATTTTACGTCTTCCACTGTCAATTCTTTTCCCTTTAACTGTCACTTTTACACCTTCATCATCGAAACGTAGGTTGGCTATATTAGTACCTGCAGCAATATTACAATCCGCTCCAATTATAGAATCACCCACGTAAGAGAGATGGTTTACATTGGTCCCATCCATAATTATTGAATTTTTAATCTCAACGGCATTACCAACGTTAACATTATTTCCGATGGATGTGTGCTTGCGAAGGAAAGTGTTAGGCCCAATATCACAGTTTTCTCCAATATAAACTGGACCCATTATATAGGTTCCAGAGCGAATAATGCTATCTTTTTTCAGGATGATGGGGCCGTGAATGGTAGCTCCCTCTTCTATTTCACCCTCAATTTTGGATTCTGATAACTCCAGAAAGTGTTCATTTAATTCCAAAAACTCCCAGGGACGTCCTACATCGATCCATTTATCTTGGGATACTAAACCTAAGACTTTTTTTCCTTTGTTGATCTGGATTTTAAGGGAATCTGTTATTTCATACTCTCCTCTTTCAGATTTTTCAGTCTTTTCTATGGCTTTAAAAATGTTCCGGTCAAATAAATAAATGCCAGCATTAATAAGGTTGCTAGGAGCATCTTCAAGGGAAGGTTTCTCCACTATATCCTTTATATGATCTCCTTCCAGTTCCACCACTCCAAAAGAGGAAGGATCATCCACCTGAGTGAGAACCAGAATGGATTGTGCCTGAGATTCATAAAATTTAGTCATCAAACTTTCTATTAGCCGGTGACCAAGGATTATGTCCCCATTAGTCACTATAACTGCATCATCATCTTCTTTTAGTGTACCATAAATTTGTCCTATGGCATGGGCAGTTCCCAAACGCTCTTCTTGGATTACATAATCAATATTGACTCCTAAACTAGTCCCATCCTTAAAATAATCTTTAACAGCTTCTTTTTGATAACCCACTATCATGGTGATGTTTTTTATGCCTGCCTCTTTCAGTGCTTCTACTGTATACTCCAAGAGAGGTTTTCCACCTACTGGAAGCATAGTTTTTGGTCTGGTGAGCGTTAAAGGTCTCATTCTAGTTCCTTCACCCGCTGTAAGTATAACTGCCCTCATATGAACTCCTCTTTCCATATCATGCCTTCAGTCTCATTTACTTTTGTTAAACATGGAATCTGTTAATAACTTTAATCATATTATATTTATAATAACTTTTGGATGAATTCTGCAGTTTGATGGTGTATTATTTGAGCTTTATCTTCAGTTTTACCCTCTAAAGTTATTCTGATGAATGATTCGGTTCCAGAAGGTCTTACCAGAACCCAGCTACCATCAGAAAATGAAAGTCTAACCCCATCTTTAAGGTTAGTATCTACAACATCATCAAAAATTAGGGAAAGTTCAGACTTTGCTTTTTCCATAATAGGCTTTTTTTGAATTTCATCACAGTCAATTCTATCTCTTATAGTGGGATAACTTGGAACATCATCTAAAAGCTTTGATAAAGGTCCTTTGTTTTGAACCAGTTCTATAACCCGCAAAGCAGATAATATACCATCGGGACACATACAGAACTGGGGATGTAACCAGGTTCCTGAAGGTTCACCTCCAAATTTTGCCAAGGGTTTGCTATGATTTTGATTTATTTTGTGGATCATTTCAGCAACATGAACATCACCGACTTTAGTTCTTTCCACGGTACCACCCACTTCTTCCAGAGCACGGTCAATGCAGGCAGAGGCATCTACAGTGGTGACTACACAGCCACCTACCTCTGCTGATACCAAAGCCAGTAATTTGTCAAAATCAGCCATCCGACCTTTATCATCCACAGCTACCATTCGATCTGCATCACCGTCATGGGCAATACCCAAATCTGCTCCAGTTGCTTTCACTACTTGCATCAGTTCCATGAGGTTGGCAGCGGATGGTTCTGGTTTTCTACCAGGGAAAAACCCATCTGGTTGAGCATTTAAACTCACCACCTGGCATCCGGCCTTTCTGAGAATAAGTGGGGAAAGGTAAGATGCAGCACCATTAGCACAATCCACAACCACCTTGAGACCAGGTTTAATATCCATTAAACCCAGAAGATCATCAATATAATCACCAATAACTGGACTTATATCTTCAATTTTCCCGATGTTCTGCCAGGATGCTTTGTAAAAGTTTTGTTCATGAATGATTTTTTCTATGTTTCGTTCCTGCTCTTGAATATAAGCCATACCATCAGGATTCCACAATTTAATCCCATTATATGGAGATGGATTATGGGATGCAGTGATCATAACTCCGGCATCTGCTCCCAGTTTCATGGTGGCATAGCCTACTAGGGGTGTGGGAACCATTCCCAGACTCAGGACGTGACAACCCCCTTGAAGAATACCTGCACTTACAGCTCTTTCTAGCATAAGGTTGGAGGTTCGAGTGTCATATCCCACTACCACTTTGCATCCTTCACCTAGATAAGTGGAAATTGCTTTTCCCACATTCAATGCCAGTTCTGGGCTTATTTCATTGGCTATTTTCCCCCTTATTCCAGAGGTACCGAAGAGTTTGGGAATATCAGAATCCATATTATGCCCCGAATTTGGTGGATCGGTTCATGAGATCCATAAGTATGTTCATAATGTCGTTACCCCTAATTCTGCACATACCACCACTGGTGGCAGCCCTCTCATTAAATTCGTCAACCTGATCTACCCGGACATCCGGACCTTTAATAACCAGGGGAACTGGGTCTCCAGTGTGATCCATAACAGAAATAGGAGTGGAATGATCTGCAGTTAGGATGAAATAAAGGTCTTCAAGTTCCATTACTCGCCCTACAACTCCATCCACCTTTTCCAGGAATTGAACTTTTTCGTTTAAGTTTCCATCATGCCCAGCTTCATCTGCCCCATCTATGTTGATGAGCATAAAATCATAATCACGTGCAGCATTTTCCAGGATGCTACTGGTCATGTTGTCCAGATTGGTGTCCACTCCGCCAGTGGCTCCTTCAACTTCTATGACATCCATGCCTACAATATTTGCAATACCCTGTATAAGTCCTGTTTCAGCGATACATGCAGCTTTAAGGCCATATTTATGGTTAAATGGCTCTGCATCTGGAACTGCACCTGCACCTCGGGGTAATGTAATGTTTGCAGGATTTTCACCATTTTCTTTTCGTTTAACATTGACAGGGTGATCCTTTAAAAGTTCATAAGATTTTTGAATTACTTTATTAAGGATATCGGCGGTTCGATCAGCTTCAATGGAACCATCCAACCCCACAACTTCCTTCACTTTCTTCCCATCATGTTTGGGGTCAGCATCTGAAACCTGGTCAGATAAACCATCTCCCCTTAAAACTAAAACTGCACGGTGGCCGGTGGATTCCTTAAATATGACTTCAACATCTTCTTCAATTTCCATGGAGTTAAGTGTATCTGCTAACTTGTCTGTACCTTCCCTTATTCTGCCGGCTCTTCTGTCAGTTATGATACCTTCTTCATTGGCAGTGGAAAAGTTACATCGGAATGCTATATCTCCTGGAAGTACTTTTACTCCCACTCCAGCAGCTTCAAATGGTCCTCGTCCAGTGTAAACTTGGTAAGGATCATAACCAAGTATAGATAGGTGAGCTGTGTCGCTTCCAGGTCTTATCCCTGGTTTTATGGAGTCCATAATTCCATTAATTCCTAATCGTGCCATTTGATCCATATTAGGGGTTTGTGCTGCTTCTAGAGGGGTTTTATCTCCCAATTCCTTAAGGGGACGGTCTGCCATCCCATCAATTATCATTATGATTCCCTTCATTTTCATCACCATAACATCCATACCATGATATTACCCAATAAAGCTCCGGCTAAGGTAGCAAGGAGATTGACATGTTCATTGTTAAGGTAACCTTTTATTTCCAGCCCGGCTCCCAGTATACTGTCAACAAAACAGCCAAAGGTTCCAGCTACCACTGCTATTATCATTGTTCTCCACAGGTCAGGATATACTCCTAGCATGTAGGCGGCTAAACCAATTAATCCTGCTCCAAGGATTCCGGCTATAGTTCCAACAACTGAAATTCCCCCATCTGTGCCTGGAGGAACTTTTTTAAAGTTAGTTATAAGTCGTGGAGTGGTAGCCACTCCCACTTCACTGGCCATGGTGTCAGCAGTGGCGGTGGCGATGGAACCTATGAATCCAGCATAGTTACCAAAGGCAGCCATAACAAAGGCTACAATTCCATTGGAAACTACGTTTTTAATGGTTCGGGTTCCTTCGTATACTCCGATCTCTTTTTTATAATCGTATTTGTATCTGGTGAATCCGACTCCCAGAATTAAAAATAAAAATATTAAAAAAAGCCAGTTTGCACCGGCGGCGAAGATGATGATCACACCCATTATGATCATAAAGATGGATCCTAGGAGATCCAGGGCTTTTTTAGCATAGGTAATGAGCCCTATGATCACCAGGAGAACCACATATTCCCAGATAATCATCTATCTCCCAGGTTATGATTTTTTTTCGTCAACTACTTTAGTTTTGATAATTTCTACCCGTTTGAGAGGGTAAATTTTCTTAGTTTCATGGTAAACATAGGAGGCCAGTTTTCCACCTATAATCTCTTCCACCAGTTCCACAAAGTTTTTCTCACTAGCCGCATCTTGTACTAGTTTTTCTATAGTTTCACGGATGTAGCGCTGCTGGGAGGATTTAGCTCTTTTGATGGTGATAGCCAGAACATGGATCTTCATTTTCTGTCCGTCCTGGGTTTCCGCACTGACTATGGAATCTATCCTGCTGGTTCCTCTCCGGATCATGCTTCTGACATAGTCACTGGTGACCTGGTGGCCAATGAAACGGGTGGTGGCAGTGTCCCCAGCCACTTCACTGATCTGGAATTTGAGTTTCACGTACTGCTTGCTAAAATCACCGGTAAGTTCTCTCATGGTGGATTCGACCCTTCTTTTCAGGAGCATGTCAGGGTCCCGGGAAGGGGTGGTGCCTATTTCAGCATCTCCGAATTCTTTAGGAGTAGTAATCGTGTACCATTGTTTATCTTTCCATGTATCTCTAACTCTTCTACGTCTTGCTTTAGCCATACTAATCACTTATCATTGTCGTATAATTTGTAAGATTCTATATAGAACTAACAGTTCTAGATATAATATGAAAAATCATAACCAATCTAAAAGTTTAGAATCATTTATTATAACTCTCATTCATGGTTTATAAATATTGTCAAATAGAAGAAGGGGAGAAAAAAATCATTAGGGGGGATGGTTTCTCCATGACCTATATGTTTTCATATCTTCTTTGGGTAAATTTATTAATAATTTTTTTTAATCTCCCTTTTAATCCAGTTCCTATTTAATTTAGTTACCATTATTCATCTACAACCCTGAAGGTAAAATATTTTCGGTCAGGAGATTTTTGAACTGTTCTTCACAGTTACCTTTAGTTACATAGTCTTTCACTAGAATGTATCCTTCCGAGTAAATGGTCATATAAGATCTGAAAAGTGGCATCATAATCATTTCCATGGTAGATGAAGCTGTAGCCCTGCTTACCAGACCATACTCCTGAAGATAATCAACTGCTTCTCCTTTATTTAGTTCTCCATTGTAATATTTTATGGCAGTGTTAGTTACAATGTTAAAGGATAATCCAGGTATCTGAAGTTCATCAACTGTTTTTAAAACCTGATAAAATGTTTCAAGTTCATCTGGTTTTGAAAGAGGCATGTTTAGTTTAGGTAGAAGAAATTTCCCCATCCATTGATAGAGTTCATCATCTGGAAAAATGATTTCTGCTGCTAGATTAGCACTGCCTTCTGCAATAACATTCAAAGGAGATTGTAAAGTGCACACCGCTGCATCCAGATAACCTTTCTCTTTGTAAAGAATTTTTTCACGAAGTTGCAGGAGAAGATGATGTCCAGGATATGTTTCATGGGCTATGATACGGGGAATTTCAAAAGCATAATATGGATAGTCAATGTTGACATCTATTTTAGAATGTGCATTGCCTAAAAAATAATTATAAGCTTTCCAGGGCTGATTTGAAACATAATTAATCTCCACACTTTCCCCTTCAACCAGTTTGAAAATTTCCTGAGAACGTTTTTTAACTTCTTTTAAGGTCAAACCAAAAGCTTTAATCAGTTCTTTTTTACTAAGGCGAAATTTACCAGTCCAATCCATGTAAAGCATGTATAAATCCGCATTATTATCTTTTGTAGATGGAAGCAGCTCTTTAAGTTTTTCCCTTATTTTGAGAATCTCATTTTCATCCATAATTCGTGGTCTGATGTTGAAGAGACCTTCAATTTCATCATAAAAGTCAAATTTTTCACCATCAAGCATCTTCAGAGTGAAATCAATGGATTGCAAATTTTTTTCCAGATATCTTCCCCTTTTACCATTTTCCGGAATTGAATTGATTAATTCATTGACATCATTTTTTAAATCAGGGATGGGCTTCTTTTTTGAGCTTTCAACCTTTTCTTTTATTGAAGATGGGCCGAAGTAGGAATCCACGTAACCTTCAAAATGTTTATTTATCTCTAAAACTAGTGTAAGATATTTTTTTCCAAAGACTCCCATTTTTAAACCTCTATATTACACAATATATATTAACAGATGGATTCCCATCAACAATCCTGATTGATTGGATAAAATGAAAATAATCCTGATTGATTGGATAAAATGAAATATAAACCCACGGTTAAACCGTTAATCTGGTTAATATGGGTTTAGGGAAATAAGTTGTGGATAATTGGTATCAGTTATTCATCCCATCCTGGAATTTTAACATCCTTAAATTTTTCTGAAGCTGGTATTCCACCTATTCCCCAATGAGATTGTGGTACCTCATGTATTAAGATTTCCACAGCGTCTGCTGGAATACCCAAATCTACAAAGACTTTAGTTAAATTTTCAATTAAGTAGTTTACATTTTCTTGTTTGAAACCTTTCCATACATTTACATGAACCGTAGGCATTGTACCACCATCCTATTTTTTAACTTTAAAACTATCTAATATTATTAATAAATAAAAATAAAAATTTTATTAAATATTGTATTTCACAGAGTAAGAAGTTAAAAATAACTGAATAACTAGTTTAACTTTGTGTAAGTCTGTAGCATATTGATAATTGGCTAAAAGATTCTGTATATTATTTGAAAACTTTTAATTTAAGTATATGGAAATTATTCCTTAACGGATCAGGAAATAGACAACAAAAATACTACCTTATTTATAAAGTCGAGGGAAGTGTAATGTGGAAAGTGTCTAACAAACTGTGGATTATAACTACTGCCCCTTTACTAGTAGTTGGAGTGGGAATGATTCTTTATGGGTTAATGGTATCTCCAGAAGCTCTTACTGATGATGGTTATCCTCTTAGTACTTTTCTATTTACGATGGGTGGTGCATTCATAGTGTTTCCCATTGTAGGGGTGCTTGGAGTTTATTATTATTACAAAAGAATTAATGATAGAGAAACATTTCTCCTTAATGATGGTATCAGTGGTGAAGCAGAGATACTCAGCCGGGAACAGACTGGTACTTATATCAATGAGCAGCCAGAAGTCAGATTTAAGCTTTTGATAACCACTCCCTTTGATGAACCCTATGAATTGGAACATAAAGAAATTGTGAATCTGTTAGATATGGGTTCAATCCCGGTGGGCCGAAAAGTTCCAGTTAGGGTACATCCAGATAATCCTAAAGATATTATCCTGATTTTATGATTAGATGATAATTTTATGATCACAGGATGATTTTTTTAGTTAAGTGTTTAGGGGATTGTTGTTAAGTATTGACTCAGAGAGGCTTGTTCATAAACCTTTCATGGGCTATGAAACGTTCTAAAACTTCTTTAACAGTTCCTTCATCTTCAACTAACTTTAAATTTGCTTTTTTAATCCCGTATTTAGCTTTCATCCCTGCCTGGGCCGCAATTACAACTTCACAGTCTCCCAAAATACTGAGACCCTGGTACCACTGGTGTTTGGATTCAGGGTTGATGTTGGTCTCAATGTATTCAATAAATTCAGGGTCATCACCATTCCATTGGTATATGGCAAATCCTCTGGTCCGGCCAAAGTGATCGGCATTAATCTGGTCTGAGGTTGCAACAGCAATTTTCATTATGTATCCTCCGATTCTGAGCATTTATTAAAGGTTTTCAAAAAATTTCAAAGAATACTTTAAGAATATTTTCTTCTAAAACTTCCTTCTAATAATTATAAAACATTTCTTCTGTAGAACTATCTTAAACTATCTCAATCTTAAAGTATCTCAAATATTCTTCCCATTTATAATACTGAACTTAATTTAGATAAATCTCATTAATATCATAAATATCATAATTTAACACATACAAAAACGGGCCTTTCGTCAGATTCTTTGTCCCATGGAAAGTCATGATAACCATTGTAAATGTGGGTTGAAAAACCTGTTTTTATTAGTATGTTTGCAACTTCAGGTGTGTGGAAAACACCCATCCTGTGTTGGTCAATTTCAAAATCCATTTTTCCATCCTCTTTCACCAGAAAGACAAAGTTGGCATAGAAAACTCCATCATATAGTTGACTCTGAGATATTCTAGCCAGTTGCAGATCTCCTTCAACCACAGCATCCACCAGCATCCTACCTTCTTCCCAGTTCTCTGTGCAAAAACCCAGATCAAATATAAGAACACCACCAGGTTTTAGATGATCATAAAATCGTTTAAAAGTTTTCTCAAGTTCCTCCAAAGTGGTGTGGTAATTTATAGCTGAGAACAGGCAGAGAATAGTATCAAATTCCTGTGGGAGATCCATCTCCTTCATATCCCCCTCCATAAATTTTATTTCTGGAAGTTTTTCCCGGGCAATTTCCAGCATTTCCGGGTTTATATCCAGTCCCATTATATTGAAAGAATTATGGAGATAAAAAGCATGGCCTCCAGTTCCACAGGCCACATCCAAAAGATCCATACCTTCAGAGATTTTGTACTTTTCTACAGCTTTTTTGATGAATTCTGCTTCACACTCATAATCCATCCACTGGTAAATGAGGTCATAATAACGGGCAAATTTACGGTAAAGTTCTTGTTCTGGCATATTACTCTATTCACTACAATTCCAGTTACTTATTTAATCTTTATTATAAGCTTAGCAACGTTATCTCCAAATTTCCGAATAGTTTCCATACCTTCCATATCCTCTTCAACTTCTCCAGGTTCTAATCCGAAAACCATGTTCCAGTAAGTGCTTCCCGGGACGATCATGTCGTTAATGAAGAAGAACATAAGCATTTCTTGTATGGTAGCGGTGTGTCCCCCTCTCCGGGCCACAGCTATAGGTCCTCCCACTTTCCAGGATAAGAAATTCCCTGACTTCATGCTAACCATTCCGATCCTCTGCAAGGCTGACATCAGGTCTCCACGGGCAGTTCCGAAATACACAGGAGATCCAATGATAAAACCGTCGGATACTTTAATCTTTTCAATTATGTCGTTAACACCGTCTTTAAGAGCACATTGATGTAGTTCTGCACATTTTCCACAGGCAATGCAGGAACGGATTTTCATCTGCCTTAAAGATACTATTTCAGTTTCAAGCCCGTTTTTTTCTATGGCTTTGGCACATTCTTCCAAAACCTGCATGGTATTGCTTTCTTTCCGGGGACTGGCACATAACATTAAGACTTTACTCATAATACAACCTCCTAAAAATACCTCATTTTTCATTTAAATTTTTCATTTAATCATCATATCAAATTATTTTTTTTAAGCAATTATAATCCCTCTAATTTCTTTACAAATTCACCAATACTCCTCATGGATCCGTCAACCCCGGGTAGATGGGAATAAAATATCTGCCAGCAATGGAACATATCCTGCCAGATCTCCAGACTCACCTGCACTTCTTGTTCCACGGCCAGGTCCCTGAATCGGTTAATATCACAAAGGAGAAGCTCTCGACTACCAGCTTGAAGTAAAAGAGGAGGAAGTCCTTTTAAATCTCCGTATATGGGTGAAGCTAAGGGATTTTTAGGATTTTGGTTCTGCATATATAATTTTCGGACTTTGTTCAGTCTTTCGGGGTTGATCCAATCTTTAACATCCTTCAAATGATTGTAAACAATGGGGAATGTGAGGTCCACAGCTGGTGACATGCAAACTGCACAAAGTGGCATCTTTTCTTCCATTTTTTTCAAAGCCAGAAGAGTGGCCAATGCTAGGTTTCCACCTGCAGATATTCCAGATATCACTAGATCTTTAGCTTGAAAACCTTCATCCAGTAACCAGAGATAGGATCGGATGCAATCTTCGACTGCCGCGGGAAAAGGATGTTCTGGTGCCAGACGATAGTCAACACTAAGTACAGAAAAACCAGTATATTTAGATAGACGCTGGCAGAGGTCCTGATGACCATAGGTGGAGCCCATATTAAAACCACCACCATGGAAAAATAAAATAACTTTGTTATAGCTACTTTGGGGGGTTACAATCCAGTATGAAGGTACAGGAGCATCGTCATCTTCCATGAGTCTCAGAGGACCTTTGGAACTAAATGAAAGATAAAACTCATCGAAATTTTGGCGAATTTTCCCTAAATCACTTTCTTTTAAGTTGAACTCGTTTTTAATAAGTTTAAGAAGTTCATCAACATTTTCATTCATTTTTAAACCCCATTACCCTGAATTAATTAATATCTATATAGATTGATTATATTCCACGTTTTAAAATGTTTATTTAAAAGTTGTTCTATAGGGTCCTGGCTTATCGGAAAGATAAATCATGGATGTTTAGTTGATAATGAGGGTAGTTAACCTAGAAATTCATCTTGGTCAATAACGCATGACAAGTTTTCATGGAAACTTATTTGTAAGTGGATCTGTAAATTTTGATAACTATTTTTTTAATAATCAAATTTCCAATAATTTAGTATAGGAATTAATAATTTATAGTGATGACAAATATAACACTGAAATAACTATTAGATTACTATAAGTTAAAATATTCTTTGAGTTTATGGGTGACCGCTAATGTCCGATGTAAGTATTATGCTAGTTGAAGACGAGATTATCGTTGCTGCTGATGTTAAACTTCGATTGGAGAGCATGGGATACCAGGTTCTGGGGATTGTGGATAATGGGGAAGAAGCTATCAAAACAGCTGGAGAAAAGAAACCAAACCTGGTTTTAATGGATATTGTGCTGAAGGGTGAGATGGATGGAATAGAAGCAGCCCAAAAAATACGTGAACTCTATGACATTCCGATCATTTATCTCACGGCCTATTCTGATGAGAAAACCTTGGAAAGAGCCAAGGTAACAGAACCTTTTGGTTATGTTTTAAAACCCTTTGAAGATAGGGAAATTCAAAGTGCCATAGAAATGGCTCTGTATAAACATAAGATGGAGAAGAAATTAAAAGAGAGTGAGGAAAAATATCGTAAATTAATAGAAAAGTTCTTAAATGTTTCCAATGAGATATTACAGGAACTTAGTAAGCCATAATCACATAAATCATAAGCATAGTATATTATCATCATAATTTATCTGTTTTCATCTGCATAAAATCATTTTTTTTATTTATCTTCTTTCTTTAGTCGTTTTAATTAATAAAACCAGTTTTATTCTCTAAGACTAGTTCTATTCTTCAAATATCTTGTCAAGTTCTCAAATTTTATTTATTATCTCAAATTGCGTTTCTTATCTCAAATTTTATTTCTTAAATGGCATGTGTAATTGGGGGAGATTTTTTTTAATTTTGTGTTGAGTTTTTAGTGTGTTATTTGTTGTAGGTCCTTTCTGGAATTGTTGTTAAATCAGGTACTTGGTAAATTACTATTTACTTTTAGTAAAGTTTATATAACATTATGTAAAGTACTATTTACATAAGGTGGGATGAAATGAATATTTATAAAATAAACAAAAAAACAGTTTTTATTATTTATGTTATTTTGGACACTCTATTTGTTGGAATGGGAATGGGTGTTCCATTTTTCTGCATATTATTGGGATTTCCAGTTGGTTGGTATATTGCAAAACGATTAACACTCTCTGAAAAAGGAATAAACAATATTTTAGCTGATATTTTAAAATATTCGCTTTTTACATCTTTTCTTACCTTCATGTGGATGGTTGTTATATGGGGACCGGTGAGTACCATGCTCCTGGATCCAGTAGCAGATTTTGCGAATTTTGGAATTCCAATGATTCTTTACCATCCCAAAATAAGCTTTATTGGTTGGATAATTCTTATGGTGTTTATATCTCCATTTTTACAGCTACTTTGCACAATTTTCGCTTCAAATGTGACTTTATGGAGATTGTCTGAAAAGATGAGAATAGATTAAAATGGATGCAGTGAAGATGGATAGGAGTGAAGATAGAAGGTGAAGATTATGAATCCAAAATCAGGAATAATTTTAAAAATGCTTTCCATATTCGAATCTGGTTTATTTTTAAAAATACTTTCAGTGTTTATAACCGGATTATGGATTGCAGGGCTCATATTAGGGAATATTTACATTATTTTGCTGGCAATCATACTTTTAATTGCATTAGGTGTTGTGTTATACATTCATAGGGATAATCTAAAAGAAATTTTCCAGAAAGACAGCAGTGTTATTGTGGAGGATGAGAGAACTCAACTAATCAATGAAAAAGCAGCTACAATGACATTAGGCATACTCATAGCAGTTATAATTTATGCAGGCATCATTATCCTTGCCTTGAGAGATAACTATCCTCAATTTTTACAGGCAGGATATACACTCCTCGTAGTAGCAATTTTCTGTTTTATTCTCTACTTCACAGCCCGTGTGTACTACACCAGAAAATATTAAACCTGTAAAATAACTAGGAAGGTAATCTTATGAAAAATTATCAGATGTTAAGAATAATTGTCGCTATATTTGTTGGAATAGTGGTGGGACTATCTGTTAGTATTGGAGCCCTCCTTCCAGCTATTCTAGCAATCGTAATTGGTGCCATGATATCATATATCTACAAAAAAAGCACAGATGAAATTCTGGAAGATGAAAGAATAGCAAAGGTGAGTGAAAAGGCATCTCGAATTGCCATAGTGGTTTTTTCTATTTCCATAGCCATCATAGGAATGGTTCTAATTATAATGAGAAATGTGTATCCAAATTACACCCAGGCTGGTTTCACTCTTTCTTATGCAGCAGTTGCCCTTTTAGCTATATACTACATTTTCTATGGGTATTACAATAAAAAATATGGATCTTGATTTCCATGAAAAATAAAATCAAAGTATATCGTGCCATGCAAGACTTGACTCAAGAGGAACTTGCCAAAGAATTGGGAGTAACCCGACAGACCATAATCGCCATAGAAAAAGAAAAATATGACCCTTCACTAATTTTGGCTTTTAAAATAGCCAGATTCTTTAAA
>JAHKLQ010000170.1 GCA_020854975.1 Methanobacterium sp.
AAAACAGGATTTTCAGCTTGGATCATCAGATCTGAACCATGAGCAGTTACTGCAGTTTTCCTGCCCATAATTGAACCTACAAAAACACCTATCAACCCTGGGGGGAGTAAAAAATGTGCATGGATTAAATCAATCTTTTCTTGACGTACCATCCTCATCAAGTGGAAAGTGGCAGATAACATGAAAAAAAAGCCCCGCAGTCCCTTGATGTTAGGTGCAGATGCAGTTTCCACCTGTACACCATCCAGATCTCTGGCTTCAGGGTGAGGATAGGTAAGAACGTAAACAGCATCACCCCTTTTTATCAGTTGTTGTGATAATTGATAAGTGTGAGATGAAACACCACCAATGTGGGGGGGATAATGACCTAATAAACATATTCGCATGATTTCACCAGATTAAAATATTTCATCAGTTTATAGATTTCATCAGTTTATAAATTTATGAATTAATAGTATATGAGGTTAAATAATTATAAAAAGGTTTAAAATAAGTTCAGGGGTTTTGTTCAATGATTTCGATCTGATGATTAGTGTTTAGTACAGTTCCATCCATTTTCACAATCACCACATCCACATTTACATCAAACCTTTCCTGACAACATTTCTGTATGGCCTGAGCAATGGAATTAAAAACAGGTTCTACCATTTCTTCCCTTTCTAAAAGTTCAATCATATCCTCAGTTGTATTGGAATGATAAATTTGTTCCAATAATCTCTTTTTACCCCCCATTAGTCCGGTATGGGTGGTTATGATCTCTCTACGGGCGTCAGCCAGGCGGTGTTCCGTCTGAAATATTCCTCCTGCAATTTTAACCAGTTTACCTGCATGTCCCAGTAAAATCAGATTTGAAACACCCATTTCTTTGGCGGTATCCAGCATGTAACCCACCAGATTACCCATCTGGATGATCTGGTCATCTTCCACATACAACAATTTCCGGGCTAGTTTCTCTCCAATATTACCAGGCACGAAAACCAGTTCATGGTATCCTTCAGCCAGTGCCACATCCAGTTGACATTTTTTGGCTTTCTGAAAACTTTCTGAGTTCATGGAACGGGCAATCCCGGTGGTTCCAAGTATGGAAATGCCATCCACAATACCCAGACGAGGATTCATAGTTCTTTTGGCAATTTCTCTGCCTTTAGGCACACTAATTATGACAGCTGCCCCCTTATTTGATGGTAGTACATCTTCCAGGTTGGAGCGGATCATCTCTAGGGGAATGGGATTTATGGCTGCTTCCCCTACAGGTAATTGTAGGCCGGGTTTGGTCACTCTGCCCACACCTTCCCCTCCCCTAATGGTTATACCAGGTTCATCTCGAAGTTGAAGTTCTGCTTCAATTTCAAGGTTTATAGTAACATCAGGGTCATGGTAGGGTCTTTTGACTACTGAAGCCCTTCCAGAATAATTGTTAATCTTACATGCCCTTTTAACAGAAATATCCAGACATCCCAGAGGAGTTTTAACATTAACAGAGGAAACTTCCCCACTTATAGATAAAAATGCAGCTAAAGCAGCGGCAGTGGCTGCGCTTCCTGTGGTAATCCCAAAATCATCACTTTCAACAGAAAAAGGAATGGGTTTAGGGGATTTATTCCCCTTTAAAGGTTTATTATTAAGCTTAACAGTATTCTGGTCTTTTTTGGTAGAATAATCTTCTTCCATGGTCTTATAAAATTAAAATTTACTAATCATTGATTTGTTTCTTCTTCTATGGCTTTTACCAGTTCTTCTTTGGAAGGAGCACCCACAAAGCGTACCACTCCATTTAAAGCAATGGCCGGAACAGCCATAAGACCGTACTCAATAGCCTTTTCCCGATCCTGCATAATATCAATCTTTTCAACAGTTAAGGTTCCAGGCATATCTTTTTCAACTTCATTTACAACTTCAATAGCCATAGGACAGTAAGGACAGGATGGGGATGTAAATACTTCTACTTTGACAACCATTTTTTCACCTCATGTTTAATTATGTTCTAATCTAATTTTATATATTATTATTTTACGTTTATTTTAAGTTCATTTTCATTTTAATTCTTTTTCATGAAAATCCTATTTTTATAGAAAGTAGGATTGATAGTATTGTCGGGAATCTTTGGATAACATCTTGGTAATTTAAAAAAAATGTTTCCCGAATCCTATTTTAACTTAAAGAGTAATCCACCGAGCTTTGTACAGAGTCTGCATTTAACAAACTTCCAATTCCCTTACCCAGAGCATAGGCAAAATTGGTGGTGTAACCTGTAATAATATCGGTTAAGGTCTCAGTAGATGTGATAGTTACAGTGTTGTAATCTCCCTGGATACCACCCAATCTGGCAGCGTTTTCAATGGCTTGTTCCCGGTCACCAGTTTCATCCACAAGTTTTAACTCTTTAGCCTGGGTTCCAGTATATATTTTTCCCTCAGCAATGCTTTCCACGTAGCTAGTATTCAGACCCCGATTTTCTGCCACCATACTTATGAAGTATTCATAATCCTGGTCTACCATTTCCTGTAACATCTCACTTTCTTCGGGTGTCAGGTTACGGTAAGATGCACCCATATCCTTATATTCCCCTGCTTTAATGGCGTACTCGTTAACCCCAATTTTCTGGTAAAGTCCAGATAAATCTGTGAGACTCAGTATAACTCCAATACTACCCACAATGGATGATGGGCTGGCTATGATCTTATCTGCTGGTGAAGCTACCAGGTAGGCGCCTGAGGCACCAATATCACTGATCCATACCACCACGGGTTTTTTACAGTTTTTAACAGCATTCATAATCTCTTCACTGGCCACTGGTGAACCACCTGGACTGTTAACATCCAGAACTATGGCACTGATGGAACTATCCTCTTCAGCTTCTTTAAGGCCATCAGTTACTGATTGGGGTGTCACCACAGATTCATCTAGAATGCTGGATTGACCATATGCAATCTCTCCCTGAACCGGTATAATGGCCACTGTATTTCCAAAGCTGCTCCCACTGATTTCACCACTACTTCCAATGAGGGATATAATGGCGACCAGAAGCACTATAAAAACGAAGAGTCCCCCACCTATAATAGCTAAAAGCAATTTGTTATTTTTACTCATGATATTTCCCCTAAATTCCCTACAATTCAATTAATCATCCTAATCCATTTAATATATCACATAAATAAACCTAAAATATACATCATATAATAACTATACCTTAAGTTTTCCATGTAGGGTTATAGATCTAATATAATACACGGATTGTTTAATTTATTATTTTTATCGATGTATTTATAGTGTTTTTCCTTCTATTATATAAAATAGTAGAATAAAAAATAGGTAATAAAATAAAAATTAGGAGTTTAACTCTTCTTAGGTGATTATTTGAATGTAACTGTTAGATCTCCAGGGTCTGCCACAGTCATTAATGCCATATCCACGGGTTGCGGATCTGCATTTGGCATAGAATTATATGTGAATGCAGAAGCCAGTTTAAAGCCCTCAAAAAGAACATTTAAGGCTGAAAAAGGCGTTGACACCACACTAATGGAGATATGTGTCAGAAAAGTTCTCCAAAAATTTGATGTGGATACTGGAATACGAATCCAAACCAGTTCTACACTCCCTGTAGCTTCCGGACTCTCCAGTAGCAGTGCTACCTCTAATGCGGTGGTAATGGCCACTTATCAAGTCCTGGTTGGTGAGGGATTAGTGGAAGAGAATAGTCTGAGTGATTTGGATATGGTTAATCTGGCAATTGATGCTTCTCTAGAGGCAGGAGTTACCATCACCGGAGCCTTTGATGATGCCAGTGCCTCATTTTTTGGGGGTCTAACCATCACCCACAATCCTCGTCGGGAGATCCTTCACAGTAGCCAAATGGAGGAGCAAAATATATTAATATATATGCCTAATAGAAAGTCACCTACTGCCCAATCTGATGTGGCGAGGATGAAACTCCTGGCCCCCTGGGTTAAACTCGCATTCCAGGAAGCACTTCGGGGCAACATATACCATGCCCTGACCCTTAACGGAATTTTGTACAGTGCTGCACTTAATTTCAATGCTGAAATTGCCTTGGATGCTCTGGATTCTGGTGCATTGGCTGCCGGACTTTCAGGAACAGGACCTTCCTTTGTAGCCATAGTTCCAGATAGTTCTCTGGACAAGGTTAAGGAAGCTTGGAGTTTTTACCCTGGAAAGGTCATATCAACTGGAGTAGATAACGTGGGAACCAAGGTGGTTGAACATGGATAGGGCAGAAGCGTTAAAACGGCTCCAAATCTCTCGGAAAAAAATTGATGAGCTGGATGAGGAAATAATAAGACTCATCAAGAAACGTACTTCCTTGGCAGGGGATATTCTCCAGGCCAAAATAGTTCTGGATATGGATATTCATGATCCAGAAAGGGAAGAATATATTCACCATAAAATCCGAGAAATAGCTAAGGAGCAAGAAATAGATGATGACAGTCTCACCCAGATCATTAAGATACTGACGGATTTGAGCAAGAAAGAACAAGAGAAAATTTTAAGGAGGTAAAAGCATGGGTAACATAAGAACATCATTCGTCAAAAGGACAGCTAAAGAGCTGATTGAAACTTATCCCGGTAAATTCACCACAGATTTCGAAGAAAATAAGAAATTAGTGCAGGAATTCTCCACTGTAAGTACTAAACACTTGCGAAACAAAATCGCAGGTTACGTAACCCGATTGGTTAAAAACAATTACTTCTAAGGTTGGTTGCTATGGATATTATAGTGGCCAAGTTTGGAGGAACATCCCTCGGAGATGGGAAAAGGATCAAAAAAGCAGCTCGAGCTGTGGTTAAAGAGTACATGCAGGGTAAGAAGGTGGTGGTGGTAGTTTCAGCTATCAACAAGACCACTGATGACATCCTGGAAATTGTAGATAAATCCATAGGAAAATCCATAACTGAGAAACAAATGGCAGACATAGTTTCCATGGGAGAAATTACCAGTGTAAGAGTGTTTTCATCTGCCATAGAATCTTTAGGTGTTAAATCAGAGTATATTGATCCTCACATGGAAATTTGGCCAGTTATAACTGACAGCAACTATCTTAATGCTAAAATTGACTTTGCAGAGACAGAAATCAGATCCCGGGAGATCTTAAAACTCCTGGATCAGGGAGTGATCCCGGTTCTCTGCGGTTTCTTGGGAAAAGATAGGGAAGGCAACGTTACCACTCTGGGAAGGGGTGGAAGCGACATCACAGCCTTTTTAATGGGCCATTGTCTCCAGGCAGAAGAGGTGATCATTATCACCGATGTGGGAGGAGTGATGTCCACTGATCCCAACAAATTACAGTCCGCCAAGAAACTGGACAAAATCAGTGTGGAGGAAATGCGTGACCTGGCCACCCACGGAGCTCAGGTTTTACATCCTCATGCACTACGTTATAAAGACCCTAAAATAAATGCCAAGATCATAGGATTTGAACACGGAGATCTCTCAGTGCCAGGAACCGAGATAATGGGACCATCAAAGGATAAAATGCTAAGATCAACCACCCTTAACAATGAGCCCATCTCAGTCATTGCCGTGGTTGGTGAGGAGATCCTTACTAAAGTGGGAATTCTGGCAGGACTTACTGAAACCCTGCAGAACAACGACATCAATATATATGGTATATCCACTGGCCAAAATTCAATCACCCTATTCATTGACAAATCAAAGGCAGACTCTGCCCATGAAATTCTGCATGAAGTGGTGGTGGAACATCCAGATTTAAGTTCACTATCCCTGGGCCGGGAGATTGCTATGATTACCGTGAACAGCCAGGACTTCATAGATACTCCTGGAATTATCACTAAAATTACCGAGCCATTACGTCAGAATAAAATAAATATTGTTGAAATCTCATCAAGTCAGACTTCAGTTGTTATATTTGTAGACTGGAATGATGGTAAAAGAGCTTATGAACTGGTAAGGAGAGTCTTGGAATGAAATTGGAAGGTACCACAGTTGCTATGGTAACCCCCTTCACTCGTGAAGATACTGTGGATGAAGAGGGGATGCGGGAGAACATGAATTATCTCCTAGAACGCGGTGTAAATGGCTTATTGGCCGCCGGAACAACCGGTGAGTCTGCCACCATAACCCATCAGGAACAGAAGAAGATGATAGATATACTGGTGGATGAGGTGAAGGGCAAGGTGGCTTGTGTGGCCGGAGCAGGTAGCAACTCTTCCAAAGAAGCACTAGACCTTGTTAAATATGCTGAAGATGCAGGTGCAGACTATGCTCTGGTAATAACTCCTTACTATAACAAACCCCAACCACACGGGCTTTATGAACACTATAAAATGTTATCAGAATCCACTAACATTCCTATAATTGTCTACAATGTTCCTTCTCGTACTGGAACCGATATTGATGTAGATACCATAGGACGCGTGGCTCAACTGGATAACATAGTGGCTATTAAGGAAGCAAACCCTGATATGGACAAAGTTTCCCAGACCATCCAGAAAATAAACCAGATGGATATTAGGGACTTCATAGTACTTTCTGGAAATGATAATCTAACCCTGCCTATGATAGTTCAGGGATGTAAAGGTGTTATCAGTGTGGTGGCCAATGTGGATCCTGCACGTATGAGTGAAATGGTGAAAAAAGCATTGGAAGGTGACTTTGCAAGGGCACAAGATCTCCATTATGAATTATATGACTTGATGAAAGTTCTTTTCATAGAGTCTAATCCTGTACCAGCAAAAGAAGCACTTAACCTGATGGGAAGACCCGCAAGTCATGTGCGCATGCCACTAGCACCACTTAAAGATGAAAGCAGGGAAAATCTCAAGAAGGTGCTCCTGGACCTGCAGCTAATTTAAAACTTAATTGAAGCTTTGCTTTTTTTAAGTCCTTTTTTCCTAATAATTAGCTCTTGTTCAGAGACCAATGGATTTTAATTAATTTATTTTCTCTTTATTTATTTTTTAAAAATTAATCTAAAACTTGAGGAGATGATAATTATGATAAATGTGGCAGTAACTGGTGCCGGGGGAAGAATGGG
>JAHKLQ010000090.1 GCA_020854975.1 Methanobacterium sp.
AACGTGGACACCATAGAGGGTTGTTCTATCCTGTTAAAACGTGAAGTACTGGAAAAAGTAGGACTATTTGATCCCATTTACTTTGCTTACTGGGAAGACACAGACCTCAGTTTCAGAATCCGTAGACATGGTTATAAACTTTTATACGTCCCTCAGGCAAAAATATGGCATAAAATAGGAGTTTCATGGGATAGTTATTTCAGTTACTTTGTTATTTATCATTACATGGTACGAAATCGTCTGATATTTGTGTGGAGATTCGCATCCACCCTTCAGAAAGTCACATTTACTATTTGCTTCCTTTTTTACCTTTTAGTCAACATAGTTTTAATGGTATTTAAAGAAGATTCAAAAACTTCAAAAGAAGGATTAAAAGCTATAAATGACGGTATACATGATTTCAAATCGGTTAAATAAGTTAGTTATTTTTTAAGGACTATAATGTTTAATAGCCTGACATAAATGATTTAGAATTCTTTCACCTGACTTTTCAAGAGTCCAAAAATCGTTTACATATTTCCTAGAGTTTTTAGCCAATTTATTGGTTGCATTATCATCTTCAAGTAATCGTGTGATCTCTTTAGAAAATGCAGTTTCATCTCTTTCTGTGAGAATACCGGTATGATTGTGCTTAATTGTCTCTCGCAATCCTCCTTCTTTCACACCGATTACTGGAGTTCCACAGCTCATGGACTCTAATGGAACTAAACCAAATGGTTCAAGATAAGGTGCATATAATACTAATTTGGCCTGATTGTAAAGTTTTACCAGTTCATCATCACGGATTAAGATCAATATTTTTGTTTTAACATTCAATTTGGCTGAAAGTCTTTCTAAGTAATTTTTCCAGTGAATATTAGCCAAATCTGAAACTATCAAAAGCTCTGGCCTTATCTTTTCATCAATTTTTCCAAGGGCTTTTATTATAAAATCAAATCCTTTTTCAGGTATGCAACGACCAACAGATAACACAAAATTTTCTGGGGGAACATCAATTGTTCTGAACAAATCAGTATCAACACCCAAATAGGAAACAAACGAATTCATACCATAACTTCTTAAAATTGACTCATGAGAGAAATAAGAATTGGCAACGATGTATTTGGAATATTTAATAAGATCTCTGTCAATTGAGATCATACGTGAACCATAAAATTTTAAACGGAAGCTTTCAAGGTCATTACTGGTTTTCAGTCCAGATTTTTGGTAAAGATTTTGCGAAATCATATTCTGGGAGAGAATAGGTTGTTGACAGTAATACACATGTGGCTTTTGGATATATTTCAAAAAGAAGGGAGCCATTGTATATTTATCCTGTTCACAGAGAACCACATCATAATCTGATTTATTCACAGTTTCAGCAATGGTTTTCTGTGTTTTTTCAAGATCAATTAAAGATGTTTTTGAAGGAAAATACTTTATTGCAGAATACAAAAATCCTAAAGGACTATTTTTTACTTTAAATCTAAATAAATTATTTGAAACATTTTTTAAAGATAAAAAATCTTCATTGGCTACTGAAGGAACGTACACATCAATTTCATGATCCTGGGCTAAAAAATCAACATTATTATATAATGCTCTTTTAGCTCCTCCTGAAAGTAGATTATGAAATACAGCTATTTTCATTAACATCCGCCTTAATGATATTTTTTACTGGAAAGTCGTATGTAATAGATTTGATTTATTAGGCAAAATTATTTTATACAAAATTATTTGTAGATTTAAATATCTAACTCCATTATTTAAGGATTTAATTATTTAATGCTAATTTCTTGTTTTAAAATTTTCTTAGAGGGTCAATGGTTCTAGTTTTAGATAGGTCATCAAGCCAGTCTTGAGGTATATCATTACCATGCCTGGTGAACATAAGATATAAATAAAATTTCAAAATAAATCTTGCTAGAAAACTGGGTAAAATAGCGAGGGGCATGATAAGCAAGGTAATTAGGACATCTTTACTTAAACCAAATGCTAGATTTAAGTCATGTATTAATATAAATGTATCTTTAAATGTTGGTTCATTTTTTGCTTTTTGTAGTAAAATTGCATGAAAAACACGTTTTAACAAATGATTATTGCCGATATCACCATAAATAGCTTTTTTTCGGACTTTTTTATCTTTTATCATTAAACAACTGTTAACCCAGCCTACAATGAAAGATAAATGAGAGTAAGATGCTGGGTTATGAGTGCCATTGTTAACGATAACATTTTTAGATATAAATATTGAACAATCGTTTTCAAAAGTTTTATTAATGAATGGAAATACTGGAAAAAAGTTATGAGCATTGGAGTATCCCTGATGGATTGATATTGAATCAAATAATTCTGTTCTGAAAATAAGACCAGGTACAAAGCTTCGAGCCTGGAAAAATAATGCGCCTTTCCTGATTAATTCTTTAACGCTGGTGGATAAACCTCTTTCCCACTCAAATTCTCCCGGAGATCCGGGAGATATTAAATCGTATTTTTCAGATTCAATGGCACTTATTAAGTCAGAACAGTCTGTAAAGTCATAAAAATCATCATCACATAATATCCAGGTGTATTCAAATTCCCCATATTCCACTGCACGTAAAATATTAGGATTACCCCCTATATTCCTTTTATGCCGGATAATGGTCATTTTAGGGAATATTTTTTGATATTTAGCACAGATTTTAGGGGTGTGGTCAGTAGAACAGTTATCCAGTACTTTTATATTACAGGCCATAAATGGGCTTTTTAGTAACTCTTTAAAAGTATGTTCCAGATCAGAGGCACGGTTATATGTAATGAGTATGATTCCTATTTTTTTTTCAATCATTTTTTCTTATTTCCATGTTTTGTTGTATTCACTGCGTTTTTTAACGAATATTCTCCATGCCGGAATCAACATTACCAGTACTATTACACAGTATGCACTTAAAGCAATTAAAGTTGATGAAAATAGGTACATAGTAGCCCAGACTGCCAATCCAGTGACTATGGCACTTATTGCGGATATTCTCATATATGGTTCTTCTTTATGTGATCTTAAATAGTATGCCCAGTTGAAGACTATAAGATTCGCTCCTTCAGCAATTAGAATGATTATGATTTCAGAGGTTGGAAGTACCCTATCACTCCAGTTTATCAACGGAAATATGTAGATGAGTAACAGAATTACACCAATAGATCCCACTATAAAAGCAATTAAACTCTGTTGTTGAATGGTTTTAAGAAGAATATCCAGGTTGGAACGTTCTTTACGTTCAACTAACATGTTAAACTGTGGAACTTTGGTCATCCCCCACGAGTTGGCCAGGTATTGGACTGCTCGGGCAATGACCAGTGACAATCCCAGTTTACCAGAAACACTGGCCCCGGCATATAGGGTGGTTACCGGTACAATGAATTGGAATATGAAGTAGCCCGATGCCCAACTAATAGCATATCTCCACTGTAAAGGGAGAGTTTCTCTCAGCCAGTTGTAACTCCCATTGATTTTTGTATAGTATATCTGACTCCATAACGACTTTGAAGAGAACAAGAAGAGGACTATACTGAAAATCATATTAACTATTCCACCTATGGCTAAAGCCCATAAATTCAGGCCCAGCATAAGAGCACCCCATATTGAAATGTTACTGACAACAGAAACGAAAGTGATAATTTTTTGTACTTTACTTACCTGATCAAAGCCCTTTAAAACTGCACCTAAAAGGGATACTAGTAACAGGAAAGCACCAGTAAAAGAATATGCAATCCATGCTAAAAGTAGTGTTAAGCTGTTAATATTGGTGTACATTAAATATATGGCACCAACCACTGAAAGCAGGACAAAGGCAACTGTGGTAATTATGAGATAAAATTTCACTGAAAATTTAACCAGTGATATGGCTCGGTCAATACGGGAATCATCCCCGGACAGTTTTCCATCCTTTTCTGAAAGGTGAGCATATTCGTGACTGATAAATTGAGTAATTATAGTGGTGAATCCCAGTTCTGCGAATGTTGCCAGGGCCCCTAAACTTATAAATGTGTACCAGTAACCCTGTTGTTCTAAACTTAAATAATTCACTATAAAGAATATCCCCAGAACTCCAGCAATAGAGGACCATATCACACCTAAAATGGTGTAAAAAACGGCTTTATCAATCCCCATGATGGTGAGAATTCTCTTTAATAGAGGATTCTTTTCCAGAATTTTTGATGATTTCATTTAAATCATTACATTTCATGGATTAATGATGTATTATATCTTGATACGTACTGGTATTCGGTTAGATAAGTTAGGGTTAAAGAATGAATCCATATAATCATTATATCTTATTTAACGGAATTCAAATAATCTTTATATCTTTTAACAGAATTCCAATAAACTAGTTTTCAATAAAACTATTTTAGATTATACAAGACATTTTTAATTAATCTTACTTTTTTACCAGTTCAATATAATAATTTAACGTCTTTGTAGGTTCAGATGAACTTGTCCATAAATCCAGATAAGATTTTAATCATGTAATCCATTTTTTCCCGGGTAATCCCTGGATACACTCCAATCCAAAATAAGTTATTCATAACCAGATCTGTGTTATACAATGAATCCGTCAATCGAAACTCTATATCTTCATAAGCTGGTTGTTTGGTTAAATTACCACCAAATAACATTCTTGTTGCGATTTTATTGCTTTCAAGATAGCCTACAATGTCATCACGGGTAAATGGGGAATTTTCCCTCACCATAATCGGAAATCCAAACCAGCTAGGATCAGCACTTTCTTCACTTGTAGGGAGAATGAAGAATTTTTCATAGGACTTAAGCGATTCATAGATGATTTTAAAATTATTATTTCTGGCTTCAATAAAAGTGGGAAGCTTTTTCAATTGTTCAACACCAATTGCAGCCTGCATATCAGTAACTTTAAGGTTGTAACCAACATGTGAATACACGTATTTATGATCATATCCGTAGGGTAAATCTCCTAACTGCCATCCAAAACGTTTTCCGCAGGTGTTATCACATCCAGGTTCACACCAGCAATCTCTACCCCAGTCCCGGAAAGAAAGGATGATATCTTTAAGTTGGGGGTCGTTGGTTACAACTGCTCCACCTTCACCCATGGTTATATGGTGTGCAGGGTAGAAACTGTGGGTAGAAATACAGCCAAATGATCCAGTGTACTTCTTTTGATATCTGGATCCAAGGGCGTCACAGTTATCTTCAACAAACCAGAGATCATGTTTTTCTGTTATTTCCATGATTCTGTCAATATTAACTGGGTTTCCGAGGGTGTGAGCAACAAATATGGCCTTGGTTTTATCAGAAATTGCACTTTCAATTCTATCTGCCATAATATTATAGGAACCTAATTCAACGTCAATAAGCACGGGTTTTAACTGGTTTTGAATTATGGGATTGAGAGTAGTTGGGAATCCACAGGCAGTGGTAATAATTTCATTTCCAGGTTTCAACCTCCTTTTCCCAAGTTTTTTTGATGTCAGTGCAGAGATGGCCAGTAGATTAGCTGAAGACCCGGAATTAGTTAGCATACAGTATTTAGCACCTAAAAAATCAGCAAATTCTTTTTCAAACTTTTCAGCATATCTACCAGCAGTAAGCCAAAAATCAAGTGCTGAATCCACCAAAGAAATCATTTCTTGCTCATTATAGACCCGACCAGCATAATGAACTGGGGACTCACCAGGAATAAACTCATCAGCCTTTTTATTTAGATCGTAAATTCGTTTTACCCTTTGAAATATTTCTTCCCTTAACTTCTCTTCATTCATAACCTAAAACCCCGAATATTAAACTATTTTTTTGATATCAAAATGATATTATCTTTAAATTCATGAAAAATTCCTTACAGTAATTATCCACGGTTTATCCTGCACCGGGATGCAAAGGGATCTTCCTGGATGATGTTCAAATCCAGATCATCACAGTTCGTATGATAAAAATCCATTAACTTTTTAATTGCTTCTTTCATGTTCATGAAATTGTAATCTCCAATTTCTCCAGTGAGTTTATGGTTATCACCACTGTATTCTCTGTTCATGCCGGGATTAACAACTTTAATTTCGGATTGAAAGTCAGAAAGATCATTGATCAGTTTGACAATGGAAATTAGGTCGATTTTTTTTCCAGTGGTAATATTAAAAATACTGGATGATGGATTGTTTTTAAGGAAATAATCAATGATGTGCATTAAATCATCAATGTATAACCAGTCAAAATAGACATTCTGCATTATGGTTACGGGCATTTTTAACATATTTTTTAGAATGGAATTGGAGATAAATTTATAACGATAATCTTCACCTGGCCCAAAAACCCCGAAAAGACGCAGACAATAAATTTTATCGGTATTTTCAATGTATTTGGATATTACATACTTGGAAAATCCATAGTAATCTGTGGGGATATACCTTCCAAAATCATTTTCAGTGACCATGGGTGGCATTTCTGTTTTGGAGTACTCTGCCCCAGAACCAAGGTGTATTAGTTTTTTAAAATTTTCCTGATTTTTTGTCAGATTAAAAAACATTCGGAGGTTTTCTTCCACGATCTCAGGACCATCCGCTCTGGTTCGATTTCCCCCAATATTAGCTCCATGAATCACATAATCTATTTGATTATTCTGGAAAAAATCATCAACACCATCCTGCGATAACAAATCCAATTCCTGATGTTTAGGTTCCAGTATCTGGTACTCATCCTTAAAGAATTCAGTGATATTACTCCCAATGAATCCACCTGATCCAGTTACCAGGATGGTTTGAACTGATTTTACCATCTTAATCTACCTCTTTTTTCAGCCTCGTTTCATTAGGGTGTTGAATCTTTCCAGGTCAAATCTGGTAAAGATCTTCTTTTTACTTAACTTAAAATTTAGGTAACTTCTTTCAAAATCAAGGGCATGTTTAAGTGAAGACGGATTATGAATACAGGAAGAGTTCAAGATCACGTTTCTGGTCTCAATACACGTTAATTTTGGAATGATATTCTCAATAAGATACTGGTTTTCAAATGTTTTGTTACTAATACCCCCTCCTACAGTGATCTTAATGTTTTTGTGAGATTCTACTTTATTCACAATCTCTTCAACCTTCTTGTTAACGAATTCAGAGTCCTGTTGACCTTCCATTCCATAAGAGTAGGAAAGATCTGATCTTCCAATGGTTATACCTTTAATTGATTCATCCATTTTTAGAATTATTTCATCAAGATTTTCCAAGGATGTTTTTGTTTCGATATTCACAATAACATCAAAACTGTTGGTGTTATCCCCGAATATGTCTTTTATCATGTTCTGGCTTTTGGTCAAAGCAAACTCAGATTCAACCATGGGGATTATTATTCCATCGGCAATGAGATCTATACACATTTTCAGATCGGTAAATGCTTCAACCCCTCCAAGTTTAATGTAGAGTTTCAGGCCAGTTTTAGCGGTGATATATCTTAAAAAAATCAGATCAGCAAAATCAGATGCCTCATTTTCGAATTCAGATTTGATCCCTTCACATCCAAATTCATTCTTTAAAGTTAAGAGCCGGGATAATAGGTTATTTTCCTGTTCCATCAGATCCATTTTTCACACCTCTTTGATTCATAAAAGAACAACATTTAATAATATTTAAGATGAACTTTATCCTCTTTGTCATAAAAAAATATTCTATTTAAGATTAAAACTCATCCTCCACGCTGATCTGGGAAAAATCAGTGATCATAGCGTTTGAATTTCTTTTTAAAAAATCAATATCTGATATGTCAGATAGGACCCCTATCCTGTATTTGCAATTGGCTCTTTTTGCTGATTCAATGTCCAGGGTGGAGTCACCAAAAAATGCGGTTTTTTCGGGAGAGACATTAAGACATTCCATGATCTGTAAAACACCCATTGGATCTGGTTTATGTTTTTTCACCAGATCACCACCCAGGACACAGTCGAAGTAAGAGCCAATATTAAAAATATCCAGGGTATCTTTAAGACGCTGGGTCATATCGTTGGAAAAAATAGCACATTTAGATTTGTCATTGCTCCTTTTAATGAATTCTATCATGCCATGAACAGGAACCAGTGCTTCTTTTAAGTAGTTCTGATGGTTAATATTGATATCTGCTTCACCAAAGGCATTTTTTAACATATCCTTGGTGATGTGGTATCCATTGGCATTGATTTTTTCAAATAACATATCTATGGCATAGTACTTGGAGTAAACACCAATTGGTCCCTGAGGATATATTTTCTCATTCTTTAAATCTACACCCATCTCATTAATTAACCAGTTTTCTAGGACAATATCTTGGTTTTTCATCACATTCATCACTGCACGGGTTCGTTGAAAAACCATTTTACTACAGTATGGGTAGAGTTCAAACAGAGTTCCATCCTTATCAAAGATCATTAACTCAATGTCCTTTAAAACTTTATTACCAATGGTTAAATTTACCATATGCCTCACGACCTGAAAAAATTACATATTATACATCAATGACATCCGTTAATTCAATTTTACTTGAAATTAATAGGGACATTTTCTGGAATATATAAATTACCCTTTTGTATGAGAATTTATTTATCCTTACCTACTTGTCAAAATTAGTGTTAATTTAAAGGTATATTAATTTATAAAAAGAATTGATTATAAAAAAAATAGGATAATAAAGAAATATTTAAGAGGGCTTAATCAACGAATTACAGAATGAATTCGATTATTTTTCGTATTTAACAGTTTTTATAATCATTTCCTTCTTCAATTCTTCTTCATCCAAAAATGGCCACATATCTTCCAGTGGTGCAGATACAAGGCTTCCATCTTCAAGTTCTTTGGAAGAAACACTGGGAATAATCTTCTGATTAGGGTCTGTGTAAACTTCACATATAACTGGACCCGGAAAATTAATTACCTCTTTAACTTTTTCTTCTAGTTCCTGTAAACTGGATATATCCACATATTTAATTTTGTAGGCTGAAGCAATATTTTGCAGTTCTGGACAGGAAACACCACTTTCTGAAGTACAACCAGCATATCGGCCTTCGAAATAACTATTTTGACTATTTCGTATGGATAAATATCCATTGTTATTAATTACAAATAATTTGAGAGGTATCTGATAATGGTAAAGAGTTTGTAATTCCTGTATGTTCATTTGAAGAGACCCATCACCGGTAACAGCAACCACAGTGGCATTTTTATCAGCAAAGTGTGCTCCAATACCCAGAGGAAGGCTCAATCCCATGGTTCCCAAACAGGCAGGTGTGATGGCTCTTTGCCCAAGTTTAACCCTAAATGCCTGTGAAATTATACAGTAAACTGTCCCTGCATCAGCAATCACAATAGATTTTTCATCCAGGAGTTTGGAAAACATATCAAAGAGATTATATGAAGATAGGGGACTTTGAACATATGAAAGACCTTCAGGCTCATCAAAATAGCGGGATTTCCAGTCCTGACATTTATTAATCCAGGCTGTTTTTTCAGGCACCGGGTCATCCTCTAATTTCTTTAAAAGTTTTTCAATGAATTGTTTTGCATCATAATTAATTGCAATATCTAGTTGGATAGTTTTTTTATCCATTTCTCTTTGATCAATATCCACTGCAATCTTCTGGGCATCTCTGGCAAATAATTCGTACTCATAACCAACAAAAGGTATGGCCAGTCTGGAACCAATACTTAAAATTAGATCAGCATTTTGCATGGCCAGGTTACCCGCCCTGGTACCTTTAGTACCTCCAAATCCAGCGTAATATGGATGGTTATTATCCATAAGATCCTGTCCTAATTTGGAGGCAACAACCGGGATTTTAATCTTTTCAATTAATTCAATAAACTTTTCCTGAGCTCCTGACAAGCGGATACCATTACCTGCAATTATAATAGGTCTTTCAGATTCTTTTAAAAGATTCATAGTTCTTTTTATCTGTTTATCCACTTTTTCTTCGCTGCTGGTAATGGAATGATCTTCGGGTATGAAATTTTCCAGTTCAGTTTCATCAATAAGGGAGGACTGTACATCTAAAGGAATATCTAACCAGGATGGTCCTGGCCTACCACTTTTAGCTTCATGAACTGCTTTTTGCAGGTGATACTTGATTTTTTCAGGTTCATTAACCATAACTGAATATTTGGTGAAGGATTCAACTATGGGGAGAATGGGAACTTCCTGTCCCCCCAGTGACCTTAACCCTGGAATTCCAGAGTTATGGACATTTTGAGACCTTTTACTCTGGCCTGATATAACTAGTAGGGGAATGGAATCAACCCAGGCATCCACAACTCCTGTAACTGCATTGGTTGCTCCGGGACCTGTTGTAACAAATAAAACACCTATTTCGTTGTTAACCCTGGAGTATCCTTCTGCCATTACTGCTGCAGCAGCCTCATTATGGGCGCAGACAAAATTAATATCAGGATTACATTCCAGTCCATCCAGGAGGTACATCATACCTCCTCCTGAGACTAAAAAGACATCTTTGATTCCCAGATCCACCAGATAACTTGCTATAAAATCGGCAACTCTAATCAAACTCATTCACCTTTAGGTACTAATTATATAATTTAAATTTTTATAGATCTAGTTTAATTCAATTTGTTTAGTTCCAATTAAACTCATTTATTTTTAAAAAGGATGAGTAAAAACTCAAAATATT
>JAHKLQ010000177.1 GCA_020854975.1 Methanobacterium sp.
AAGCAGATCTATCACTGCAAAATGTGGATATGGTGGCTTTTTCACGTGGGCCTGGTCTGGGACCAGCCCTGCGTACTGTGGCCACCGCTGCCCGCAGCCTGGCATTATCTCTGGATGTGCCCATTATGGGTGTAAATCACTGCATAGGTCATGTCGAGATTGGAAAATTAACCACTGGCTGTCAGGACCCCTTAACATTATATGTGAGTGGAGGAAACACCCAAGTAATTGCTTTTGATGCCGGAAGATATCAGATCTTTGGTGAAACTTTGGACATTGCTATAGGTAACTCTTTAGATCAGTTTGCCAGGAATGTGGGGCTGGGACATCCTGGTGGTCCCCGAGTTGAAGAACTGGCCAGGAAATCCCATAATTATCTAAAGTTACCCTACACAGTAAAGGGAATGGATTTATCTTTTTCTGGTTTACTCACTGCGGCTATTCGTAAATATGAATCTGGCGCTCTTCTGGAGGATGTGTGTTACAGTTTACAGGAAACTGCGTTTTCCATGCTGGTGGAGGTGACAGAAAGGGCTCTGGCACATGCTAAAAAATCAGAGGTGTTGTTGGTGGGAGGAGTAGCTGCCAATCAGCGTCTGCGGGAGATGTTGGAGACCATGACCAGAGAACATTACGCTGATTTTTTCATGCCTGAAATGAAGTACTGTGGAGATAATGGGGCTATGATTGCCTGGTTAGGACTTTTAATGCAGCAACATGGCATTAAACAAGGGATTAAGGACACAGGAGTTATTCAACGTTATCGTACGGACCAGGTGGATGTTCCCTGGATGGAAAAGTCATCAAAGAAGCTGAAGTTGCCCGCAGAACTGGTGGCCAAGGGTGCGGAAGCCAACATATACAATGATTATTACCTTGGTGAAGAGGTTCTCCTAAAAAAGCGGGTGGTTAAAGGGTACAGAATCAAAGAGATCGATGATTACCTACGACGGAAAAGAACCAAAAATGAAGCTAAAATCATGGGGGAGGCCAAACGCTGCGGAGTAGTTACACCCCTAATTTATGATGTGGATTTAAAGGATTATTCCATTACCATGGAAAAGATTAAGGGAAGTGAAGTTAAGGAACTTTTCAGTGGAGAAAATTCCATTGATTTATCGGAGATTCTCTACATTTCACGGATTATTGGTGAAAATGTGGCCCGGCTCCATGAATGTGGTATAATACATGGCGATCTCACCACCAGTAATCTTATACTTAGCAAAGATAAAGATTCCCTGGTTTTCATTGATTTTGGTCTGGCTAAGATCTCCCATTTAGTTGAAGATAAGGGTGTGGATCTTCTGGTATTTAAAAAAGCCATCAATGGTATTCATCATAACATCAGTGATGTTTGTTTTAAGGCCATAATTGAAGGATATGGGGCTGTAAGAGATTGTAAAGAAGTTGTGGCTAAAATCAATGAAATTGAAAGTAGGGGCCGTTACACTTCATAGAAAAATAAAAGTTATAACTTATTAGTGATAACTTATAAGTTATAAGTGAAGGTGCTTTACAACCAGTATTTACCCATAAATATACGTCTAAAAATACAAAGTAATACTCAATATTCCTTTACTATTTTTCTTATCAGCGTTTTAGAGTTTTTATTCCAATTTTATCATGAATAATTAATTTATATTACCATTTAGGCATTAATCATCACCTTATTAAATAATAATTTTTTAATCTTGATTAATATATAATCATAGGGTCGGAAAAATTATATGAAAGCATTTCCATAAAATATACACAGTGATTCTATGGAAAAAGAAATAACAGCAGCAATTATGGCTTCAACCTCCGATGTAGATATGATGACCAACGATCGGATTGAAGCTCTGACCAAGGGGCATGGGATGTTAAATATCGCTGCAATATGTGCAGCAAACTCCATTGCTGAAGATGTTCTGAGGGGGACAGAAATAAGACTCACTGACCACAATGTCCAACAACTACCAATAGACGACGTGTTAAAAAAGGCAATAGATGCAGCAGAACTTGCCGGAGCCGACCCAGCCAACGCTGCCCTTATAAGTGCTACTTTATGTTATTTCGCAGGTACCAACGCCCAGGCAGGAGTACCCGCAGGTAACAGGAAGTTAGGGGCAATGGCCAGGATAATCGCAGGAGTAGATCGTTGCGGTGTCATAGCCATACCCACCGCCAAGGTAAACAATAGAATATCTGGTTACGCAGCAGTTAAAGCCGTTTATGACGCTGTTTTTGACAATAAAATCATCCCAGAAATAGATGGAAGCATCATGCCCATGGGTGTAGGTGGAGGCCCACTATATGGCCACGGAGCACTGGGAGAAGACATAGCATTCCCAGAAATCGCTAAAAACGGCGCGGCTGCAGGAACTAAGGGTATGTTAAAAGCCTACGCCAATGTAGGCATGCCCCCCAGCCCAATTACTGCTGCAATATTCGGATCTGCAGCTATACTGGAAATAGTCCATCCAGACTCCGAAGTTGGGGAAAAGTACGGTGAAATATTCAAAGACAACAGTGCCTATGTTTCCGGGTTGGGTGCAGTTGAAGCAGCGGGACTTCCTGAAAAGCTCCATATCAGAGGAACCGGAGAGGAATATGACACCGCACGCCTAGTAGGTGATTTAGGTGTTATATTGAAAGATATTGGGGGACCTTCAGTTATAGGTATGATGGCCTTTGAAGAGATGTTATCCGCATTCGAAGAATCCCTAGCCATTGGTGCAGGTTTCTCTGGCGGACCATTGCAACCCCCACTAGGTCATATGACTGCAGATGCGGTACTGGCCATGAAAGTGCTCATCAGTAGTGGTGGAGACCTGGAAGCAGCTTCAGAAAAAATAAAAGAAATCAAAGAAAACTTTTGGCTTGAACCAGAACTGGCCAAAGTAGCCACCAACACCATATCCCGTAAATCAGAACAAGTTAAAAGAGGACCAGTCACTAAGGCAATGATACTGGCTACAGACGGAGGATTAGCACGTGCAGTATCTGAACGAGCTAAATTTACCTACGATAAACTGAAAGAAGGTAAAGAACTGGATGAAATTGTGCGCATGCTGGACGATGAGAAACTAGAAAATGTGGAAACTGCCTGCAGTGCCTTATTCAGTGGAATGATGGGAAAAGATATAAAGATAGATATAACCCGTTACCAGGGCTGTGCTCGGAGAAGTCCCAATGATTTCCTTAAAAGATACTGTGGATTTGACACAGATGCAGCAGTGGAAATCACCATTGATGGAGAAAAAATAGTATTCGATGGTTTATCCCAGAATGTGATACCCGATGCTGTGATTAATAAAAAAATGGATATACTGGAAGCAATTCCATTAGCAGCTGTTCCAGTGACAGAATTACAACTGTGTGGCCATACCATTATAAACATCATAGTACCTGCAGCCGTGGCTGCGACAATGGTAAGTGACCTAACACCGAACGAAATAGCTAAAAAAGCCGTAAATGGAGCTTATGTGTCTTCAGCTATTCCTGGAGGAATCCAAAGAGCAGAAGAAGTTGCTAAACGTGCTATTAAAATAATGGCTGAACTTTAATTCCTGGGGTATAACATGCTGTTGATGACTACTGTTGATGATTTACCAGCCGAAGGCTTGCCCTATGTGATTGAACGGACTATGGAGAAAGGAGCCAAAAATATACACGTCCTTAATGCTATTACCAAAAAAGGACGTGTTGAATATATTTTTTTAGTGGATGTTGACAGACAACACCTAGAAGATGTATCTGCATTACTTGCCCTGGAATTAGGTACTTTAGGAATAAAAACTTTCAAAACAGAACATATACCCCTCCCATTTGAGATCAACTCCCGAAAAGTGACAATAGAAGGGAAAAATGAGCAGTTCGAGTCAGAAGTTCGGGTTAAATACCTGAAAAATGATGATGATCATGTTATATCTTTAAAGGCAGAATATGAAGACATTAAAAAAATAGCGTTAACTCTTGAATCTAAGGGGATAAAAATCTCTCTATCAAAATTAAAGACCATAATCGAAGCACAAGCTTATAATAAAGTATTAAATGAAGAAGAGATAGTTATAAAAGTTGATTAAATATATTATAAAAGAAATTAAATGAGGAATCATTTTATTCGTAAAAAAGATTAGATTGAAACTGAATTTACCTGTTTTTCCCCTTATTATTTTTTAATTTTTAAAATAAATAAAAAAACGTATTAACATTGAACTTTTTTACTCGTTAATACGTGTCCATCCTATTCGCTCTTAATCCAGATAATTAAATCTGATTAAACTCAACTTAGCCGCTTTCAAAGGGATTATTCCTCCAAGGTAGATAAATCTCCTAAGTCCCGGCCTTCCTCCTGGGCACGGAGTACCCGTCGCATGATCTTACCACTCCGGGTTTTCGGTAGTTTTTCAACCTGGGTTATATCACCTAAAACAGCCACTGGCCCCAGTTCGTAACGAACGTGCCGTTGTAATTCACTGATAAGTTTGGTGGTTAACCTATAACCTTCTTTGAGTATGACAAAGGCTTTTATAACCTGGCCTTTGATGGGGTCTGATTTACCAATGACTGCTGCTTCAGCCACAGCAGGATGGGATGAAAATGCAGCTTCAACCTCAGAAGTTCCAACCCGATGCCCGGCAATCTTCAAAACATCATCGGAACGGCCCTGTATCCAAATATATCCATCCTCATCCTTACGGGCCATATCCCCTGCAGTGTAAAATCCACCAGGTATCTCTTTCCAGTAAGAATTAACGAATCCCTCTTCATTCTTATACAGATTCCTGAACATGGCAGGCCATGGTCTTTTAACCACCACATATCCATCTTCACCCACAGGAACAGGGTTACCATTTTCATCCACCAAATCTATATCCACACCAGGCAGAGGTAAAGTAGGTGTTCCTGGTTTCAGGGGAGAAATAGGCAGTGGTGCAATCATGTGCATTCCAGTCTCAGTCTGCCACCAGGTATCCATTATAGGTGTTTTCTCATGGCCAATATTTTTATATAACCACATCCAGGCTGCAGGATTCATTGGTTCACCCACACTGCCCAGTATTTTGAGGGAAGAAAGATTATAAAAAGTTGGATATTTACTCCCATATCTCATTA
>JAHKLQ010000184.1 GCA_020854975.1 Methanobacterium sp.
GGAAGCCACTGCTGCCACTCTTATGGAGTGGATGGATGAGCGTAGTGAGTATGAGATTGAGAATGCCTTTAATGTTTATGCTGCATCCACTCGTAGAGCTGCCTATGAGGCATCATTACTGGTGAAGTTCCATCGGGATATTTGTCAGGTTCTTAGTATATACACTGGACTGGATGCCATGGAAACTTTATCTGCCCGTCTTTATTATGGTGTTAAGGAGGAACTTCTGCCATTGGTGGTGGGGATTAAACGTCTGGGACGTAGACGGGCCCGGGCCCTGGTGGATGCCTTTGGAACTGACCTTCGCTATGTTTCAAGGGAGGAACTTCTGCGTATTGAAGGTATTGGTCCTAAAACAGCGGAAAATATTCTTAAAAGGTATCATGTCCATGATTAATTCCCATAATATCTTAATACCCCTTAATATCTTGCAATATTCTAACATAACCCCCTACCTGTCACCATAGGATTACCTCTAAATAACCTTCCCTAATAACCCCCCTTAACCTCCAAATAACACCCTAATAACCCCCCATTATCATTAAGTTTTTAAAATTGGAATTTTATGCAAATAATTTTTTATTTAAAAAGGATGAAACGTTTTTGAAATGATGATTAAAGACCTGAATTTCACCAGTAGGATTAAGAAAAATGATCTGCTGCAGGCCCTGAAGGGTGAAGCCAACCAGTTGCACATTAATGATTTTATCAAAACTTGTAGTTTCCTTAAAAAAAGTATGGAACATGTTCATCCCCATTTCCAGGAAGAATATATAAAAATGTACACGGAAGGTTATCTTAAGGGTTACAGTGATGTTAAAAATGATAAAAGATCTTATCAGGGATATGTTGATGTTAAAAAATTGAAAGAAGCCATCCAGCTCCTTGGAAAACAGGAAAAATTAATGAAAGCAGAGTTTGGTAATCAGCGATCCTTCAAACCTTACCTGATCCTATCTCTTTATACCACTTTTATACAGGAAGAACCTGTCCATCCCGTAGGGACACCATTTCCTGGTGGATTGGAAGTGCGAGAAAGTAAGGGGATTTATTATTGTCCAGTTAAAGAAAATAACAAGAACAATCCCCTGGCAGTTTGTGGTTTCTGCATAGCAGAACAGGAGCCCGACATGTAACAACCCCCTATATCAGATAAGTAGATGTCATAAAAGGCATTAACACATACAATTACAAAAACTAAACTACAAATCATTTCGGCAATTAGGGATAGTGATTTATAGGTGAGTTATGAATATTTATGGATCTAAAATGGAGAATAGTGCATGGTGGAAAAACTTGAAGATCTGGATTTTGAGGAGAGGATAAATAAAAATGAACTCCTTAAAATTTTAAAAAAAGAAGCAAGATCTATACATATTCAGGATATAATGAAAGCATCTAATTTCCTAATGGAAGATGCCAAGTTCATGCCCTCCCCGGAACGCGACGACTACATTGCCAGGTTTACCAAGGCATTTTTCACCAGGATTAAAGATATAAAAGATGATCAATCAGAATATTCTGGAGATTTTAACCCAGAAAAACTCAGGGAGTTTCTGAAAGTGCAGGATGAACAGGCACAGAATTCCCATAATAAAGATGAATTATGCTTCCATCGTATAGCTCGATTAGTTTCCACTTACACTACATTTATCCGTGAAGAATCCATCCATCCAGTGGGAACCAAATTTCCAGGCGGTTTCACCCTGCGTTATGTTAATGGGGTTTATTTATGTCCTGTGAAAGACAAACAGAAAGATACTCCCAGTGCACTGTGCCGATTCTGTGTCTCGGTGCAGGATAAAAATATAGATTAGCTTATTTGAACCCTTTAATTTATCAAAACATTTTTATTTTTATTTTAATAAAATAATAGTAAAGAAAATTGCAAAAAAAGACCAATTAATCATTTAATAAAAGCCCTTGAATAATTAAATAAATCCCTAAGATTCTACGTGTGATTTAACTTAAAATTTTCAAAATCAGTTGATTATTATTAATATGAGTTATGTCACCAGTTTATCACCCTAATTAAAATCTGAATGTTTCCCAAATCATTAGTAGTTACTTCTTTCATAGTGAAATTTGAGGAATTTAAGATGGAACCTGCGTCAGTAATTATTGTGGAAGATGAGAAGATCACCGCCTTAGATCTCAAACAGAAACTGGTTGAAGCGGGTTATTTAGTGTCAGCCATAATTTCCAACGGGGAAGAAGCCATTAACACTGTGGCTGAGATAAGACCCGACCTGGTACTTATGGATATTGTACTTCAGGGAGAGATAGATGGAATACAGGCGGCTCAAAAAATCAGTTCACTGGACATTCCAGTCGTATTTTTAACTGCTTATTCTGATAAGGATACTCTGCAAAGAGCTAAATCCACTTCTCCTTATGGTTACATTATTAAGCCTTACCCTGATAAAGAGCTGCAGCTGGTCCTGGAAACCGCCCTTCAAAAACATGTAGAATACCGCAAAAAAGTTGAAATCATCCAGGATAAGGGATTGGGTAAGGGTGTACCCTTAACCAGCCAGGAAGATGAGATTTCATGGGAGGAACGTCCTCGGATACTTATTGTGGAAGATGAGATAATCACTGCCATGGACCTGGCTAGTGAACTGGAAAAAATGGGATACCTGGTGGTAGATACTGTGACCACGGGTCAAGAAGCCATTCAAAAGGCAGAATTATTCCGTCCAGATCTGATACTGATGGATATTGTGTTGAGTGGGGAATTGGATGGTATCCAAGTGGCAGAACAGATCCATGACTTGGACATACCAGTAGTTTATCTCAGTGCTTACACTGATGAGAAGACCGTAAAGAGAGTTAAAAAAACCTTCCCTTACGGTTACCTTCCCAAACCATACCAGACCGATGAACTTTACAGTACCCTGGAAACAGCCCTGCAACAACACAAATCAGAGACAGATAAAATAAAAAAGATTGATCATAAAATTAGTGTTAAAGAAGAAGAATTAAAGATAGAAAAAACAGCAGTGTTCTTTATAAGTGCAATAATCCTCTCTCTCATTGTGTATGGTGTGGTAACTCGGAGCATGACCTGGCTCATGTATTTGTTATTTATCCCAGCAGTTTACAACCTTTTTATAGTCGTGGTAAGCTTTAAAAGCCAGAAAATCCCAATTGAAAGTGTGCAAATGCCTTTTATCAGTATTCTTATCCCGGCCCATAATGAGGAGTTTACCATTGAAAGATGTGTTCATTCCCTGGCAGAACTGGATTACTATCAGGGAAATCAGCGTAATTATGAAATAATTGTCATTAATGATGGTTCAACTGACAGAACCGGGCAGATTTTGAGTAAACTAAAGAAAGAGTTCGAATTTTTACGTATTATAACCCGGAAACCTCCCAGAGCTAGTAAAGGAAAAGGATATGTATTAAATGATGGTTTGCGACTATGTCAAGGAGATGTTATTGCTGTATTTGATGCTGATGCCCGTATTGAAGCTGATTTTCTCAGTAAAATAGTTCCTTATCTTGATGATGAAGATGTGGCTGGAGTGCAGGCCAGGGTGCGCATGTATAACGCTGATCGGAATGTTCTCACCAGGATGCAGGAAGTAGAATTTGCCATTTTTGGAAATGTAATTCTCAAAGCTCGGGATATTATGGGTAAATCCAGTTTCCTGGGAGGTAATGGGCAGTTAACACGGAAGAAATTTGTTGAAGATATTGAAGGTTGGGATGGGTTTGCAGTTACTGAAGACCTAAACATGAGCATTAAACTAATGTTAGATGGGAGTAAAATACGTTACTGTCCAGAAGCCGTGGTTTGGCAGGAAGCAGTTCCCTACTGGAAAGCCTTCTTCAGGCAAAGAGTCCGGTGGGCTACAGGAAACTTGGAAACACTCTTCGTCTATCTGGTCCCTATAATAGATTCTAAAATACCATTATACAAGAAGATAGACTCCATACAGTACCTGGTCTTCCTTTTATTCACTGCTTTCGTAATGTTGGGTTATGTGGTTTTTTTACTGAATCTTGGACATATTTACAGGTTTACCATGGGCGCTCCCCTGATCATCGGAATCATATCTACTGTGGCCTTTTTCCCAGGGGTTCTCCTGGGAATCCATCGTGACAAGGTGGGAATTTTAAAGTCACTTGCTAGAGCTGTGGAATACTGGGCTTACTGCCTTTATCTTATTCCTCTATTTTTCGCAGCATTTATCCATATGGTCACCCGGAAAAAGAGACACTGGGCTAAAACTAAACATACTGGGGATTGAATAGTTCAATAAAGATAATATAATTGAATCATATTTTTTAAAGGGGTTCAAAAAGGGGGGAATATTATCCTAAGGAAAAATTCTGATAAGGAGATTATGGTAAAAAAAGATCAGGAAAAAAAATATTCTGATAAAGAAGATTTTGATAATGAATATCTAGTTATCTCCCCTGATTATCATGCAGAACTAGATGAAA
>JAHKLQ010000144.1 GCA_020854975.1 Methanobacterium sp.
CTACTTCCTTGGTTTTATCCTCGGCAGCTTTTTTAGCTTTAGCAGCTTTAGTTTTTGCTTTGGAAGCTTTTTCTTTAACTTCCTCAGCTTTCTCCTGGGCAGCTTCAGCAACTTCTTCAGCTTTTTCTTCAGAAGCTTCAACAACTTCAGAAGCTTTTTCTTCTACTTCCTTGGTTTTATCCTCGGCAGCTTTTTTAGCTTTAGCAGCTTTAGTTTTTGCTTTGGAAGCTTTCTCTTTAACTTCTTCAACTTTATCGGAAGCTTTTTTCTTTGCTTCAGAAGTTTTCTCTTTCACTTCCTTGGTTTTATCCTCGGCAGCTTTTTCAACTTCTTCAGCTTTTTCTTTAACTTCCTCGGCCTTGTCTTGGGCAGCTTCTTTTATTTCAGCAGCTTTCTCTTTAGCTTCAGCAGCTTTGGTTTTTAAATCAGCTTTTTTTGCTGGTTCCTCAACTGGTACTTCAGCAGCTTCTTCTGCTGCTTCTTCAGTGATCTCTTCAAGGATCTCTACTGAACCTTCAGTTACTTCCTCAGCAGGAGCTTCAACAGATTCTGCAACTTCTACTTCAGCTGTTTCTTCGACTTTAGGCTGGATAATGTCAATTTTATCAGGTAATACCACTTCTGGTGGCATGATTCGCACGTATATTCCCAGAACACCTGGTTTGAGTTGTACTGTGGCGAATCCTTCTTTAACATATTTGATGGATGGTTCTCCGCAACGTTTAATATATCCATCAGTGAATTTTGCACAAGCAGATCGGGATCCCCTGATTTTTCCGGAGATGGTTACTTCCACTCCCTGAGCTCCGGATCCCATGATCCTTCTTAGGGTAGAGTAAGCTACTCTACGGAAGTGCATACCTCTTTGGAGCATGGCTGCGATTTTGTGAGCCATGATTTTTGGGTTTAGTTCTGGTACATCCACTTCTTTTACTTCTACCTGAGGGTTTTCTAGGTCATAGCTGGTTTTAAGGGTCTGAGTTATGGCTCGTACAGTTTTACCACCTCGGCCAATGACCATTCCTGGTCTTTCGGCATATACCACTATCATGGTACCTAGGGGTGTGACCTGTATTTCCATTCCACCGTAACCTGCTCGGTCCAGTTCGTTTTCCAGGTATTCATCGATTCGGGTTCTTTTAAGTCCCTCGGTTACAAAGTCCTTTTCAATCATGCGCTCTCTGCCTCCCCTAGAACTACCTGAATGTGTGTGGTGGGTGTGTTGAAGGGTGTTGCCCTTCCAAATGCTCTTGGGATGTATCCTCTGATAATGAAACCTCTGTGACTAGATATATGGAATATTTTCAAATCTTCAGTGTCCATTCCCTGATATTCAGCGTTAGCTTCAGCATTTACCAGAACATCTAAAATTTGGCTGGCTGCTTTTTTTGGGTAACGTCCTGTGGGCCATCCTTTAAGTCCCCTGCGGTGTCCTACTTTCTTGTTATGTCGTTTGAAAGGTACAGGTCTTTTCATCTCGATGACGTCCTCCAAGTATTCCTTGGCTTCGTCAAGGTACATGCCCCGGAGTTCCCTGCAGATCTCCACAGAATGTTTAGGAGAGATCTTGAGGGATCTGCCAGTAGCCTTAGCCACTTTGCCTGATCCTTCGTAAGCGTATTTAATTTTTGCCATGGTTTTATTCTCCTTATTTCAGGGGCACGAACATGGATGAACGGGTTGCACCCATACCAGGGTCTCCGTGTTGTACTCTCTGACGGGTGACTGCGAACTCTCCAAAGTAGCAGCCAATCATCTCTGGCTGGATCTGGACTTCCACAAATTCTTTACCATTGTAGATACCAAAGGTCATGCCCACCATTTCTGGTAGTACGATCATGTCTCTACAGTGGGTTCTGATGATTTGAGGTCGTCCACCCTTGTTCGGTTCTTTTTTTAGTTTTCGTATCTTTTCTAGTACTTTTTTTTGCCTAGGAAGGAATCCCTTCTTGAGGGATCTGCGTTGCCTTGATGGGAATAACTGAATGACGTTATCCAGTGGCATTTCCTGCAGTTCTTCCAGGGTGTAACCGCGATACTTAAATTCTTTCCTCGCCAATTGGCCTCCTCCTTAAAAATCCTTTATTTTTATCATATTAGTTTTATTCTCGTAATTATCCTTAGTTGTCCAATAGAAGGAAGGATAAGTTACCAGTGTACTTATCTCCTCTTTCCAGTCCTCTTAGCAGCAATGGAACCCACTTTTCTTCCTGGTGGGGCATGTCTGGAGACTGTGGTAGGTCGTCCTGGGTGCTGGCGGTTTCCTCCACCGTGTGGGTGGTCTACCGCGTTCATGGCTACACCACGCACGGTCATGCACTTTTTACCCTTAGCTTTAGCTGCATAGTGTCGGTTTCCAGCTTTGAGGAATGGTTTTTCTTTCCTACCTCCCCCTGCAACCACACCTACGGTGGCTCTGCACTGGGGATTGAAAGCCTTTAATTCCCCGGAGGGAAGTTCCACAATGGCTTTACCCACATCATGGGTGATAAGAGAAGCGTAAGTTCCTGAGGATCGGACGAATTTTCCTCCGTCTCCAGGGTTATTTTCCAGGTTGTACACAGGTGTTCCTTCCGGGATTTCTCCCAGTGGTAGTGAGTTTCCTGGTTTTAGGGGTGCGGATACTCCGCATGCTATTTCATCATTGATGGTAATACTTTCTGGGGCCAGTATCAGTTTTTGTTCTCCATTTTCAAATTTGACCATGGCCACAGGTGCAGTTCTACCTGGGTCGTGGATGATGTCCACTACACGACCATGTAAACTGCCATTCTTTTCCAAATCATCATATGAACGGTACTGTATTTTTCCTTTGAAGCGGTGTGATGCGCTTCTGTAGGTGGGGGTTGCTCTTCCCCTTCTCTGAATTATTAATCGTTTTCCCATTATTAATCCTCCCTAAGGACTAGAATACACCCATTTTAACGGCGATGTCTTCTGCACTAGCTTCTTCTGCCAGTTTAAGGTAGGCTATTTTTTCACCACGGGAGTTTATTTGAGTGTTAACTCGCTCCACCTCAACATCGAAGAGTTGTTCAAAAGCCTGTTTAATTTCGGGTTTTCGGGCTGTTCTCCTGACCACGAAGGTTAACTCGTTTTTGTAGTCAATAGCGTTCATGCTTTTTTCAGTTAACTGTGGTTTGATAATTATGTTGTAAGGGTCCATCTTTAACACCTACTTATAGATCTCCCAGTTTTTCCATGGCGGATTTGGTGAAAACAGTGAGTCGGCCTGGGTGTGTTCCTGGTGCCAGGAGTTCTGCATTAATATTGTCCACAACCACCACATCTACTCCAGGGTGGTTTCTGGCTCCTAGGCTAATTCCTTTATCTTCTCCAACAACCAGTAATGGTCCTGTGGGTGTTCGGTATTTTCGGCCTCTACTTTTACCTTTACCTGCACGGATTTTTCGGCCTTTTTTTGCTCGGACCACGTCATCCATGAGTCCCAGGTTTTTGAAAATTTCCCTGGTTTCACTGGTTTTCTTGACACTGCAGATATCATCGTCCACTACGAATGGTATCTGGGGTATGTTTTCGATTTTGTGTCCTCGTGCTTCCACCAGTTCAGGGTTGGTGGTAGCTGCCAGTGCTGAGCGTATGGCTAGTCTTCTTTCTTTTTTGTTGATCTTTTCATGTATGATCCTGGCTGTCCTTGGGGGGTGGGCTCTTCTTCCACCTGCAGCTTGAGGTACGAATGCTCCTTTGGAACCTGCGGGGTGTCTGGAACCCTTAACACGAGGTACCATAGCTGCTCCTCGGCCTGCACCGAATGATTCAGCAGTAGTTCGTTTCCCTGCCATGGGGTCTGTTCCCCATGGTTGGATACGGGCGCTTTGTGCAGAGAGGACCGCTCTTTTTATCAGGTCCGGTCGGAATTCTTCACTGAATATCTCTGGAAGTTCCATCTCGCCAGTAACTTTACCTTCTAATGAGTAAACCTTAATCTTCTTCATTCCCATCACTCTTTAATAATTAGGCTCCCTGCTTGGAGGCCGTGCTGATATATGATATTTGCGGAGCATCGTCGTGTTTTCCGTGTGGTCGCATTGCTTTTCGCAAGATGACCAGTCTCTTGGATGGTCCGGGTAATGATCCTTTAAGAAGTAAATAATTGTTTCGAACTAGACCGTATTTTACAAATCCACCTTTAGGATTGATTTCATCAGCCTGGTCAGCTTCTCCTATTTTGAGGATTTTTTTATTGAATTCAGTTCTTTGGTGGTATCCCATTTGACCTGCCATGGGTACAGTCCACATGGTACGTTCTGGGCTCCATGGTCCAATAGAACCTACATGTCTTCCTTTACTACTTCTAGCGGCTTTTCCGTACTGTATACGGACACCCCATCGTTTTATAACTCCCTGGAATCCTTTACCTTTGGTTACTGCCACGGCATCGGTGTGTTCACCGTCACTGAAAACATCAGCGGGGTTGATTTCTTTTCCCAGGATGCTGGCAACATATTCCAGTTTGCCTTCCACACTGGATCCTCCCACACCACATTCGGTGATTTCAGGTTTTTTCTTGGGAACACTGGCCAGTCTAGGTTTGGTGTGTATGAGTGCACGGATTTCCACTACATTATCTATGTTTTCTTTTAAAGCGGCAAGCTGAGCTTCAGAATCATATTCTTTAGGTAGGGTGATTTTCCGTTTAAGGTCTTCATCCATATCTGCTGCCAGGACATCAGTCATGGCTTTGATTCCTCTAGTGGTTTTCCTGTAAGCTCGGATACCAAAAACCACTATGGGTGGAGTTTCCAGTACGGTTACTGGGGATGATATTTCCATTCCTTCTGTTGGTGAGTTTTTGGTGTTATCCAGCATGGTTACATGGGTCATTCCCACTTTGTAACCTGGAAAGCCCAAAAGACACGGCTCTTCGCTCTCAGGCCAGGAACTAATACTGGGTGACTCCCTGGCTGCTCTTTTTCTTGGACTAAATGCAACTGATCCTTTTCTAGGTTGATGATGTCTAGTCATCTAATATTTCCTCCTTACAATCATGTAATTTTCCACTTTTCCAAATATGTGAACATAAATTAATTTAGGACATTCATTAGTAAACGCCCAAACGCGCATTGTCAATTAAAAATTGTCATCAATGCTTATTGTTAGCTTAATGCACGATAACATGCATTACTCATATCAAAATTTAATTAACTGATTAGCCCTGCTAACCAGTACCATGGTTCCCAGTTATAATACAAACGTATAACTAATCCATTAGCATATTAAATACTGATAATGTCGCTAAAACTGCCTCTTCAGTTCTTACAGTCTTAGTTCCCTGATTAGGGATGGTGTTAACCTCTAGGTCTAATACGTCCCCAGGGTTGCCCATTAATTCGTGTAAGCCCGAATACGGACCACCAAACAAAATAGCTACGTGTTTGGAGCCCCTTAACCCCTCTCGTACTTCGTTTAAAACAGAAGTGATGGGTTCAGCATAGTGCGATGTCCCCACCACCAGGTCTGGTTGTGGTTTCAACAAATCTATGCTATCATCTAAACTCTTATAAGTAGACAGTACTTCATAGCCCCAGTAGAAATCAGGTTCATCTGGAGTTATTATTATTTCCTTTCCTAACTTATCTACCTTAAAGCTTAAAACCCGGTTCACGCTGAGCTTTTCCTTGCACAACGCATCCCGGTCAGCACCAATATCAACTATAGTGCCTTTTTTTGTCCTTTTTAGTGTAAGTCCCTGTCTAAAATCACCTGCACGGAGTTCTCCAGTTGGGTGATGAGGAGTTCGTAACGGAGGAAGTATTCCTACGTTCCTTAACTCCTTGGTTATAGGAAATACCTTTTTTCTAAGGTATTGTGGGGTATTCATATAAGTGAGGATATCACTAATAAACTTTACCCCTTTTCGGTCTTCCGGGTCTTCAGTATCACTGTAAACTACGATTTTTGTAACCCGAAACAGGGCGGCTGATCTGCCAATCAACCCTACTTTGTATGTCTTTAGTTTTAAATCTTTTGTTTCTTGAATAAAAGAAGATGGTATAAAGATTGTGATATTATTACCTTGCATCTTTAAATCTTTGTTTTTGATCCTATAATAATATACACATATATATGCATGGATTCTAATCCATTTTTTCAATCCTCAAAACCACCACTTCCACTTCCCGTTTCTCATCCTGATGGAAGTGATAGATGTGTGGTAATGGAAATGCATAATAAAAACGATGAGTTATCACAGCACCCATGGCCTTCACCATTTTTTCTAAAAACTCTTCTGTTTTTGCCAGGTGAAAAGAATAAACCACTGGCGCCACTTCCAGGGCTTTCTCCAGGAACCGACGATCAGCATCCTTACGATGGGCCTTCTGAGCTCCAAAGGGAGGGTTCTCTATTACAGTGTCGGCATTTTCCTTGAAATCATCCACATCCACCTGAAGAAATCTGGAGTTATGGGCAACATCAAGTCTTTCTGCTTCACTTTCGGCAACCCGCAGGGCATCCACATCAACATCCACCCCTACAACTTCCACGGCTCCCATGAGGGCAGCTCCCAGTGCCAGGATCCCGGTTCCACAACCCAGATCCACCACTTTCATCCCATCTATATCTCCATAGTTACTGGCATTCCATATCACATCTGCAGCTATGCCTGCAGGTGTATGGTACTGTTCCAGGTCAGGGTCAGGATGTGGGTGGGATGGAATTTGTTGTAATGCCATTTCGAGGTGTCTTTTCTTACTGATCATAATTTTAAGCCCTATTATTCTCAATAAACTTCATATCATTATATATATTACCTATAATATTTTATGTTGATGGGATTATCTAAAAAATCTGGAGTTAGATATAAATCTAGAGGGAGATATAGATAGACCAAGATAAATTTACATAGATTGTATTGGGTTTTTAAACCCATCCATGAATTTACACATAATACAAGGAAGATATCATGTTTGACAAGGTTCTGGTTGCCAACCGTGGCGAAATTGCCATTAGGGTGATGCGCGCCTGCAGAGAACTAGGTGTTAAAAGTGTGGCGGTTTACTCTGAAGCCGATAAAAATTCGCTTTTCGCCAAATACGCTGACGAATCCTACCTTATAGGAGGACCCTCCCCATCTGATAGTTATCTGAACATTCCGCACATTCTGGATGCTGCGGAAAAATCAGGGGCTGATGCCCTGCACCCTGGATACGGTTTCCTGGCAGAAAACTCACAGTTTGGTAATGAATGTGCGAAAAATGGTATAAAACTCATAGGACCTCCAGGTCCAGTTATTGAAGCTATGGGAAGTAAAATTGAAGCCAGGAAACTCATGGAAAAAGCCAATGTACCAGTGATTCCTGGTAACAGTAAAGGGGTGACTGACCCTGATGAAGCCCTGCAGATTGCAGAGGCTATTGGTTACCCGGTCATAGTCAAAGCTTCTGCAGGGGGTGGTGGTATAGGTATGCGAACAGTTTATGAAGAAGATGAACTACTGCGTGCCCTGGAATCCACTCAATCTGTAGCTGCCTCTGCATTTGGAGATTCCACTGTATTTATTGAGAAGTATGTGGAGGAACCACGCCATATAGAATTCCAGATCCTGGCGGATGAACAGGGAAACACCATCCATGTAGCAGACCGTGAATGCAGTATCCAGCGCAGACACCAGAAACTCATTGAAGAAGCACCTTCACCAATTATGACTGAAGAACTCCGGGAAAAGATGGGATCAGCAGCTGTTAAAGCCGCGGCATCTATAGGATACACCAATGCAGGTACTGTGGAATTTTTATACTCAGATGGTGCTTTTTATTTCCTGGAGATGAACACCAGAATCCAGGTGGAACATCCTATAACTGAAGTGGTCACTGGAGTGGATCTGGTTAAAGAACAGATTAAAATCGCCTCAGGTAGAGAATTGTGCTGTACCCAGGAAGAGATCCAGGTACGAGGTCATGCTATAGAGTGCCGTATAAACGCTGAAAATCCTTTAGCTGATTTTGCTCCTAACCCTGGTAAAATCATTGGTTACCGTTCTCCCGGAGGTCCGGGATTACGGGTGGATAGTGGAGTTTACATGAATTATACCATACCTCCCTATTATGATTCTATGATCTCCAAACTCATTGTATGGGGTAGAACCAGAAATGCAGCTATAGCCAGGATGAGGAGAGCCCTCTCAGAATATATTATTATAGGAGTGGAAACTACCATACCTTTCCATAAAGCCATGATGCTAAACCCTACCTTCCAGGAAGGAAAACTGCACACTCACTTTGTGGATGAGCATAAACAGGAAATAATGGAAAATGTGGAACAGATTGTGCAGAAAGATAAAGAAATGGTTTCCCGACTTAAATCAACATTTTTACCATCTAAAAAAGCAGCTGCAGTTTCTGCAGCAGTTTCCAGCCATATTGCTGATTCCATAGCCAAGAGAAATAAATGATATAATGTATATATAAAACAATTCGATGGTTAAAAAAAGGGCAGAGTGGTTTGATGTATAAAAAACAAATATTAAAGACACTCCATCAAAATAAGGACGAATATGTTTCCCAAGACCATTTAGCATCCGAAGTGGGAATATCCAAAACCCAGCTTACTGATGAGATCAGAAAACTGGAAGAAGAGGGCTACAAAATAGATTCATCAGTTGAAAAGGGTTATTGCCTCATTAAAACTCCAAATCAACTTTTACCATATGAAATACAGGAAGACTTGTCCACAAGTTACATTGGCCGGGAAATTCATTATTATCCTGAGGTAGATTCCACCAATGAAGTGGCCAAAAGATTGGCCCAGGAAGGTGTACCAGAAGGAACCATTGTTATTGCCGAAAGCCAGCGCAGGGGCAGGGGTCGTCGTGGGAAAAAATGGTTATCACCCTCTGGAGGGGTGTGGATGACCATAATTTTACGACCAGATATTCCACCATCCAAAGCACCCCAACTTACACTGGTAACAGGAGTGGCCGTGGCTGAAACCCTGGATCAGGAATGTCGACTGGATGTGGGTATTAAATGGCCCAATGATATTTTAATAGGGGAAAAAAAGGTATGTGGTATACTAACTGAAGCCAGTGCCAATCCTCAGGGATTGGAATATGTGGTGGTGGGTATAGGTATAGATCTCAACGTTGATGTGAATAATTTCCCACCAGAACTCAGAGAAGGGGCCACATCTCTTAAACATGAACTTGAAAAGGAAATTTCTGGAGTGAAACTGGTACAACAATTCCTCTCTAACTTCGAAAAACTTTACAATGACTTTAAAACAGGTAAATTTCCGGAAATTCTAAACCAATGGCGTAGACTCTCTAAAACTATTGGAACCTCTGTTGAAGTTCATAAAAAAGGAAGAATAGTTCGTGGAGAAGCTGTTGGCATAAACAAGGAAGGGGTGCTTATTTTAGAAACAGATGATGGGAGCCTGCGCAAAATCATATCTGGTGAATGCACACACTTCAAAGAATGATCAACTCTCCCCTTTATCTTTTCTTATTCCTTTTTCATCCATAATTTTTTATTGCTAATTCTCTTTTATTCTTCCAGGAATTATTTCATTCACCATCATAGACGTATCAAGTTAAAAATTAGAGAATTCAAGTAATGTTTTCATCATCTATCATGAATATTAACGATTATTTTATTCTACAGTGATTACAGCCACTTCCCCTAAACCACCCTCAACCTGGAAGTGGCGTTGGGTGAACATCTCGCAAGCGTAGATATTGGTAAGAGTGTGATTGGTAAGTTCAGCTATTTTAATCGAGGATGAACCTGTTACTGCCATGTAAGGAATGATTTGATCACCCATATACTTATCAAAGGCAGCACCCCTGGCTATGCATGATATAAGTTCTTCTGCAGCTTCTCTGCCAACAATTTCCGCCCTTTTACCAGGTTTTCCCAGGGAACTGGCCCCTACACGAGGAATGTTTTTACCTGCAAATTCACTCCAGAGTACCATAGCTGATCCTGGACCCAGAGCATCACTCTCTGGATCAGTTTCCACTTCAATTTCAACTTCGTAACCTGCTGCGGTGAGTATTTTCTCTGCAGATTCTGCCTGTCGAATTGCCACATGTTTAGGGAGTTTGGTAGCGTGAGATATGCCCCTGATTACATCCACCTCCAGATCATGATAGTTAAGGGGTTTGAGTTTCTTTACGGGTTTAATCTCAGCATTTATTTCACCCCCACCACGAGGATAATATCCTCTCCGGATTAACTTAAGTTTCACAGAATATCCTATAGATCGCAATATGGGAATAGTTACGTTTTGAAGATAATCCACTGTGGGAGCCCATCTAACATCAGTACCACCTTTAATCTGGATAGTAACTGGTTCCGGAGCTAACATAGCCGGGATCATTAAAGCTTGTAGAACCAGGGAGGTGCTGCCAGCTGTCTGAATATCGATCTCCAGTTTTCCTCCCCTTAAGGTTCCAGGGATGAATGTCATCTGTGTTGATCCCATTTTCAATCCCTTAACCTGGGCCTGGGATAGTTTTTGAATTGCCAGTGCAGAGTTCAGGTGTTGCATCATCAGACCTGGTTTTGGTCGTCTGGCCCGGATATTTTGAATATGAAAAGGATTCCCAGTTAAGGCTGAAAGGGCTGTTGAAACCCTTAAAAGAGCTCCTCCCCCTTCTTTATAAGATCCATCTATTTCTATCATGGAACCATCCGATAATAAAATTTAAAAATGAATTTAGGAATTTTAAGATTCTGATTTCTAATTTAAAGGGTTAATAATAATCAGGATATTATAAAGGCTTAATAATCATCCAAATATTATAAAGGGTTAATAGTAATCCGGATATTATAAAGGCTTATTAGTCATTCATTCTGATATTTAAAAGATTAATATAATTTTCATATTAAAAAATTTCCAATAATACTTAGATCCGTTTATTGATAATCC
>JAHKLQ010000074.1 GCA_020854975.1 Methanobacterium sp.
AATGAATGTTCCTTTCCTAGGAATGCTTCCTTTGGATATGGAAACAGTTGAAGCTTCTGATATTGGAAGTCCTATTGTGCTTAAAATGCCGGAATCAGAAATTTCAGTTAAAATAACCAAAATAGTTGATAAAATCGAGTCGAAAATCTTCAAAGATTCATAATTTCTTTAATTTCAGTTATTCCTGTTCTGCAAGGATTTTCTTCTGATACAAATCATACCAAAATAACATATGCGCTCAATCAGGTTAAAAAGAAAAAAAGGAAGGTTGCAGATTTAAATTATCAATCTGCCTATTATTCTACATAATTATTAATTCGTAGTTTTAATCTACAATTCCTTCTGTGGCTATTTTGAACACAGTTTCACCCTCTGGTAAGTGAGGGCTGTCCACTAATCGAGCTATACGTTTACCTGCCAGTCCTTTTTTCAGCCATATTCTGTAGGTGGCGGCGTGTCCCAAAACATGCCCTCCAATAGCCTTGGTGGGGCTGCCGAAAAAGGCATCTGGACGGGCCTGCACCTGATTAGTTACAAAAACAGCTACATTGTAAGTGTTGGCTATGTTTTGTAGGGTGTGCAAGTGTTGGTTTAGTTTCTGTTGTCTGGTAGCTAAGGATTCTCTTCCCACGTACTCTGCCCTGAAGTGGGCAGTAAGTGAATCTACAATCACCAGGCGGATATTAACGTCTTTTTGTATGAGTTCATTAACTTTATCTGCCATTAATATTTGGTGGGCTGAGTTAAATGCCCTAGCAATGTGAATTTTACTTAAAACTTCATCCACGTCCAGTTCGAATCCTTCTGCAATTTGTTGTATTCTTTCAGGTCGAAAAGTGTTTTCAGTATCGATATAAACACATTCTGCACCCAATCCGCCTTTTTCTGGGGGTAACTGCACAGTTACTGCTATTTCATGGGATATTTGGCTTTTACCGGATCCAAATTCGCCGAAAACCTCGGTTATGGCCTGAGTTTCTATTCCTCCACCAATTAACTCATCCAACCCTGTGCTTCCTGTGGCGACACGGCCCACATCTTGTCTGCGTTCCATCACATCCAGAGCTGTTTCAAAATCAATCTGCTCAGCTTTACGAGCAGCTTCTATAACCTTTTCAGCTACTCCCTCACCAATTTCGACTTTAACACTTAGTTCTTTGGCTGTGGATGTGGCCAGCCTCATCATATCTCCAAAACCAGCATCCCTTAATTTTTGAGCGGTTTTTTCTCCTACATTTGGTAAATCTTCCAGTTCCACCATAGTTAATCTCCCTTTTGAACTTGTTTTATACTAAATCTAGATCTCGCATTGGTTTTTAAGTGAAGTTCTCGTTTTAATATTCTGATACTTTTTAATATCCTATTTCAAGTAATTAAAGTTTAACGTCCACTAGTTTCTTGGCGTTTAAACGTATTTCCTCGTTGTATTCGTCGAAGCTGGCATCAGCGATCACGGTAATCTGTCTACCTACAAGATCACCCACTTTTTCTTCCAGGGATCCTTCATCTCCAGTGGCAGCTATGATTTCCTCTGCTTCAGGTGTGGTCATTCCCAGAACTTCTTCAGCTGATTGGCGGAAGAATGTCATACTTATGGTTCCAGTGTCATCTTCCAGCATGAGTCCAATGATCATCAGCATGTTGGGTTTTTCAATTTCTTCACCACAAATATCACATATGTAAGCGTCATCCACCCAGTTAACCCTTTTGTTACAGTTAGGACACATTTCAAAGAGTATCTTATTACCTCGGATATCAATAACCTCTCCAGACACCTTAATGTTCTGGTCTCCCTCTTCAATATCTTCAATTTTCTTAGGGGGATATATTTTATCTTGAATCTCATCCAAAGTTGGAATGGATGTTTCATCTTCTTTGGCTTTGGTTATGAGTGTTGTTCTACCTACACTGATCTCTATATGGTCATTTCTTAAATTAACCCGTGGGTTCTCAATTTTAATAGCTTCTCCTTCTTTAAGGGGGGCATTGGCCTGGTCATCCCAGAGTGAAGCTCTTACCACTCCTGTATCATCAGCTATTTCAATTGAACGGACAATACCTGTGCTGCCGTCGCTTTTGGTGAACTGATTGGGTTCACTCGTACTTAAAATCCGGCCAATGATGCTCACATCCCGGTCTCCTTCAGCCAATTCTTCAATCTTTTTAGTCTGATAGAGCATGGATTCCACATCTTGCAGGGAGGGTAAATTTGAGATCTCATCTTCTGTAGGTTTCAATATCCTGGAAGTTTTACCCACACTTAGATCCACCTGATATTCGCCCAGGCGGCTGCGAGCATTCTCAATTTTCAGGGCATCGCCTTCTTTCATGGGATATTCTGCTTTACTGTCCCACATGGAAACTCGTACCATGCCTGTTTCGTCTGCTATTTCTGCGGTCCTAACCAGGCCGGTGGTTCCATCATCTCTCTGGAATTCGTTAGGTTCGTAGAGATTAACTACACGTCCAATAATGTCAACTTCTTCCCCATCATCTTCAATGTTGCTTAAATCAGTGATTTTAACTGGTTTTATGTATTTACCCACTTCACTCAGGACTTCCTCCATTTTCTGGTCTATAGGTGGATTTACGATGAGTTTACTGTTCCAGTTAGTGTTCGCCCGGTAATTGGTGCCTGAGTAATCGTCAAATTCAATGTTACCCCCTATGATTTTCAGGATATTTCCTTTCTTTATCTCCATTTCGGTATCTTCATTCCACAGGGTCACCCGGATAGTTCCAGTGTCATCCTCTAACTCCAAGGATTTAACTTTTCCGGTGCTACCATCATCTCTTTCAAAGGTGATGGTGTCATAAACTTTACTCACCAGGCCCACTAGGGTAACATTCCTTATTTCATGAGCATCTCCTAATTTAAGAACATTTTCCTGGTATTCTGGGACATCAAATTCTCCTTTTTCTATTCTACCAATCCAGGAATGACTTAGAGATACTTCTCCATTGCGAACTCTGCTTTGAGCCCCCCGAACCTTTATGGCGTCACCCTCTTTTAATTCCAAATCTTCTATCAGTGCAGTGTCTTTGTTCCACAGAGTGAATTGCATGCTACCGCTTTCATCCTGCAGTTCCAAAGAGGCCACCTTACCATCTCTACCATCACGATCAAAAGATCTTACCCTGGGAATCCTAATAACACGGGCTGCCACGTTAACGGTCATATCTCCTTTAATGTCATTTAAAGGAGTTATTTTATCATCGTAAGGGGGGAAGTCAGGATAATCCTTTGAATCTAATTTTTCCAGAGAGGAACGTACGTTTAGGTGAGTTTCATCCTCACGGAAACCCTGTTTCACTTCCACGTCATTGATTTTAACCACATCACCTTCCTGGAATTTATCCAGCATTTTGATGTTTTCTGTCCAAAAAACAACCCTTATCCTACCAGTGTCATCAGCAAGGATCAGGTTGGCAAGTTTACCTTCCCGTCCCTTTTTGCTGGTGAATTTTTTGACATTGGAAATACTCATTACTCGTCCCAGCAGGTTAATATGTTGTGTGCCTGTTTCTAAATCATTTATCTTCCAGAATTCTTTTGTTTCTTCCAGAGCTTCGTTTTTTTCAGTAATAAAGTCCCCTACCACCATATGGGCAATACTAATGTCATCGATAAAACTTACATCCGCATTTTCTTTCTTATATTGTTCCATTTTTTCTAAAAATTCTTCATATGAGATTTTATCCTTGATTTTCTCATATTCGTCCTTTATCTCTTGACTCATTTCCCTCATTTTATTTCCCTCATCAATATCTCTCTTTAGATCCTATTATTAAATCATCTATCTTATTCAATATAACATTTGTATTACATAATATAAATATATTATTACTGAGGGTAGTTTCTCCACTGAATGCTTTCGTTATATAATATAATGTAATTAGTCCGAGCTTGTGAGAAGTAATGCTGCTATTTGGATTCTGAGATATAGGCATAACAATTATAATCTTAGTCATGTTTTAGATGGGTAATCTTTTTATAATAGTTAGTTTGATAAAACTATATATCTTATTGGGGTGAGAACCTATGAATCAGGAGCTTGAACTGGTAGAATCAATGGATAAACTAAGTGCATTAATGAGAAAATTCCAAACACAGCTTCGAACTGGGGATCTAAAAGAATATACATTACGACAGTTGTATTACATTGAATTAATCGATAAAAATGAAGGAATAAGTGTATCTGAACTGGCAAAAACCATGGACGTGAAAAAATCAACAGTTTCCGTAGCCATAAACCAGTTAATTGACCTGGGGATTGTAACTAAAATCCAGTCCAGTGATGATAAACGTTTTTACTTCCTGCAACTAACCTCTAAAGGTAACAAAATAATGGAAATGCATAAACAGGTGCATAAAAACACAATTAAGAAAATTTTAAGTATATTAAACCCGGAAGAAGTTGAAAACTTTGTGAACATCGTAAACAAGATCACCATATCCAATTTATGAAACCTTACAAAAAACGAAATAAATCAGGATTTTTCACAATAAATTCATAAATTATATTTAAATGGAGGATATCAAATGTCAATGACCATGGCAGAGAAAATACTTGCAAAAGCAGCAGGATTAAACGAAACAGAAGCAGGTAATATTGTAATGGCCAACATCGACGTGGCCATGACTCATGATCTAACTGGACCCTTATCTGTGAAATCATTCCAGAAAATCGGAGTGGATCAGGTATGGGATCCAGAAAAAATTGTGGTTCTTTTTGATCATCAGGTACCGGCTGACTCCCTGGAAGCAGCTCAAAACCACATATTCCTGAGAGAATTCGTGGAAAAACAGAAAATAACCAACTTTTATGATGTTAGAGAAGGAGTATGTCACCAGGTACTGCCTGAAAAAGGACATGTGGTCCCCGGGGAAGTAGTGGTAGGAACAGACTCCCATACATGTACCCATGGAGCATTAGGGGCATTTGCCACAGGAATTGGATCAACAGATATGGCCATGGTATTTGCCACAGGAAAACTCTGGTTTAAGGTTCCAGAAACCATAAAATTCGAAATAGAAGGAAAACTCGGAAAATATGTGTACTCTAAAGATGTAGTACTGGATATAATCGGACAAATCGGAGCAGACGGTGCAACCTACCAGGCCTGCGAGTTTGGAGGTGAAACCACCCGTAACATGTCAGTATCCCAGAGGATGGCAATGTGTAACATGGCCATAGAAATGGGAGGGAAAACCGGTATGGTGGAAGTGGATGATGCAACTATCAACTACCTTAAAGGCCGTACAAACAAACCCTACGAGGCATTTACAACTGATGAAGATGCAGAATCCCTCACCACCATGTATGTGGATGTAAATGATCTGGAACCTCAGATCGCCTGTCCTCACAATGTGGACAATGTCAAACCAGTAGGCGAAGTGGAAGGAACACCCATAGACCAGATATTCCTGGGTTCATGTACCAATGGACGTCTGGATGATCTTCAGGTGGCAGCAGAAATACTTAAAGGAAAACAGGTTGCCCAAGGTGTGCGTATGCTGGTAATACCCGCTTCCCGAGAAATTTACAGCCAGGCACTGGAACAAGGACTTATAAACACCTTTGTGGATGCCGGAGCCCTGGTATGTAACCCATGCTGTGGACCGTGCTTAGGTGGTCATGTGGGATTCCTGGGACCTGGAGAAGTAAGTCTCTCCACTTCCAACCGAAACTTCAAAGGAAGACAGGGAAGCCCTGAAGGAGAAGTTTACCTTAGTTCAGCAGCTGTAGCTGCAGCATCAGCTATCAAGGGTGCAATAACAGATCCAAGATAATATCAAAGGAAATAGTTAATAAACGCTTGATCACGAGTGTAATATACGTAAAGGTGGTAAATATGGATAATATGATTAAAGGAAAGGTTTGGAAGTTTGGGGATGACGTGGACACGGATATAATCCTCCCCGGCCGATACCTGGTGTTAACCGAAGAAGAAGAACTTGCAGCATGTGTAATGGAAGGACATGATCCTGATTTCTCCAAAAAAGTGAAAAAAGGAGATATTATGGTGGCAGGAAAAAATTTTGGCTGTGGATCATCCCGGGAGCATGCACCCATAGCTATTAAGGCCGCAGGAATCTCTGCTGTAGTAGCGGAGTCTTTTGCGAGAATATTCTACAGAAACTCCACAAACATAGGTTTACTCCTCATAGAATCTAAAGGAATCTCAAAAAATGTTGAAGAAGGGGATGAAATTGAGATAAACATGGATAAAGCGGTTTTAAAGGATTTAACCAATTCTAAAGAGTTTGAAATAAAACCACTGCCTGAATTCATGATGGGTATCATGAATGAGGGAGGACTCATCAGTTACCTGAAAAACCACCTTGCAGAGATAAAAGACGAATAAAGACGAAATATGACTTTAAATTAAAAATAACTAATAAAATAATTAATAATAAGGTAAAGGTGTTAATGTATGTATAAAATATCAGTTATACCTGGCGATGGAATAGGTAAGGAAGTTATGGAGGCCACACTCCATGTTTTAGAAGCAATAAATGTTGAATTTGATTATATTTTTGCTGATGCAGGAGATGAGTACATGGAAAAAACAGGGGTGGCCTTACCCCAGGAAACCTTGGACATAGTCAAAGCATCAGAAGCATGCCTATTCGGAGCTGCTGGAGAATCAGCAGCTGATGTAATTGTTAAAATGAGGCAGGAACTTGACTTATACGTTAATCTCCGACCAGTGAAATCCTACCCTGGTACTAAATGTCTTTTCGATAATCTGGACTTTGTCATAGTCCGGGAAAACACCGAAGGATTATACATAGGCCTGGAAGATGAAACTGATGAAGGAGCAATTGCCAAAAGAGTGGTAACCAGGAAAGCTTCCGAGAGAATATGTAAATTTGCCTTTGAATATGCTAAAAAAACTGAAAGAAGTAAAGTAACCGCAGTTCACAAAGCAAACGTTCTTAAACAAACTGATGGAGTTTTCAAGGGTACTTTCTATAAAGTGGCAGAAGATTATCCTGAAATGGAACTGGATGACCGTTATGTGGACGCCACTGCTATGTTCTTCATCACCAAACCAGAAATGTTCGATGTAATTGTAACCACCAACCTCTTTGGAGATATACTATCAGATGAAGGAGCCGGACTGGTAGGTGGGTTAGGATTAATCCCTTCAGCTAATATTGGAGATAGCCAGGGATTGTTCGAACCAGTTCATGGTTCTGCTCCCCGAATCGCTGGTAAAGGAGTTGCCAACCCAGCTGCTATGATGTTATCGGCAGTGTTGATGCTGGAGTACTTGGATGAATATGAAGAAGCCCGCAGACTTGAAAATGCCCTGGTAAATGTCCTACAAGAGGGTAAAGTAGTAACTCCAGACCTGGGTGGCAGTGCATCCACCATGGAAATGGCCGCAGAAGTAAGAAAGAAACTGGAAGCCTAAAAATATATGCTTGTCTAAAAAGGCCTTATTTTTTTTTTAAAATTCTTTATTTTAATTCCATCTTCATTTCTTTTTTTTTCAGGTTGTCATTTTTTAGTTATTATTTTTCTAAAAATGTGGCTTCTAGCATTAAGGGTTACAGATTTAATCATTACCTGGATCTATTACATACAATTTTTATATACTATAATACACATTCTGTTATTATAAGGAATTTAAAAGTTAATTTCGAGGTATCTCATGAAAACAACTGATGTCAGAGAGGATATTCCTCTACTGAAGGATGTAATATATTTGGATGCGGCCAGCACCACTCCCACACCCCGACCAGTAGTGGAAGCCATGTGTGATTATTTCTATAATTACAATGCCAACACAGGTAGGGGTGCTTACCATCTAACAGTTAAAGCCACTCATAAATTAGATGAAGCCAGGAATAGAATTGCTAAATTTGTGAACTCTGATCCTAATGAGATTATTTTCACAAAAAACACCACAGAAGCCATAAACATGGTGGCTCATGGTCTGGAGTTTAAAAAAGGGGATAATATTATAACTTCCAACATGGAACACCACTCCAATTTGGTGCCCTGGCTCAAATTACAAAAGCAGGGTGTGGAAGTTAAAATAGTCAAAGCAGATGAACAGGGTATAATTGATCCAGGTGCAATTGATAAGGCAGCTGATGAAAATACTAGACTGATAACCATAAGCCATATCTCCAATTCCATTGGTTCAGTACAACCAGTGGATGAAATATCAGAAGTTGCTGAAAATAAAGGAATATTTTGCCTGGTGGATGCTGCTCAGTCTGCAGGGCACACTGAACTTGATTTGAAGAAATTAAGAGCTGATTTTGTGGCTTTCCCTGGACATAAAGGATTTCTGGGTCCGGTGGGCACTGGGTTCCTTTACTGTGCCAATCAGGCGCAGGATCAGATGGAACCTTTAAATCTGGGAGGGGGAACAGTGGATAATGTTACAGAAGAAGATTTCCAACTTGCAGAATCACCAACCTGCTTTGAAGGGGGAACTCAAAACATAGCCGGGTTCATTGGTCTGGGAGAAGCCATGAATTACCTGGAAAGGATTGGAATCTCTAAAATTGAAAAACACAGTAAGAAACTTACCAGAATTATGTACCAGGAGATCCAGGATATAGAAAAGGTCAGGGTTTATGGAAGTCCAGAAAATATTTATGGTATAGTTTCCTTCAATATAGATAAGATAAACCCCCACGATCTGGCTAAGATACTGGATGAGGTTAAATCCATTTGTGTTAGGAGTGGATTTCACTGTGCAATGCCATCTATAAGGCACATGGGGGCTTATGAATTTGGGGGAACTGTCAGGGCATCTGTACATTACTATAATACTCAGGAAGAAATAGAGATCTTGGGTGAAACTCTCAAAGATGTCTCCAAATTCCTGGGATAACATAACATAAAAGGAGATAAGAGAACATGACTAGAGCTCAATGGATATCTATTTTCATCATTTTAATTATGGTTGTAAGTTCAGTGGCTGCTGTTTTAGTGGCGCTGTAATAATCTATTATTTCGGAAAAATTATTTCGTAGGAATTAATTTAAAAACAAGTTTCATGGAGGATAATTATATGGTAAAAGTTAGAATAGGGGCGGTAGTTGCAGAATTTAATTATGACATCACTCATATGATGTTAGAATTAGCCAAAGAACATGCTAAATTTTTAGAATCAGAAATTACAGAGGTAATTGTTGTTCCGGGAGTTTTTGACATGCCACTGGCCATTAAAAAGCTCTTAGAGCAGGATGATATTGATGCAGTGGTTACTCTGGGGGCAGTGATTGAAGGAGCCACAGACCATGATGAAATCGTGGTGCAGCATGCTTCCCGTAAGATCGCTGATCTGGCCCTGGAATATGATAAACCCGTAGCACTGGGAATCACCGGGCCCGGCATGACCAGATTGGAAGCTCACCAGAGAGTGGACTATGCCAAACGTGCCGTGGAAGCCGCGGTTAAAATGACAGAACTACTTAAATAGTTGGATTATTAATCCATATCCAATTTATTTTATTTTCATATGATCTACTAAATTTTGACCATTTTTTGGAGAAATATCATGGAAATACTCACCCCTCATGATTTAAAAGACAAATTCCAGGATCCCTGGATTGCCCCTTACCAGAAAGTCCTTACCATGGTAGATGGGGATCAGGTGGAGATTGTGGAATATCATCCCTGCATTTCCGGCTCCCAGTGGATGATCTACCAGTACCAACGTAGCAGTGACATAGTTTTAAAGGCCAAAAGAGATGGGAATCGCCACACCTTCCTGGTAAAGGTAGGTAAATCTAATTTAAGCCTTAAACCCAGTTTACACGCTGCAGGGATTGAAGAAGTATCTGTGGAAGGGGATGAAGTTAAAGTGGTTCATGCTGGCCTGGCTGGTGCAGGTGTAGGAGCGGCCATGTGTCGGGGGATGGCTGAAGGTGTAAAAAGGGTGGAACTTCAGGATATTGGGGGTGGATCCAAGGTGGGAAGAGCCACAGTAGTAACTCCACGCCTTCAAAAAGTGGTTATAGGAATTGATGACACAGACACCAAAGAGGAAGGTGCCACCTGGACATTAGCCCATAATGTAGGTGCAGAACTAACTAAAAAAGGCTACCAATACATTGATCATATCACTGTCCAACTTTACCCACATAACCCCAACAAAACCCAGAATTGTGTGGCCATAGCCCTAGTATTTGCAGTTGAACCTGGTAAAAAGGATAAACTGGTTCAAGAAGTAGTTGAACTTCTTAAAAAAGGAACTTTATCTGATAAAACAGCAATTGCAGTTCTTGAAGGAATTCCGGTCCCTGAAAAACTCAGATCTTATGGTGAATCTGCTAAAACCTCCATGTTAACTGTAGAATATGCTGAAAGAGTGGCTGAAGAGGTAGGTGTGGAACTGATGGAAGTAACTGGTTCTCAGGGGAAGATAGGTGCTTTAGCTGCGTTAGGAATGTATGATGATATTGAAGAGGCAGTGAAAGTTTATTATTAATTCTATTACAATTTTTAAAGTATCTAACTTAAATATCAACTAAACTTTCTATTATATGGTGGGAGTATCCTAATATCCCCCTTTAATTCATTATTTTTAAAATGATCAAAAGAATAAGCTACAGAATTCATTATTTTTAATTTTTTTAGTTAATACATAAAATTAAAAATCACAAAAAAACAGGCCAGGAAAAACTTAGGGTATTACTTCAACTGGGAATGTTGAAGTAAAATAAAATTCCCTGATCTGAGGTTGCAAACTCTGCACTGGATTTGGCATCCCCTCCAATTTCAATTTTAATAATATCATCACCTTTAGTCACGTAATAAGTGTTCTGGGAGCTTTCCTGGTCAACCTGGATTGTTTTGTACAGATAACCATTTACATAAATCCGGTAGGTTCCATCTTTAAGTATTCCTGTGGTGCTGCCGATTGATTCATTGTTAAGATAAAGATTGATGATTTTAGCATCATTTGCAGTGTTTTTTAGTAAAATTCCCTCAGTAGCAGTCATGTTAGCTGTAGTTAGAGAGAGCTTTTTCTCAGCATAAATATCTTTGAAATAATTACGCAGGTCACTATCCCTAATAACATCACCCACATTAAGCCCCAGAACAGTTCGGGCATCAAAAGGTATTCTCATAGTACTATCTTCCATAGGGAGAGTCTCGTTCAGCGTGTAACGCTCTTTATTAATGATAACACTATCACCATAATTGAGTTCAAGAGTATTCAGGGCATCCTGGGGTATTCTGACAATGGAAGTTTCATTTTCCAGGGCACTATCTATAGAGTAAGGTCCTCTGATGTCAATAGTTTGGTTTTCCCCGGGTTGTTTCCAGAGTATAACGTTTTTAGCCGAAGGTTCAATGGATATTTGTCCTTCAGAAACGTGTACTGAGCCAAGCATGGTAAATAGCACGGCAAACATGATAATTGCAGAAACTACCAGTGGTGAATGCATGTAGAAGAATGATTTGAGGTTACGAGATTTATCATCTGGTCTTAAAATTGTTTTAATAGATGCCCTGAGGATCTTTATAATATAATATGCGGCAATTACAAGGCCTATAATTATTATAGCAAGACCTATATACAGGGCCATGTACGATGGGCGGATGCGGATAAAGAAAATGAAGAAGAACCCTAGTGTAATCAGTGAAAGCCCTAAAACACCCATTCTTATGGATCTTCCCAGGGTGTCGATCATGGTGATTCTACCGTAGCTATTGGCTCGATCTACAATAGTACGCACTACTTCCGTGGCTACAATGTTCAGTTCGTACAGGGAGGACATAGCATGGTTAATATTACCGATATCCACTTCTTTCACTCGTGCTCCCATCACATCTGCATCCAATACTATCCCCACATCTACACCGTAATCATCCTCCAGTTCAATGTTGTTAAGGAAGGATCGTTTGGCAGCAAACTGACCACTTAGGGGCTGTTCAAACTTGATTTCCGGGAAGAAAAAACTTAAAAGGGGTTTGGCTGTTAGTTCAGTTACTCTACCTGCTTCTCTTTTGAATTTGGTCTTGGTTACATCAGCCTCTCCCTTAAGAATAGGCTGAATCATTTTATCCACTTGTTTAGAGGTTAATTTCTGAAGATCTGCATCTAAAAAGACAACTACGTCTCCTTTAGAATTTTTAAAACCGGTTTTAATTGCTGCACCTTTTCCCCGGTTTTTAGTATGGCTTATAACTGTTGCTCCTGCTTCTTTTGCCATTCTTTCAGTGGCGTCCAGTGAACCATCATTTACCACAATAATCTCATCAACATAATTAAGGGATTTAACAGCTTTAACCACGCTACCAACAGTTTCTTCCTCATTATAAGCAGGTAATATGACCGAAACGGTCATAGGCTTTTTTGAAGTCCTAGTTTTCACCGAAGCGATGATAAAGACAAATAATAGAATAATCCAAGACACTTACATTACACCTCTAAATCTAAAACATGATACCTTAACTAATCTATGTAAGGCTATATAATACTTCTGATTCTTCTCATGATTCTTTAAGTTGTTCTAATTTACAAAACTATATTATCAGTTTTAAGCATAAACTTTTATGTGTAAAATGGGGTTTCACCTAAATCCAATTATATTTAATAATTTACTAAAAAGTGAGGTTTATCATGGAACCAAAGGTTATGATCATACTGGGCAGTGCCTCAGATTTCAAAATTGCCGAAAAAGCCACGCAAATCCTGGAAAAACTGGGTGTATATTATGATCTGAGGGTGGCCTCGGCACATCGAACCCATGAAAAAGTAAAAAAAATAGTTAAAAGCGCAAGTAATAATGGTGTTGAGGTTTTCATTGGTATAGCCGGATTATCCGCGCATCTTCCCGGAATAATCGCCGGAATCACTCATAAACCTGTGATTGGGGTGCCAGTAGAGGTTAAAGTGGCAGGATTGGATGCACTTTTTGCTTCAGTTCAGATGCCATTAGGAGCCCCTGTAGCAACAGTAGGAATTGATAGGGGAGATAACGCGGCAATATTGGCGGCTCAGATAATTGCGATTCATGATGATGAGATCCGGGAAAGATTATCCATTTTCAGAAATGATTTTTACTCAAAAATTGCAGAAGATGAAAAACAGCTTTTCCCTCAGATCAAGGGAGAATATTATTCCAGAATCATTCCTGATTCAGAAGATAGCAAAGACAACAATAATGAAAATGAAAAAGAGGATAAACAGCAAATTTCAACCCATCCTGCGGAAAAAATGGAAACCCCTAATCCTCCCCAAGTAGCAGTGATTTCAGGTAGTTATAGTGATATAAAAGTTGCTAAAAAGACCACCATGTTTCTGGACAAGTTGAACATTACTTATGACTCTGCAGTTATATCTCCCGTCAGATCTCCAGATAAATTTGAGAATTTCCTTAAAAGAAACATGGAGGCCAAAATATTTATTGCAATATCTGGTCTTTCCGCCCATGTAACCGGGGCAGTGGTGGCTTACACAGAAAAACCAGTAATAGGAGTTCCCTGTACTATAAAAATGAATGGAATTGACGCCCTTTTATCTATGGTGAATATGCCTCCTGGAGTTCCTGTGGCCACCATGGGTGTAGATGCTGGGGGTAATGCAGCTATACTTGCTGCGGAGATGTTAAGCATTGGTGATAGGAATATAAAGGAAGATTTGCTGAAGTTTAAGGGCAATATTAACTGTAAAAGATAACTATTGCTTTTTTAATTAATTTTTATTTTCTCGGCTCTGGTCTAATTCAGCTGCGGATAATCCTTCTGCTCAAAAAGATAATTATAAGCACAACCACGATGAAAATTAGAAGGTACAATGCCCAGTTACCAATATTAGAACTGTTAGTTTCTTCTGCACTGGTCGATTGTTGTTCAAGTGCAGATGCTGCATTAGAGGATACTGGGGATGTTGATGAAGCTGAATTAAGTAAACCTGATGTTAAATATCCAAATACTGGTTTTAAGCTTTGATAAGTGTTAAAAATACTTTTGGGGGTTATTACAATATTCATAGGGGATAGTTGGCTTTCAGGTGCAGGTGAAGGCTCCTCTTTAATGGTTCCCATAAGGGCAAAGGTACTGAAATGATCAGTGGTGCCTGTTACCATGTTGTTTGCAGTGTCAACCGTGCTGGGAAGTGCTTTCCAACTGGATGTAACATTGTCCCAGTA
>JAHKLQ010000060.1:2500-15933 GCA_020854975.1 Methanobacterium sp.
GGTTATTGAAATCCGAGAACTGGATCTAGAAAAAATTTCAAAAGAATTATTAGAAACTGAATTCTTCGACCCTGCAAAAACTGGTTTAAGAGGAGCAACTGTACACGGTCACTCCTTAAGGTTAGATGAAAACGGACTAATGTTCGATGCTCTGCAGAGATACGTCTACAATGAAGAAACCGGCATGGTATCTTATGTTAAAGATCAGGTAGGACGACCACTGGATACTCCTGTAGAAGTAGGAGAACCACTGGACGAAGAACACCTAAAAGAAATCACCACCATCTACCGCAGCGACAACGTAGGTATGAGAGAAGATAAAGAAGCTATTGAAGCTGTTTTAACAATTCACAAAGCCAGAACTGACGGTGGATTTGGGTTAGGAGTTTTCAAAAACGATTTAAAAGCAAAACTGGGTGATGACAAATGAACAACGAAAAAAAGCTATTTTTAAAAGCTTTAAAAAGTAAATTTGATGAAGATCCCAAACAAAATCACACTGACTTTTACTGCTTCGGAGGCTGGAAACAGTCCCCTCGAAAAAAAGAGTTCGATGAATACGCTAAAAAAATCGAACAAGAAAGGGGCATCCCATTTTATAACCCAGACATAGGAGTGCCACTGGGTCAGCGTAAATTAATGGCCTACAAAGTTTCAGGTACCGACACCTACGTGGAAGGAGATGACCTGCACTTCTGTAACAACGCAGCCATCCAGCAACTCAACGATGACATTAAAAGAACCATCATTGTGGGTATGGACACAGCTCACTCTGTTTTAAAGAAACGTTTAGGTGTGGAAGTTACCCCAGAAACCATCAACGAGTACATGGAAACCATCAACCACGCACTACCTGGTGGTGCAGTGGTTCAGGAACACATGGTAGAAGTTCACCCTGGTCTCGTGGGAGACTGTTACGCCAAACTATTCACTGGTGATGACAGCCTGGCTGATGAACTGGATTCCCGATTCTTAATCGACATCAACAAGGAATTCCCAGAAGAACAGGCTAAAATGCTCAAAGAGTACATTGGTAACAAAACATACCAGATCAGCCGAGTTCCTTCATTGGTGGTACGAGTCTGTGACGGTGGAACTGTATCCCGATGGTCTGCCATGCAGATCGGTATGAGTTTCATCGCAGCATACAAACTGTGTGCCGGGGAAGCAGCTATAGCTGATTTCTCATATGCAGCTAAACACGCTGACGTTATATCCATGGGAAGTATTCTCCCATCAAGAAGAGCAAGGGGACCAAACGAACCTGGAGGTGTCCCATTCGGTGTTATGGCCGATATCATACAGACCTCCCGTGTATCTGATGACCCAGCAAAAATATCCCTCGAGGTTATTGGAGCAGCAGCAACTATATACGACCAGATCTGGTTAGGTTCATACATGTCTGGTGGAGTTGGTTTCACTCAATACGCAACCGCAGCTTACACCGACGATATATTGGATGACTTCGTTTACTATGGTATGGAATACGTGGATGATAAATACGGAATCTGCGGAACCAAAGCAAGTACCGAAGTAGTTCACGACATAGCTGCTGAAGTAACCATGTACGGACTGGAACAGTACGAATACCCAGCACTCCTGGAAGACCACTTTGGAGGTTCACAGCGAACTGCAGTAGTTTCTGCTGCAGCAGGTTGTTCCGTTGCCTTTGCAACCGGAAACTCCAACGCAGGAATCAACGGATGGTATTTAAGCCAGATCATGCACAAAGAAGCTCACAGCAGACTTGGTTTCTACGGTTACGACCTGCAGGACCAGTGTGGAGCATCCAACTCTCTCTCCATCAGGAGCGACGAAGGTCTGATCCACGAACTACGTGGTCCTAACTATCCTAACTACGCCATGAACGTGGGTCACCAGCCAGAATACGCTGGTATTGCTCAGGCACCTCACGCAGCTCGAGGAGACGCATTCTGTGTGAACCCTCTCATAAAAGTTGCATTTGCTGACAAAGACTTAGCCTTTGACTTCACCAAGCCAAGGAAATCCATAGCTAAAGGTGCACTACGAGAATTCATACCTGGCGGAGAAAGGGACTTAATCATCCCAGCTAAATAAGTTAGTTAGCTTTAGAAATTGAAATGTGGATTAATAATAATCCACAAACCTTTTTTTTATTAAAAAACCCTGCTCATCTTACATAATCCTTTCTTACGTATCTTACGTGAAATACAGTAAGATATATTCAGTAAAATACGTTAATTAGATTTTATTCTTAGATTTCCCAAATTTTAGACATTATTTCTTTATTATACTCCTATTTTTAGAGTAGTTACCAGTTTGATTCTTTAATTGTACTTAAACTATTGAACTGGAACTATTGTACCTAAACCAAATTTGAAAATCATTTCATCCTTATGACAACATTTATATACTATAATAACCACTGGTTATTAACATAACTAGTGGTTATTTTTGCCACTAAAAACTTTAGTTCAAATGGTGATTTTATGATAGTAAAGGAATGGTGCATGTACTGTGGGGAATGTGCCGGTGTTTGTCCCCGGAATCTCATTGAAGTACGAGAACTAACCCTGAAATTTGATGAAAAAGAATGTAAAGATTGTAAAATTTGTATCCAAGTATGTCCAGTTCAGGCCCTGGAAAAAGAGGTGATCTGATGTTGGAAACAGACGTCCTGGTAATAGGAGCTGGTCCTGCAGGTTCCATGGCTGCCAAACACGCAGCAATGGGTGGTGCGAAAGTACTCCTGGTTGACAAAAAATCAGAGATCGGTGCACCTAAAAGATGTGCTGAGGGAGTATCCAAGGATGGACTTAAAAGGCTGGGAATCACACCAGATCCTCGTTGGATAACTACTGAAATCAATAGTGTTCGCCTGGTTTCACCTAATGGAACCGATGTTTTGCTGGATGAAGAAAAGGTCAAACTCTCTGAGGTAGGTTACGTTCTGGAGCGAAAAGTTTTCGATAAACATATAGCCATGGATGCAGCTCGTGCTGGTGCCCAGATTATGGTAAAAACCCTGGCCACAGGTATAGAAAGAACAAATAATCACCTGATTGTAACTCTGGAGCACATGGAACATCCTTTCCAGGTACAGGCCAAAATAGTTATTGGTGCTGATGGACCTGAATCAAGAGTAGGTAGATGGGCAGGTCTTAAAACTGGTGCAAAACCAGGAACCATGGAATCCTGTGCTCAGTTCGAGATGGTTGGGGTGGATATGAAAAAATCTAATTGTATTGAACTCCGGTTTGGGAGTGCAGCCCCAGGGGGTTATGCCTGGATATTCCCCAAAGGGGATGATGTGGCCAATGTGGGTCTGGGAGTTCTCACCCCACGAACTGATAAAACTGCCTACCAACACCTCTTAGAATTTGTGGATACTTGCCCTGCCACCCAGAAGGCACAACCAGTGGAGTTGAATGTTGGTGGAGATCCCGTGGGAGGACTTTACAAAGATTTAGTCACTGACAACGTTCTTATCACTGGAGATGCTGCAGGAATGGTAAATCCTTTAGATGGTGGTGGTATTATCAGTGGAATGACTGGAGGACTTATAGCTGGTGAAATAGCAGCAAAAGCCATTTCAAATGGGAATTACTCTAAAAAGAATCTTAAAGAATACCAGAAACGCTGCCAAAAAGAGATAGGTGACTCCTTTAAAAAGTATCTCAAGGCCAAAGAATATCTACTGAGTCTTTCTGATGAGGAACTGGATTCCATAGCCGATGCATTCCAGAACAGTGATTTTGATCGGATAAGCCCCACTGATCTGGTGAAAATGCTGGTTAAAGTGTCTCCCAAAGCAATGCTTAAGTTGGGTAAACTATTTTAGAAAACCCCACTTAACTTTTATTATAATCAGAGGTTTTACAGTATTCAAAGCAGCATTGTAATACGCAACTCAGTGATAAATAACGCAAATGAATCATTGCCATTTTATCCATCAATTGCGTCTACATGAAAAAGAGTGGTCAAGTGTCAATCAAAGAAATTAGGATTCGTGAAAAGGAAGAAAGGCGTAACTACATCCTGGATGTGGCTGAGGAGTTATTTTTCTCTCGGGGTTATGACGATGTCTCCATGAACCATATCGCCCAGGAGGTGGGACTTAACAAAGCCACCCTTTATCTCTATTTTAAAAATAAAGAATCTATTTATTTTGCCATAGTCCTACGTGGAACTCAGATTTTTAGCAAATTGTTTAAAAATAGGATCGAAACCGGAGAAAATGGAATAGAAAAACTTGAAGAAGCTGGAAGAGCTTATTTTGAGTTTTATAATGAGTATCCAGATTACCATGATGCCTATCTCTATGCTAAATCAAAAAGATTTGAAAACAGCACCAGTGAAAATGCCACAAAAATTGAAGAACTCACCAGGAATATCATGATTACTATTTGTGATGCAATAAAACAAGGTATTCAAGATGAAACTATAAGAAAAGATGTCAAACCCATAGAAGTGGCTGTTTTCGTTGCAGTAACTGCTGAAAGAATTGTAGACTTAGGACCCACTGTTTTAAAAGTTCTGGAAAGTCAAGGTATCAGTCATGAACAGTTCATTGAAGACTCCATGGATCTGTGGAGACATATGGTTATGAATAAAGTTCAACACTTATGAAAATGTCTTACCTTCCTTTATATTCCATAACTAATAGTGTTCCTATATTAAAATTATTAACCTCCAAAAACAAACTATCATCAGTGAGATTGTTATAAATGAAACTGATGATAATGTTCTATAGGTGGGTGTAATGTCAACGGCAACCCGGAGAAAACGAGAAAGAGAACAAAGAAGACAATCTATTATAGATGCCGCTGAGAGTCTATTCTTTTCCAGAGGCTATGATAATGTCTCAATTAATGACATTGCCAAGGAAGTCGAGTTGAACAGAGCCACTATTTACTTATATTTTGAAAATAAGGAAACATTGTGTTTTGCTGTCATCTTACGCGGTGTTCGAATATTGAACAGTATGGTTAAAACCAGTGCAAATGCTGCTAGTGATACTCAAAAAATCAATGCTATAGGAAAAAGTTATAATAACTTTTTTATTTTATATCCCCAGTATTTTCAGGTTTATTATTATTTCCAATCAGGGAGATTTGGATTTAATCCATTATCCGGTTTAAGACGTCCTGCTTGGGATGATGTAAGGGAAATAATCCGTTTACAGAAAGAGATATTTGATATGCTGCACTTGGCTATTAAAAGTGGAATAAAGATGGGAAGAATTTCGTCCAATATGAATACTTTTTATGCAACATTTCTAGTCATGTCTACCATAGACTCTATGATAAATCCATCTCCAATTTTAACCAAGGAACTTAAAGACAGGAATTTTACCAAAGCACAACAATATTTTCCTCAGGATTTTGCCCATTTTGTTAATGAACTGCTTAAAAATAAAGAATAAAAAAGAAATTTTTATTCTAAATAACCTGTTTGATTTTTAATGTAACTTGAAACAATAGTTTTTCCTAAAATTAATTAGAATTGCTATCTAAAAAAATCCATTGTTTAATTTATTTCTATTCAGTATTATAGGGTTATAAATGCTTATTTAGGTTTGAATCCATCTAAAAAAAATAGAAAGATTTATATATCTATTATGACTCTTAGTCATATAAAAAACTATAAGTCATTATTATTTATCAATTAGTTCCATGATTCTGAATGGGGTAAAAAGGTGAAATACAATGTCAATAGCCAAGTGGAAGGAAAAAGAAAAGGAACAGCGGCGCGAAAACATCATTGATGCTGCTAAAAAATTATTCTTTGATACAGACTACGATAGTGTTTCCATGGATGAAATAGCCCAGGAAATAGGGCTGGGCAAAGGAACATTGTACCTCTATTTTAAGAGTAAAGAATCTTTATTTTATGCTGTAGCTTTGCGTGGGATGCGAATATTAAATTCAATCCATTTAAAATCTTTAAAACTTGATGAAAGTGGATTAGATAAATTACACACACTAATTGAGGGATATTTCCAATTCACCCAAGAATATCCTGAATATTTTCATATGCTTTGTTATGCTGCCTCAAACCCATCTCCCTTAATAGATAATGAATATGCAAAGGATTTCACGGAATTGGCCCTGAACAACATCCAAATATCAGCTAAAATACTTGAAGAATGTATGATGGATGGAACTGTGAGAAGAGATTTAAACCCCACAGAAATGGCAATTTTCCTCAGCATCATAGGCAACAGTATCATGAACATGGATCCTGTTTGGAAAGTAACTCTAGAGACAACAGGGACAGGTAAAGATGAGATTTGGAAACATTACCTGCGTTTCATCACCCCCTCCATTGAAACCAGACATGGATTAGATCTTTCTGGTGCTGAAGGTGGTGATGAGGAAAAATAAGGTTTTTTAACTAAAAGAAGAGGGGATATAATGAAAATAAGTGAAATGCAGATAAAAAGGAAAAACACTAGCGGTACGGCTGAGGAAATAGCTTTTCACAGAGTTATTGAATCAGCAAAGGCTGAAGAAGAACGAATCTGTTATGATCCGTATGCCATATATTTTATTGGTCCGGAGTTGTTGAAATTTTTTGAAGCAACTGCATGTAACTATCCTGAGGCTAAAGCAAGACTGAAAGAGATGTATCGTCTATTCCCAGGTACACAAAATTCAATTGTAGCAAGGGTCAGATATTTTGATGATTATCTTCAGGATTCTATGGCTGAAGGGATCAAACAGCTGGTTATTCTTGGTGCTGGGTATGATACCCGGGCTTATCGTATCGAAGGGTTGAAAGAAAAGGTGAAGGTATTTGAAGTTGATTATCCCATCATCCAGAAAGTGAAAATTGAAAAGATTAAAGAAATCTTCGGTTCACTCCCTGGTCATGTGGTATTTATAAATGCTGATGTCGGGAGTGAAGAACTTTTTAAAAGTTTATTGGAACAGGGATACAACCCATCCGAAAGAACTCTTTTCATTATGGAAGGACTCATTTATTATATTCCACCGGAGGGTGTAGAGAATTTACTGTCCTCCATTGTGCAGAATTCCGGCCCTGGCAGTAGGATAATTTTTGATTATTTCCCTCAATCAATGGTTGATGGTACCTGCGAGCTGGAAGTTGGTAATCTCATACATGAGCGTGTTAAACAATCTGGAGAGCCATTTAAATTTGGAATTACAGATGGAACCATAGAGGAATTCTTAAAAGAGCGAGGTTTCTCCCATATTCAAAATGTGACCAGTGAAGATTATAAAAAAGCTTATTTTTATGGCAAAAATGAAAACAGAGAGGTTTGCAGTCTTTACTCATTTGTTCATGCCATGGTTGAATATTAAAATAAGCCCATATATTATTCTTTTTTCTTTTTTTCATTGATTTTTTCTTGTTTATTTTATTCCCCCCTTTATTCTCATTTAAATAGACTTTAAAGATTTATTGTGAGGAAATTTACATTATCCACCCAAAAATTTATATATTATAATAACACTATGTTACAAAATAACGGCATGTTACAAAATAACAATTTGTTACAAAATAACATCCTGTTATAAAGGAGGAGATCATATGGGGAAAAATAAGGTAAAAGAGGGATTAAAGGAAAATTTAAAAGAACCAAACCCAACCGCTGAATTAACAGCATCACACAGAGCAGCGGAATCATTAAAACCTGAAACTGAACGTATATGTGATGATCCCTATGCCATCCACTTCCTTAGCCTGGCAACCTTGGAAATAGTAAAAGATCCCGTCAAGTTAAAAGCATTTAGTCAACAGGTTGGCCCTCTTGCACAGGCAATGGGTACTTTAATTAGACTTAGAGTGAGATACTTTGATGATTTTCTCAAAAAATCCCTCAAAGAAGGATTAGAACAACTGGTTATACTGGGAGCAGGATATGATACCCGGGCTTACAGAATTGAAGGTCTTAAAGAAAATGTGAAAGTTTTTGAAGTAGATCATCCCCACACTCAGCATTTTAAAATTGAAAAAATCAAAGAAATCTTTGGTTTTACACCGGAACATGTTACATATGTACCTGCCGATCTTGAAACCCAAACACTTAACCAGAGTCTATTTAGTGCAGGATATAACCGTTCCAAAAAAACTCTTTTTTTAATGGAAGGCTTAATTTGTTACCTTACACCCGAAACCGTTGATGGAATTCTTTCATTCATCGTGGAAAATTCAGGTAAAGGAAGTATTGTACTCTTTGATTATCATGAGGAATCTGTAGTCAATGGAACCTGTGAAGAAGGGAGAATTTTGCAAAAATATTTTGAACAAGTAGGAGAATCATTCAAATTTGGCATTGAAGAGGGAAAAATTGAAGAATTTCTCTTAAAACGAGGATTTTCGGATATTACAAATGTATCAAGCGAAGATTATAAGATAAACTGTTTCAAGGAGATGAATGAAAACATGGCAGTTCATAACCCGCTATATTTCGTTAATGCAATTGTCAGTGCACTTCAAAACTAACTGTTTGATAAAAAGAAAATTTACAAAAAGGTTAAAAAATGACAGAAAAAGTGATAGAGGTTAATTCTCTTGTAAAAAAATATGGAAATTTAACCACTGTAGATAATATATCTTTTAGTATTAAAAAAGGTGAAATATTTGCATTTTTAGGTCCTAATGGCGCTGGAAAAACTACAACTGTAGAAATATTGGAATGTCTTAGAACCGCAACATCTGGTTCAGTGAATGTTCTGGGATACAATATAAAAAAGGATGATTTTAAAATAAAACAGAGGATTGGGGTGCTTCCACAGGATTTCAGTGCTTTTGAATGGCTTAATGTTTATGAAAATATTGATTATTTTGCAAAAATGTATCCTAAACATTTGAACGTGGATGAAATCATTGAAACATTAGATCTGGAGGATAAGAGGAATACTCTATTTAAAGATCTTTCGGGCGGTCTGAAACAACGTGTTGGCGTTGCTATATCCCTGGTTAACGATCCAGAAATGGTTTTCCTGGATGAACCTACTACTGGTTTGGATCCTAAGGCTCGAAGGGATGTTTGGGATGCAGTTAAGGAATTGAAAAATAAGGGTAAAACTGTCTTTTTAACAACGCACTATATGGATGAAGCATATTATCTGGCAGACAGAGTCTGTGTCTTACACAAAGGCCAAATTATTGCTGAAGGAACCCCAGATGACCTTATAAACCGTTATGGTGGGGGAAATACACTCATTATCAGGGGCTGCGACCCTGAAGCTAGAAATGAGCTTATCAATGCTATTCCAGATGGTACTGTTGAAGGTAATGATGTGTTGGCTAAATTATCTGAAGATGATGCTGTTGCCAGCATATCTGTAGCTGCTTCCATTATTAATACTGGCGATTTCACCTGTGAAGAGATTTATGTAAGAAAATCAACCTTGGAAGATGTTTTTCTTAATTTAACCGGAGAAAAACTCACTAAAGGAGGTAAATAAATGTCAGGATTTACTAGTGATATAAAGTATACTCTTAAATCATTCTTCAGGAACAAAAGAATAGTATTTTGGACTTTATTTTTTCCCATTGTGCTTTTCCTGCTTTTTGGATATATTTTTGGAAGCCAGTCAGATTCCATCAACCTTTATTACCAGGATAATGATGGGTCTCAAATGTCCAATTCGTTTATCCAATCATTGAATTCAACAGGTGCTGTGAATTTGAAGAGTGGTTCTGATATGGATTTATCGCAGATGCTTAAAGATGGTAAAATATCTGCTTATCTAATCATACCCTCTGAATTTGGACAGAATGTTTTAACAGCTCAACATACTAATTCTTCATCTAGTTCTGGGATTCAAATTTATTATGATAAATCAAAATCCTCTTCTATGGCTGTTGTTTCTATTGTACATCAAGTTACAGATAGTTTTAATATGAAAATGTCCAATACACAACAACTCATCACAGTAGACTCTGAAAACGCCGCCACCAAAGGCATGAATTACTTTGACTTCTTACTCCCAGGAATACTTGCTATTTGTATCATGTCAGCTATAAACATGGCAGTAGGAGGTATAACCCACCTTAGAGACATTGGATTATTCAGGAAACTATCAACAACACCATTTACAAGTATGCAATGGATTGGAGCTAAAATTATTGTTTGGACTACAATTGTTGTCCTTTCTTTGGTACTGCCATTAGTATTGTCGTGGCTGGCTTTCGGTACTCATCCTAACATCAATCTAATAACAGTGCTATTGGTAATTGCAGGAACAGCAATGTTCGCGGGATTAGGAATAATCTTTGCAAACTATGCCAAGGATTCAGAATCAGCTGTTACAGCTGTTATGGCCATAACATTCCCATTAATGTTCATATCCGGAACTTTCATACCCGTAGAAAACATGCCATGGTTCCTTCAGTACATAGCAAACATTTCACCACTGACTTATTTAAGCAATGGACTCAGAAGCTCTATGATCACAGGAAATTATGGGGATGCTGTTACCAACCTGGCTATCGTGGGGGTGCTTGGAATTGTGCTGTTTGGCATAGGAGTTGCTGTATTTAACTGGAAGGAAGATTAATGACAGTATCTTATTCAACACTTACTGATTTCAAGTTTATGCTTAGAAAATTAGGGAGATTCATCTTTGAATAGAATAAACGTTACTTAACCCCATCATAATGAGATATAGATCATTCCTTGATAGAATAAAGAACTTATCTAATATAGACGTGGGATAAATATGATAAAAGTTGATGATTGCAAGTTTTTAGAAAAAACAGGTTTAGATCTGGGTGCTGCCAGCACCAAGATCATTTCTACAGATCAGATTGTAGTTGAAGATAGGGTGCGCCTGAAGTGTATGGTCTGCCCCTTCTATGGTAAGAATCTGAAGTGTCCACCTTACACTCCAAGTATAGCAGAATTCAGGAATATCCTCAATGATTACAGTACCGCCATGGTTGTTAAGTTCAAAACTCCAGAAATATCAGAAGAAACTTCAAAGGAAACCTCAAAATATCTCTTGAAAAAGAAAAATAAAGTTAGAATAGAAAATCAGGATATATACAATACATTATCATCGGTATGGCCAGATATATCCGCTACTTACAAAAAAATGCTAAATTTATTGTTGGAACTTGAAAAAACCGCGTTTAACAAAGGATACACATTTTCTATGGCATTTTTTGCTGGTCGGTGCCTGCTCTGTGAAAATTGTAACATAGATAATGGCTGTCAGAATTCATTAGTGGCACGTTTTTCAGCTGAAGCCATGGGCATTAATCTTTTAAAAACAGCAGAAAATGCAGGGATAGAATTAAAATTTCATAGTTCTGATAATCCATCTCCAATAACTCCTATGGCCATATTACTGATAGATTAGGGCAAATTATGTGTAATTAGAATGAACGGTGATTTTATGAGTGAGACAATTTTAGATACAGATTATGTGGGAAAAATTCTAGGAAAGAACAATTACATTCCAGATGAAACCATAGTTAACGTGGTTTTTCTTGCCCTTTCACTGAAAAAACCCATATTAATTGAAGGTCCTCCAGGAACTGGTAAAACAGAACTTTCCAAGGCTGTGGCCCGGGCTTTTATGAGGGATTTTTTCAGGGTGCAGTGTTATGAAGGGATTACCTTTGAACAGATCGTTGGGGAATGGAATTACCAGAAACAACTATTACACCTTGAAATGTCAAAAATAAGCGATACTATAACTAAACCAGACGATGATGTTTTTAGGGAGGATTTTTTCATTAAAAGACCCCTTCTTTCTGCATTCATGAATGATAACCCTTCAGTTATTCTTATTGATGAGATTGATAAGGCAGATGAAGAAGTGGAAAGTTTCCTCCTGGAAGCCCTGGGGGAGAAGCAGATTACAGTGAATGATCTGGGAACTTTTGATCTAAAAAATGATCTTATGGTGATCCTGACTTCCAACAGCCAGAGGCAACTCTTAGATGAAACCAAAGATCGCTGCCTCTACCTTTATATTGATTATCCATCTTTGGAAAGGGAGGTTGAGATCGTTAAAACCCATTTACCTGAAGCTTCTCCCCATCTAGTGGAAGATGTGGTTAAGGCTATGCAGAAGATCCGGAGGATGAATCTCTCTAAAGTACCATCCATCCGGGCCACTGTGGATTGGATTAAAAGCATGACCATGTTCAATAAAAATGATCTCAACGAAGATTCAGTTAAAAAAACCATCAACGTAGTTATAAAGAACGAAGAAGACCGGGAAAAAGTCTTAAAATCATTCCATAAGTGAAGATGTAGTGGAACCATGAAAGATGATCTTATCAGATTTTCCAGGACTTTACGGGAGAACGGAATCCCTGCCAGCCTGCGATGCACCCAAAATGCCTATGAAGCACTTCCTTTAATCGAAAAGGGAGGTGGAAATTTAAAAGAAGCACTTGCAGCTATTTATCTTAAAGATCAACGCAAAAGAAAGAAATTCAATGAAATATATGGATCATTCTTTGAAGGGAAAGGAGAAATTCCCCAAGTTCATTCTGATCCTAAAAATAAAACACTAAAACATAGACACAATGTAACTAGCACCCATGATCAGTCTTTCCACTCCAAAACTAAGTACATTCCCTTTGCAGAAACCATGGAACATATCAAGAACAGTCTTGTTGATGAAGTAAAACTTGATTACATTGAAAATACTTTGGGAGGAAGTAGTAACGGCGACTCGGAAGATAATGTGGATTTTAAGTCTGTTAAAAGTGACCTGGCTGATTTGAATTCATTACAACCAGAACTGATAGATTTATGCCAGAAACTTGGTAAAAAAATAGCCACCAAAAGAGCAAGGCGCCTTAAAGAATCTAAAAAGCAAAAACCCGATATTCGGAGGACCATCCGGAAAAATATGAAACATGGTGGGACTTTGTTGGAGATGGTAAGAAGTAAACCCCCTGTTAAAAAGCATAACCATTGTTTTTTAAATGATGTTAGCGTTTCCTGTGACTGGATCAGTCTCTGGTTCTTCTGTATGGTATATGCTGCCCAGCACTCCTTTAGCAATTTACGAACTTTTGAATTTGACAATAAAACTGCTGAAATATCCTCTGCCCTTCAGGAAGATGAAGTGATTGATGCTTTTCTTAAGGTTCTAGAGATCCGGAAGCAAAACCAGATGATCCACGGTAAATCCAATATGTTCACTGCCTTTGAAGGATTCCTCAACCAGGCCAGCTTAAACAACAAGTCATATGTTATGATTTTAAGTGACTGTCGGGACTGGGCTGGACCAAAATACAAGAATCAATCCATGAAAACTGAATTTTTAACAAAATATGGACGTAAACCTTTAAGTGCGGATCTCATTAAAGAAATGTCACGAAATTCCAAAAAAGTTCTAATTTTAAATCCTGAACCCCGATCAAAATGGAATGTTGCAGATAGTTGTGTTTCTTATTATGAAGATGCTGGGGCAGAATGTTTCGAAGTGCGTGATTTAGAACAGCTTGCA
>JAHKLQ010000155.1 GCA_020854975.1 Methanobacterium sp.
GATAACAAACTCTGCTTCCTCAGAATGGAGGGTAAAACCTTTGGGGATGTTCCCATGAACATCGAACTCCGCCTCAGTGTGGAAGACTCACCCAACTCCGCAGGATGTGTGATAGATGCTATCAGATGCTGTAAACTAGCCCTGGAAAGAGGTATTGGAGGACAGTTAACATCCATCAGTGCCTACACCATGAAACACCCCCCAGAGCAGTTCACTGATGACGAGGCCATGGAGATGGTGGAAGAGTTTATTGCCGGTGCGAGAGAAAGGTAAATTCTTTTTAAATTCCCATCTACACTTTTTTTACTTAAATCATTGCTTTTTGGAAAAAGTTTGTTTTGGCTGGTATTTATTTCCTTACAGAAATAGCAAGTAACTTTCATGCCAATTCACCCTAAATCTCCTTTTAATATGAATTTTGACCCATACATTCTGTTTTTTAAAGTTAGTTTGAATAGTAATACAAATTATCTATTATTTAATGTATAATATTAAGAAAAAAATTTCATATTAATCTGCGTGCAACTGAACCATACTTATAGATTTTGTATAGGTTCCCTGCTGGTTCTGCCACTTTTAAGGTAAGGATATAAGTAAGTTTACCCTAAGTATATAAGGATATTAAAATTTTAAGTTTATGAATATTTATTTACACTTTGAGGGTCATTATGACGAAGATAAGGTTAATTGAAACCGCTTTTAGAGATGCGCATCAGTCACTCTTGGCTACGCGGATGAGAACACGGGATATGCTACCTATTGCTGAAGAAATGGATAAAGTTGGCTTTTTTTCTCTGGAATGTTGGGGAGGGGCTACCTTTGATACCTGTATCCGTTATTTAAATGAGGATCCTTGGGAAAGACTACGCAGCTTGAAAGAGTTGGTTAAGAAGACTCCACTACAGATGCTTCTCCGGGGGCAGAATCTGGTGGGTTACAAACATTACCCCGATGATGTGGTGCGTGAATTTGTGGAAAAAGCTTACACTAATGGAGTGGACGTTTTCCGAATATTTGATGCATTAAATGACATCCGTAATATGGAATTATCTATAAAGGTAGCTAAAGAGCAGGGTGCCCATGTACAGGCCACCATCAGCTACACCACCAGCCCTTACCACACTATAGAAAAATATGTGGAATTTGCCAAGGAATTGGAAGCATTAGACTGTGATTCATTAGCTATAAAAGACATGGCAGGACTCATCTCCCCCCATGACACTTACGAATTAGTTAAAGTTCTTAAAGAGGAAACTGACCTTCTGATCAACTTGCATTGTCACTGTACAAGTGGTATGACCCCTATGAGTTATTACGCTGCCTGTCAGGCAGGGGTTGACCTTTTGGATACTGCTATTTCACCATTGGCCTGGGGTGCTTCTCAACCTCCAACTGAAAGTGTGGTGGCAGCCCTTAAAGAAACCCCATTTGATACTGAACTTGATTTGAAACTTTTAACTCAGATTAAAAAGTATTTCGAGGAGATCCGTGAAAAGTACAGTGGTATCCTGGACCCCATTACCGAAAGAGTAGATACCAATGTGCTTCTCTACCAGATACCCGGAGGAATGCTTTCCAACTTTGTTTCCCAGTTGAAGGAGCAAAACGCCCTGGATCGTTATGAGGATGTGTTGGCAGAGGTACCTAAGGTAAGGAAAGATTTAGGTTACCCACCACTGGTAACTCCCACCAGCCAGATTGTAGGTATTCAGGCAGTGATGAATGTCCTGGGAGGAGAAAGGTACAAAAACCCATCTAAAGAAATTAAAGAATATATTAAAGGGTTCTATGGAAGGCCACCAGCCCCTATTAACCAGGAGATTGCCCATAAAATTATTGGCGATGAAAAACCAATTAGCTGCCGCCCAGCAGACCTTCTGGAAGATGAACTGGATAAATTCCGAAAAGAAGGAGAAGAAATGGGTATTATTAAGAAAGATGAAGATGTTTTAACCTTCGCCCTTTATCCTGCTGTGGCACCAAAATTCTTGAAAGGAGAGGCAGAGGAAGAACCTTTAACACCACCTAAAACTGGTGTATCTGTTGAAGAACCTGCTTCCATACCTACCGAGTACCAGGTGGAAGTGGATGGGGAGAATTTCCAGGTTAAAGTGGTACCTACGGGATATCTGGAGATTGAAGCTGTGGAAGGGAATAAACCCACCGGTCCTGTGGAAGGTGGAGTAACCACCACCATGCAGGGAATGATTCTTAAACTTAAAGTCAACAAAGGTGATAATGTTAAAGAAGGGGATGTGGTTGCTGTTTTAGAAGCCATGAAGATGGAAAACGATATTCATGCCCCTGAAGCAGGTACAGTTCAGGAGATCTTCGTGGAAGAAGGAGACACAGTAGGTGCAGATGATACTTTGATGGTTATCAAATAAACCATCATCCTAACTATTTTTTTAAAAAAAATAAATAGATACTGATTATTTAATAAATTGCTAGTTAAGTTGCTGTTTAATTTGATTATTTAGGAAAGTTTAATTGATTATTTAAGAAATTATTTAATAAATTTGGCTTAAAAAATTCTATATCTTATTTAATAAATTTTGGTTAGGAGATTCTACATCTCATGCAATACATTCTCAACCTGTTTTGCATGGGATTCCATCTCGAAAAGTATAAGGCCAATTTGAGCTTCGGTCTCGGTTAAAGCCGTGAGAATTGCCTTCGGACCTGCAGGTATCAATACTATGGTTCCTTGTTCTGTTTTAAGGGAAATTTCACTAACTGAACCTGTTTTCATCTGGTTGGAAGCAGCTTCAGCAGCTCCCATTATAGTGGAGCAGAGTGCTGAAAATATACGGGCATCAACATCAGGAGGGGTTCTGGAGTTGATTAAAAGCCCTTCTTTGGAAACAATGGCGCATGCTTTTATTTGACCTACCTGTAGTAATGATGATAAAACATCGTCCAATTTTTCTTTCTTAGTCTCAGCCATAGTATCTCCTAAATTTATAAATAATTTATTTATATTGATATTTAGTTTTATCTTTAATTCCTGCAGATTCAAAAGCTCTCTTACGTCGCAGGCATGATTCACACCAACTACAATGTTCTTCTCCACCCATGTAACATGAGTAACTAAGTTCCATTGGTGCCCCGATCTCATCACCGAGTTTTACAATGTCTTCTTTGTTCATCTGGATAAGAGGAGCTTCTATCTGTACTTCATCCAGTGAACCAATTTCCAGAACATGGTTGAAAGCATCTAAAAATTCTTTAGAATTATCGGGAAATGTTACGGCTTCTTCCAGATCCCATCCAACTATGATTTTCTCTGCTCCTTCTGCCTCGGCAAATGATAGTGCGATGGCTGTGAATACTACATTTCTACCTGGAACCCATACTTTCCGGGCAGTTTCATCACAGGTGTCTTTATCATCCAGCTGGTTCACCTCCAGCTTGGGAACTTCCTGTGTACTTGTCAGGGCAGAACTACCTAGTTGAGCTAGCCAGGGAAGTTCAATAACTGTGTGTTCCATGCCCAACTTTTCACATATTGTTTTTGAAGATTTTATTTCCATATTGGCACTTCTCTGACCATAATCAAAGGTTATGACGTGCACATCATAATCTTTTGCCAGGAGAGAAGTGGCCACTGTTGAGTCCAGGCCTCCTGAAAGGACGGATATTGCTTTTTTTCTCTTTGAATTGTTCATTTTCAACACACTAGAATAATTATAGATCTTTATGATCCTAATTTATAGGTATTATAAATATGGGCCTATCTATTTTAGCTCTCAATCAGTTATGGTAATCAATCCTCTTCCAAATTTACCTTTTGGTTTATAATTCTTATAATATCCTTTAAAGGAATTCCCATTTCCTCTGCTATCTTTTTTGCATCTTCATATTCAACTGTAACATTGACTATTTCCTCACCTATCTTGGCGACCTTAAACCGCACTGGCCTTATTTTTCCCTCAAAATCAACATCTACTGGAATTATCTCTCGACTGACAATGTGTCTATGGACATATGGTAAAGTTCTAACCCCAAGGGTTCCTGTTTCCCGAATTATAGTCTCTAACAGTTTGTCATTCATGTGCGATTTACTTATAACTCTCAAAAGGTGGCCTGGCCTGTTTTTCTTGGCTATAGTTGGGATTATAGTAACATCCAGGGCACCTTCCTCCATTAACTTATCCACAGTGTGGCCTAAAACTTCTCCAGTAACATCGTCCACGTTCGTTTCCAGGATGGAGATTTTGTCTGTGGGAATTGGAGAATTACCACAAATAATTCTCAGTATGTTCGGAAATTCTAGATCCAGTTTCCCTGCCCCGTAAGCAATCTTCTGATTGGTTATCAATGGATAAAATTCACAGAATTCATCCACCATATTCACCAGTAAAGCCGCTCCAGTGGGAGTGGTTAACTCATAATCTACGGGACCACCACTTACAGGAACATTTTTAAGTATCTCCAGGGTTGCAGGTGCTGGAACACTGAGATTTCCATGTTTACTCTTAATTCTACCCCCTCCAAGTGCAGGAGGTAATCCATAAACCTTCATATTATGAAGTCCCAGTTCATGAAAGGCATAGGATGCACCCATAATATCTGCCACAGCATCTGCAGCTCCCACCTCATGAAAATGGATTTTATCAATTGAAACTCCATGAACATGTGATTCTGCCATTGCCAGTGTCTTGAAAACCTTTTTAACAAAGTCTAAGATGGTTGGTGTTACATTTTCGTGCTGTATTTCATCTAAAATCTCTAATATGCTGGTGTAAGCTATGGTCTGATGGTCAGAACACCGGACATCAGCAAAACTAGCAGAAATTCCTGTTTTGTTGATATCCCGTATTTTAACATCCACCTCACCAAAATGAGAACCATAAACTTCCATAACATCTTTAACTATCTCAGGATTTGCCCCTAAATTAACTAACGCCCCAATTACCATATTTCCAGATATTCCTGACTGTTGGGGGTCTATGATTGCAACCATAACTTAAAATCCTCCATATCGACATTTCATTCTTATAAATGACCATTTCTTGAACCATTCATTCTAAAACTGATGATTATCCTTCTAAAATCTGAGGGTTATCCATTCTAAATCAATATTATTCTAAAATTGATCTATACCCTAAATTGATCTATTATCTTATTTTATAATCTTCATGTATCATTTTTTCCTTTTTCCGGGAAATTTTATATAATTGGTATAATAAGTATTAATTGACTCGATAAGAGGTTGACTCACAACTATGAGGTGAAATAAATGAAAAGAAAAAGGACTATTTTAGATAAGAAGGGATTTGTTGAGAGGATGATGGAAGATACCGCCAGAGCTATTGATGGTATCAGTAAAGATATTGGAAAATCTGTCATTGATTACACATTTGTTCCTGGGAAAGATATTCTTGAAACAGATGAAAGTGTGATCGTCCATCTGGATCTGCCGGGTATTGAAAAGAAAAATATCGATTTGGATGTCACAGAAACCAGGGTGCGAATAAAGGCCAATTTTGACATTGAAGAGGAAATTAACCGTGGCAGTCATCTTACTCTCCATGATCGAAAATCAGGGGTTGTAAAAAGAACTGTTAGACTTCCTAAGAAAGTTATTCCCCAGGAAGCTGAAGCTGAATTTAAAAACGGCGTGCTCAAAGTTGAAATTCCAAAACAGGAAAAAACTGAGAGTTTCAAGGTTAAAATTAGATAAATAGGTATATTGTATAATACCTATTCTATTTCTTTATTTTTTAGTATTTTCAGATTTAGCTGGTAAATCTACCATGTGGAAGGTGTAAAAGCGGCTGAATCCACATTCCCGACAGCGTATCTTGATACTGTACTCATCTACCACTATATCATGGATAGTGGCATCTCCACAATTATAACATTGAGCACCCTTTTCAAGTTTCCATTTTTCAATAGCCATCAGTTTTCCTCCTTTTCCACACCCTTGATAAGGTAGTAACGGGCTGCACCACAATTAGTACACCATATTTTAGCTTTGTTCATATCTATTCTTATTCTCTGAACAGCATTTTCACCACAGTAAAAACATGGAACTTTCTTTTCCATTAACCAAGTTTCAGCTCGTTCCTGCACCTCAGATTTATAGTTAACTATAATACGGCGAATAGGAACCTCTAAAATAGTATATTTTTCACCTTCCAGGGCTTTCATTACTGATTCCACAATTTCATCCGTTCTTTCTTCTTCTACAACACTACAGATCAGCATGGCATCGGTGGCATAGTCTCGGATGAGACTGATAGCTGATTTGGGATCTTCTTTAATAGCAAACCCTTTCCAGTCCTGGGGAGACATACCTTTATACTCCAGAACATAAAATCCAGTAATGCCTGCATCAACAAGAGCATTCATAGCTTTTCCCAGGTTTTCTACCTCTACAAAAACTCTAAGATGAACTTTCAGGATAACACCCCCATTTTTTAATCCTCTATTTTTTTGATCCTATCTACAACAATCAGAATATCAGATTTAACCCTTGATATTCATTTTTTTGTCAATCTTAGTTTAGATAATCTTGGTGATATTTATGTTACCATATATCTAAATAATTTATCCACTAATCTATTTACTAACTAGAATTGTCATAGTATTAAAAATCAGCTTAAAAGAGCTAACAACTATGATATAAGAAATTTTATCTCCATTATCTTGAATAAAATATTTAACCGTACTGTCCTCACAAAATATAGTTAACAGGTGTTTTAATGAAAGATGAAGATTTATCTCGCTCTATTTACGAGTTCATGTCAGAAGTAGGAGTTGAAGTTCCACAACTGGTAGATGCTGGTCTGGAGCTCCTGGCAGGAGTGGAAAAAACTAAAAAATTGGAATTATCCCTTGAAACCCAGATGAAAAAAGCTTTAGAAGATATTAATGTAGTTGTGTTAATTGTAGCAGGTATTCGAGTTGAAGAAGACCTTCAAAACCATCGTATTGAAGGAGTGGATGTGGATGATGATCCTGCCTATCTTTACTGTGATGAAGTGTTGGGAATGGCTATTGCCAATCAGATCGCGGGTACCAAAGCCATATTTAACTTTAAAAGGTACGATGAAGCAAAACCTGGGATCATTGGCACCCTTGGACCTATGTTGGATGATGTTTTCGCTGGACTGGTGGCTGGTTGCATGTCCAAGATCTTTGAGGAGTAACCATGTCTGGAACTGATCCTGAAGAAAAAATCATCATGGATACTATAGATGAAAATATTGAATTACCCCCATTTAGTTGGCAGGGTTTTCTGGGACTGATCTCATTCTCCACTATACTACCCCTTAATATTCATAGCACCATTCAGGAAATGGCCAGGTTCACCTTCCTTTGGCCATTAATCGGGGCAGGCATTGGAATAATTGTGGGCTTCTTTGGCTGGTTCCTAGTTGATCCAGTACATCTATCCTCACTGGTATCTGCAGCACTGATTTACAGTTTGGCCATTTCCTTCACTGGCTTCCACCACCTGGATGGCCTGGTGGATTGTGGTGATGGTCTCATGGCCCATGGAGATCCTACAAGAAGGATAGAGATTATGCGTGATAAAAGAATAGGAACCGGAGGTCTGGCCACTCTCCTAACAGTAGCACTTATAACCTTCACATCCATAGCCAGCACCCCTATAATTTACATTCTTCCCACCATTTTTGTGTCTGAAATATCTGCTAAACTTTGTTTAGTGAGTTGCGCAACATTTACAAAACCATTGAATAATGGTACAGGCCAATACTTCATTAAAAATATGAACTGGAAACTTTTAACTGTTTCTATAGCTTTCAGCCTCTTATTAGGATTCCTAGCCCTTAAACACATAGGTTTGGTAGGGATACTGGGAGGAATAATGGCAGGATTTATAATGGTTTCAATCACCAGGAAAAGTTTCAAATATGCAACTGGAGATATTTTAGGAGCATCTAACGAGGTTGGTAGGATGTTCGCCCTTATATTTATGGTTATATGCTTTTCATGGAGTTTTTAAATGAATGTTCAAGTTTTACGATTAGATCATCGCCGACAACGCGATGCGCGGATTACAACTCATGTTTGCCTGACTGCCAGAGCTTTAGGGGCTTCTGGAGTGTTTTTAAGTGGGGATCATGATAAAAAATTAATGAGAAATGTTGAAGATGTGATAGAACGGTGGGGTGGTGATTTTAAGGTGGAATACCGTAAAGGATGGAAAAATCTCCTGGAAGAATGGAAAAAAGGAGGTGGAGAAATAATCCACCTTACCATGTATGGAGAGCCCGTTCAAGAGGCAACCCCCAAAATCAGGACTTCAGACAAAGATAAATTGGTGGTTGTGGGTGGTTCCCGGGTTCCTGGCAGAGTATACCAAGAAGCTGATTGGAATGTTTCTGTGACCAACCAACCCCACTCTGAGGTTTCATCCCTAGCTATATTTCTGCACATGTTGTATGATGGAAAAGAACTGGAATTAGAGTTCGAAGACGGGGATATGAAAGTTATACCCTCACCCCATGGTAAAAATGTTCTTGTAAAAGATAAAAATAGAGATCAAGGTAAAAACCAAAAAAATGATGATAAAAAAGAAAATAATCAATAATTCATATTAATTTAATTTGATTCTGATTATTTTATCATCTCCTGCCTGGGGAATTCCCCGACCATCATGGTTACATGTGGAGATGTAAAGGTATCCTTCATGTTCCACTACATCTCTTATTCTTCCCAGATCTGTGAAAAGGGCTTCTTCTCCCATGATAGTTTTTCCATCAGTAGACAGGTTTAATTTTCTCAGTTGAGATCCTCTAAGACCTGCCACATAAAGAGCGTTCTCATAATAAGCTATTCCCGAAGGAGCTAGAGTGAATTCTGTGTAGGCTCTTAAAGGCTTTATGAACCCTGTTGCAGTACCATTACCTTCATAAAGAGGCCATCCATAGTTCCCACCCTTAATTATAATGTTAATCTCATCGTTTCGAGTTTGTCCATGTTCAGAGGCATACATTATCCCCTGCTCATCCCAGGTTATCCCCTGCGGATTCCGGTGCCCGTAGCTGTAAACATAGTTCCCATAGGGATTGTCAGCTGGAACTGTACCATCCGAGTTAAGGCGTAATATCTTACCTGCCAGGGAATTCACATCCTGGGCCAGGGCAGAATTACCAGAGTCTCCGGTAGTTGCATAGAGCTTCCCATCTGGCCCAAACTTCAATCTTCCCCCATCATGTATCGAAGCAGCAGGGATATCACCCAGAAGAATCGTTTCATTAGATAGTTGATCCCCTTCCAGTTTGAAACGGGAAATTCGGTTATAATCACCAAGAGTATAGTAAAGGTAAATGTATTGGTTCTGAGTGAAGTTAGGATCTACAGCAATGCCCAGGAGTCCTGATTCACTGTTTTGTGTTACGTTGATATTCCCCACAGTCTTAACATTCTGATCTTCCAGAATACTGACCTTACCCCCACGTTCAGTGAATATCAGACCACCATCAGGTAGAAAAGCCAAAGCCCAGGGCACTTCCAGGTTCTCTGCTATGACTTCTGTACTGTAATTAGCATCAGACTTATTAACACTTTCAGGAACAGCCAAAAAGAAAATTACCAAAATAACTATTAAAATTATTGGAACTGCAATTATAACCAGTGATTTCTTTCGCATTTTCCCACCCCTTTTTTTGTAGTATGTAGTTTAAATAACATGAATTTTTGGAAATTTGAATAAACAATGTGCCTATATTTTAAACAATTAGAAAAGATAATGTAAGAAAAAACTAAAATTAGAAAAAAACTAAAACAAAATTGTAAATTTATCTAAATAATAAACTGCTACAATTTAATCCAGGTGTAACCCATGATCAAAATAATTGACCATTTACTGGTACAGGAAAAGCTCACTCTGATCAGGATGGAAAATATAGACCGAATCAACTTCCGGGCAGGAATAATTGAAATAGGCCGTTGGTTAGCGTATGAACTGGCCAACACCCTTGAAAAAGAAGATATGACTGTTCAAACCCCTTTAGGAGTTGCAGAAGGGGTGAAGTTGAAGGATGAAAATGATTTAGTGGTGGTAAGTGTTTTAAGGGCTGCTATTCCCCTGGTTGAGGGGATTATGCGGGTTTTCAAAGAGGCACAGTATGGTGTGGTGGGGGCCTGGAGAAAAGATGAACCACCATTCCCGGTAGAATTGGGTTACTTCAAACTACCCTGTGTGGATGATAAGATAGTGGTGGTTGCTGATCCTATGCTGGCCACTGGGAATACCATGAATGCTATTTTGGACAGGATACAAAAGAAAGGAAGTCCACGTAGATTAGTGTTGCTCAATGTAATAGCCTCCCAGCAAGGTATTGAAAAAGTTGAGTCTCAACATCCTAATGTGGAGATATACACTTGTGCTGTGGATGAAAAACTCAATGAAGATGGTTATATTGTACCAGGTTTAGGTGATGCTGGTGATAAGGCTTTTGGAAAACCAGGTCCCTGAAAACTGATTTATTGATACTTAAATTTTTGTAATATGAAAAGAATTATTTTAAGCCTTTTTTGAAACAGATTAATAAATTTATTAAATTCTTTTTAATACATTAAACACGTGTTAACAAACGTGACTTCGTTAATGGACTTTAATTTCTAAAAATAGATTGAAATTTTTATTTTTAAAATCATTCAAATAAAAGAAATTATTTTGTGAAAGAATCAATTTTAAGAGTTATTTAATCATTCTATGAAGAAGTAAACTTTAATCAACCTATCATATCATTGAAAATTTTATCTTGAAAAACAAACCTCTAAAAGTAACAAGGAAATTACGTATAATCTTTAAATCATGATCAAAATTATGAAAAACCTGTAAAGAGGGGGGGGTGTCCCTTCCACATAAAGCAAAAGGGACAAAGGGTTAAAAATTAAAGGGGGGGTGTCCTCTCCACACAAAAGCAGAGAGAACAAATGGGGTGAACATGAAAAA
>JAHKLQ010000140.1 GCA_020854975.1 Methanobacterium sp.
AAAATAAGCCTTTGCACCAATTGTGAAATTAATAAGATATGAGAAAGTTTATATATTAAGATTTTTATATTAAATCCAAAATTGTTCATATCTTATGTTTAAAAATTGTTGACTGTGAACAATATTTGAATTTTTCTGCAACATTTAAATACCATAAAACGTTAATATAATATTAAACAATTGGAGGGACCAAGTTGATGAGAATAAGCATGTCACTACCCAAAAAGCTGTTGAATGAATTTGATGAAGTATTAAAAGATAGAGGATACCAATCCCGGTCTAAAGGTATACGTGATGCATTAAAAGATTATATTGTCCGATACCAATGGATGAAAGAAATGGAAGGAGAACGTATTGGTATTATCGCTGTAATCTATGACCACCACTACACTGGAGTTATGGAAGATCTTACCGATATCCAACACGACTTCAGAGAATACATCAACGCTGTTATGCACGTGCACATGACAGAAAAACACTGCCTGGAAGTAATAGTAGTTAAAGGAGACGTTAAATACATCCGAGACCTCACCGAAAAGATCATGAGGCTCAAAGGAGTAGAACACGTCAAATTAACCAGTACTGCCAGCGGACAAAAGTAAGACGAATAAATAATAAATAATATAGCTTAACAAGATAAACAGGATGAAAGTTACATCCTATCAACAACACTTGCTGTCAGATATTGAGCGACTGACCGCATTTTATGAAGCTATACATAAAAAATCCAAAGGGATTATCTATGACTTAGGGACTGGTTCTGGAGTATTCAGCTCCTGGGCTGCTCCATTAGCTCATTTTGTTTATGCAGTAGAAAAAGATCCTTTTACTGCTAAATTAGCCAAAAAAAATTTAAAACCCTTTAAAAATGTTTCCTTGATAGTAAACAATGCTCAAAACATTATTTTTCCTGAAAATGCAGACTTAATAATCTGTGAAATGATGGACACTGCCCTTATAGATGAAGAGCAGGTTCCAGTTCTTAATTCTGTACGAAAATACCTGAACAAAAATGGGGAGATCATTCCCTGCGGTGTGTTTAACGGAGTGGAAGCTGTACATGTAAACACTGCACATCCCAGTTATCAGGAAGGGAGAACACCCCAACATGAATTAATGAGCCGCCTTATTATTTATGACCAAATTGATTTTAAAAAATATATTAAAGAGAATGTTGCTTTCCGTATCCCTATCTCTATTAATAAGCAGGGTACGGTTTCAGGTATTAAAATCACTACATTCACCCTTTTGACTCCTCAACTTATCTGTGGACCCACACCTATGATGAATCCTCCTCTTTTGATTCCCACCAACAAATTAAAAGTTAGAAATGGTGAAAATATTATTTTAAACTTAGAATACTCTATGGGGGGTGGATTAGATACTATCAGAGCATCAATTGAAAGAATTTCTTAAAAATCATCACCAAGTAGTGATACTGGGGATTGGCAATGATTTGAGGGGAGACGATGCAGTAGGATCAGTTCTGGCCAGGGAAATGTCAGAAATATTCCTGAAAACAGAGAATGTTACTGTTTTTGACGGGCAAACCGTACCTGAAAATTTTACTGGTGCTATGAGGCGGGAAAATCCCAGTCATATTATCTTGATAGATGCCGTGGAAATGAATAAATCACCAGGGCATATTAAGTTAGTTATGAAAGAGGAAATTGCTAATTATAACATATCCACCCATGCCATGCCCTTATCTTTTCTCATTAAGTATCTAGAATCAACCACGTCTGCAGAAATAATTCTCTTGGGAATACAACCTAAAGATATGGATCTAACCTATGAAATATCCAGTGAAGTTCAAAAAAGTGCAAAATACATTTTAAAATTATTTAACACTATTTTTATTAAATAAATCTCTAAAAACACCTTGAAAATCTATTTTTATTAAATAAATCTCTAAAAACACCTTGAAAATAGATCTAGTTATTATATTCCATACTAACTCTTATTATACTATAAGTTCATATAAACCCTGATACATAATCTATGAGATGATTATTCACCTTACATATTAATTAAGCACTAATTATAATCAACTTGTATGATTCAATTAATGTAATTCATTGGTAAGTTCATTAGTAGATCTACCTATTTTACCAATTATAATTATAAAATAAATTTTTAAGAATTATAAAATTAGGATTAACATGAAATTACTATTCATTGGGGCTCGTCTATTTGATGATGTGGCCCTTTACACCAAAAAGATGGGAATAACCACTATCCTCACAGAATCAAATCCTCAAGCATTAAACCTGGACCTGGCAGATTCACATCATATTGTTCCCAGAGGAATGGAGTTACCTAAAGAAATTGCCCTTAAAGAGGATGTGGATGGTGTTGTTCCCCTTATCGGAATTGATGGACCTCTCATTGATGTGGCATTACTTAAGGAAGACTTAGAAACAAACCATGGTTTGCCTGTGGTAGCATCACCCCTTGATGCTGTTTCGATCTCCGGGGATAAAATTAAAACTAAAGAATTTCTCCTTGAAAATAATATTAAAACCCTCGATTACACTGTAATTGATTCCAATCAAAAAAATCAGCGATTAGAATTAAACAACTTTCCACTGGTTCTTAAACAGAGGCAAGGACAGGGTGGTAAGGATATTAAAATCGCCTTATCTGAAGAAGATGTGCATAAATATTTAGAACACTATGATGGTGCTCTGGTTGAAAAATTTTTAGATGGAATTGAGATATCTGTGGAGATATTACGATGGAAAGGCCATTCAGTACCATTAGTTCCTGTTTATAAAGGTAATACCACTCTTGACTGTATCCATCCCCTGAACAAGATAAAAAAAGCCCCTTTAGCTGCAGATGGTGTAAATAGCTATGAACACAATCAGGCCATCAGAATGATCGCCCAAAAGATTGGGGATCTTATAGGGGTGGAAGGTTCAGCAGATTTAGATCTTATATTTGATAAAGTGAACCGAAAGACATACGTTTTGGAAATTAACACTCGGCCAAGTGGCACACGTTACTTGACAGCAGCTTCTTCAGATATAAATCCATTACATGAAATGGTAGATATGGCTACTGGTTCCTGGGATACAAATAGTGTTCGTAAACGGATTAAGGAATATTATGCCCTGGAAATACCTGTAGGTGATTACATCAGTAACAGGAACAGTTACAAATTTAGAGAAGTCCATGGAGAGAATGATTGGATAATCCATGGTCCTGAAAACTACCAGAGAATAACCATTCGGGGTAAAAATAAAGAAAATGCTTTTAGAACTGCCAAACAATTAAAATTAAATCTATAAATTTATGATAAGTTATTAAAACCTGAGATAATTAAATACTAGTAAAAATTTTAAACTTAACATAGTGGAATTGAATAGGATTGTTTTGTAAATATTTTGGTTTACATAATAGCATAAATTAATAAATGAAAAATTCACTGATCTTGTTAATCTTAGAATTAATTGTCCAATTGAAGTTAAAAATAATAAAAAGGCATGTGGTAGTTATAAGTAATATATCAAGTATATAGCGTAAGTTATTATGGAAGTAAAATATAATAGGTAAAATAATTATAATTTCATGAAAGTTTATTTATTTAAGGTGGTAAATTGAGCGATATAGAGAATCTGATTTTAGCATTTATTATAACATTTCTATCCACAATATTCTTCACATACTTTGTCAGGAAGATACTGAAGGATGCTGACGTAACTGACAAACCCATAGTAACTGAACATCGGCATAAAACAGGCACTCCAACTATGGGCGGTCTGGCCATGCTCTTGGGTGCAGCTTTAGCTGCTTCGGTTTATTTCAGTCAAAATAATTTAGTCTTGACCGTGCTAATTATGTTAAGTGCCGGTGTTGTGGGACTGCTTGACGATCTTCTGGGATTGAAGGTTAAAGAAATTCAGAAAGTAGTGCGGAACATAACCACCAAAGCCATTAACATTGGTCGTTTAACCCTGGAACCCGGTGAAGAAGCACGAGTAGCAACTGAAAAGGCCAAAGAGGATCTTCCTGCTTTATTAAAACAAAAAATGGTTGAAATTACTGGAGAAACTCCTATAAAAAGTGAAGAGAAAGAAAGAGATAAAATAGTTGCCCAGATCATCTTAGGAGTATTCTTAGCAGCAACTGGTGCTGTCAGCAGCACAGTTTTAGGATTTGAAGCTGGAATTTTTATTATCCCTGTAGTTATATTTGGTATGATAGGTTCCATCAACTCTGTGAATCTTATTGATGGAATGGACGGTCTTGCAGCTGGCATATTAACCATTGCATCTGGTGCATGTGTCATTTTTTCAATGATTCAAGGAAATTTAGGTGCAGCCGTGCCTTTCACCATCTTAACCGGACTTTCTCTTGGTTTTCTTGTCTTTAACCGGTACCCAGCAAGTATTATTATGGGCGACACCGGATCATTTGCCCTGGGCGCAGGGTACATCACCGCTGGTTTCCTGGGAGATGTGATCTACTTTGCAGTTATTGCCTTGGCCATACCCATAATCTCAGTAATAATCAGCCTTATGCACCGGGCTCACGTCATAAAACTGCCAGTTGAACCTTTACATCACACCTTAAATTATAAGGGACTCTCCGAAAAAAAAATAGTGGCCCTTTACTGGTCATTAACCTTCCTAATATGTTTGGTCAGCCTCTTAATCTATCAGTTCCTTTGGTAAGGATAACTGACCTAATATTAGTCTAATATTAACTTAATCTAATAACCAACCATTTTAAACAAAATTGTGAATATAATAAATAGGGAATATAATGAACAGACTTACCACTGCTTATCTGGCAAAAAAATCAGAAGGACAGTTAATCGGTGCTGATGAAACCATAAATGGCATATTCAACATTCTTAAGGATACTGGAAATGGTGATGTGGTAGTCAGACACTGGATTGATGAAACTGGTGTGAAGATGGCTGCTAGTAGGGGTGCTTCCTGTGTGGTGACTCAGGACGCCCGTGGAAATGCCCTTGAAGTTGCCAAAAAAAATGGTTTACCCCTTATTTTAACTGAAAAAATTGAGTTGACTAATGCTTTTGCCATTAAGTGGGCTATAAATAAATTTGCCCCTAATACTCTTAGAGTGGTGGTTACAGGGACCAACGGGAAATCCACCACCACCCACATGATTTATAAAATTCTCTCTGAAGCAGGTTATATTACCCATACCAATACTGACTCAGAATCAGAATTCAATACACTCATCGATCCCATGGTAGCCAAACAGATCGCAGAGTTTAGAGATGGTTTGGAGGCATTAGTTCTGGAAGTTTCAGAGGTTCAGGGATGGGATGATAGGAACATGGAGGACCATGCACATTTCATGACCCGTGCCATCAGGCCTCAGGTTGTGGTTCTCACCAATGTAGCCCTGGATCATATAGGATTGGTTAATTCACTGGCAGAAGCATCAAAAGAAATTTCTGGTGTATTAAATGGGTTTGAAGGGCAACATGTTATTTTAAATCATGATGATCCCTTGATACTAGAGATGGAAAAACTGGTTCCAGTAAGTGCGATGGTGACGTTCTATGGCTCTGGAACTGAGGTTGAATTTGCAGAAGAAGGAATTTTCCATGGAAGCAAACTACTCATCCCACTGGACGATCTTCCATTTAAAAGTCCACATTTCATCCAGAACACTCTTGCAGCAATAGGAACAGCTATTGCATTAAAAATAGATCCTGAAATAATTAGAACAGCCGTGAAATCATATCAACCATTAAAACGTAGGTTTACCGTGTTAAAACAGGACCCACTTATCATTGATGATTTTGCACATAACCCCGATGGAATTAAAGCTACCATAAAAAGCGCTGCTGAATTAGCTCCTGGAAAACTTCACCTGGTTTGCGCCATTAGAGGTTCTCGAGGGAACTCTATCAACCTATTAAACGCCCATGCTGTTGCAGATTCCATTAAAAATCTTGATTGTGACTTAATATTAACTAGTAGTGAAGATGTGGTGGATGATAACAACCGGGTAAAAGACCCTGAGAAAAAGGTATTTATAGAGGTAATGCAAAAGGAAGGTATCAATTGCATACATTATACAACTCTACGTGAAGCATTAAAAAAAGCTTTATCATCATCAAATAATAACGATACTATACTTCTTATCGGTGCTCAGGGTATGGACCCTGCATCAGATGTTTTAAAGACTATAAAATCTGAATGAAGTATTGATGAAATAATTATAAATAATTGTAAACAGTTTACATCTACATCTTTAATCCATAGATATATTCTTGATAATAGTTTTTTTAACATTACTATAATTAAGGACCATATATAAGGTCTTTCTAATCACCTTTCATCCTTATTATTGATAAATGATTTATAAATGAATTTATTAAGGTCAAATGACAGACATAACCTTTAGGAGTTAATTAAGTTAAAAATCAAAAACCATTAACTAAAATAATCAAAGTTAATCAGGAAATATTTAATCCATTCTTAATAAAAAATTCATCACAATATAAGAATAATATCCTATTTAAACACAAGTTAAAAAATGATTATGAGTATTTAATGAACTTTAAAATTGTTTTAAGACTTGAATGATGCCCTAAAAAAGGATCATTCAAATATTCGAATGGTGTTATACAAAATGAGTGCGAATATGGACAAACATTCATCGGAGATGGAGTTTCCCCAAAAGCCAATGGAAACCTATGGAGTAATAGGCATCTGTGGAGTTGTGGGAAACTTGGTAGCTCGCGTCCTGATGGACCATGGGCATCATGTAATATGTACGGATATCCAAAATTCAGATAACTGCCCATTTCTTTACACACTTACCAATTACAATACCCACATATACCTATCAAACCATCCTGAATCATTTTTCAAATCTTCAAATTACATAATTCCCCCTCCTAGTCTTTCCAAAACATCAAAGTTATTTCAAAGGATAATAGAAAGCCCAGCCCAACTCATGGAGGTCGATGATCTTTTAGAGCTTATTAATCCAGATAAACCTGTGATTTGCATCACCGGGACCAATGGAAAGACCACTACCACCACTCTTCTGAAACATTTCTGTTATAAAGCAGGTTTAAAACCCACTGAACATGGATTTCTGACACTTCAAGGCAATATTGATTATATCCCTCCTTTACAGTGCAGATTAGATGGAGATGTTGCTGTGCTGGAAACAGGTACTGAAGGAAAAAAGGGAGATCTGAAATGTATACTTGAACGTTGCCAGCCTTCCGGTGGGGTTATAACTAACATTAATCCTGATCACCTGAACGATACCCATGATTTCATGCACTACGCTCGTATAAAAGGCGAAATCTTGGAAGAACTTCAAGGAAAAATGATAATCGTAAATGCAGATGATCCTACCATATGGGGGCTTATATCCGAGTTGGATTATCATGGAAAAGTTGTGACTTTCGGAGTTGAACATACTCCTCAGGGTGAGGGTAGGAAGAGGTGTTGGTGCGGAAGAGAGATCTTCATAAATGAAACACTTGCCGGAGTAGGCTATTATGATTGTGAATGTGGTCTAACACATCCCACTCCTGATTATCTGGCTACTAATATAAATAAAAATAGATTCACCCTGCAAGTATCTGGGGAAACCATTGAAATGGAGATGGGTATAACTGGATTGCACAATGTTTACAATGCCATGGGGGCTATTGTTGCAGCCCATGAATTATTGGAAATTCCTTTAGAAGATCTCAAAAATTATATTAAAACATTTAAAGGTGTTCCTGGACGTATGGAACATGTTTATAATGATGGAACGATGGAATTGCTTGTAGATTATGCACATAACCCTTCCGGAGTTGAAACCGTGCTCAGAGAACTCCGTAAAACATATGAAAAGTTAGCAGTAGTTATCACCATCTCTTCAGAATCTGGAAGAACAGGAGATGTGGATATTATGGATAAAGCTATGTACAATGCGGATTTTATCATACCCGCATCTTATTATTCTCGGCAGGTTGCAGAAAAATATATTTCCTCTGGGAAGATTAAATTAACTCAAAAAGAACCGGATGAGTTTCGTGAAGGTACTCTGGGAGCTACAGAAGAACAAGTAATTGAAGGTGTTAAACAAGGATTAGAATGTGATGTAGATGCAGTAGTGTGCATTGGTGAAGCTGCAGTTAAATATAAGGATAATATTAAATTATTAATAGATTCTACATATAATACATTATAAACAGATATAAGGTGA
>JAHKLQ010000213.1 GCA_020854975.1 Methanobacterium sp.
AACCATTCCGGCTGTTCATTAACCAGTTTAATGTTTTTCACCGGACAAATTCTGGTGCACGTCCCGCAACCTGTACATTTATCATTTGTATAGAAACTTCTGTCCATATATGGCAACATTTCATCATATGAACCATTATCCAAATCATGATATCGCTTTAAATGTCTTAACGTTGTGGGTTTAAAAAGAAACATGAGGGGAGTTACTATAAATTTAATCAGGCCATGAGTTTTACCAGCCAGCACATTGGGAGTATCAAATTGGATTTCTCTACGAGAATTAATATGTTCAGTTATAATGTTCAGGTTTTCTTCCCAAACACGGAACATTTTTTGCTGTTTTTGGGGACTGTTGAGTGATGAGCTTCCTATGTTATGGGGCATGTTAACTGTGAACCCTGCTATGAGTTTGCCACCACGTGACTGAAGAATTTCATCCAAAAAGTTCAGGGCATTAACTGAGATACTTCCGTAAGTACAGATGGCGAAGATATATTTTGAATCAATGTTTTCTAATTTTGCAATGAATCTTCTAACTATAAGTGGGACTCCCCCATAGGGCTCATAATACGTTGGAAAAACAATTCCAATCACTTCTACATCAGATTTTATACTATCTTTATACATAACAGAAGCTATAGGAATCAGTTTTCCATTAATTTTTTCTGTTATGTCTCTTGCTACTGCAAGAGAATTCCCGGTGCCTGAAAAATAATATATCTCCGTTGCCATAATACTCTTTTAATCTTAAATTTAGCTAATCTTTAAATGAAGTCTGTTTCAGCATGTCAGCAACCTTAATACCAGGATGATGATACCTTATCTCGTCTGATATCCATGCTCCATGAATCGCACTCCTGGGACACCAGTTAAAACAGGCAAAACACTGTTCACAGTGATGCTGCCATTCTGGGTTCTTTTCTACTATGTTGATGTTCTGCACCGGGCAAACCCGTAAACAGGTCCCGCAACCTTCACAATTATCATCTGTATAATAACTCTGATCTGTGGATAACACTAATTCTTCAAAGGACAAATCTGAGGTGTTTAACAGTTCTTCCAGCATTTTATAAGTTTTTGATTTTAAATAAGAAAAGTAGGGGGCAGCAATTATTTTAATGGGTAAACCCATGGTTTCAAATTTACCTATCTTCTGTGCATTCACGTATTCAGAAATCGTTTCAAGTTGATTATTCCAGTTATTGAACATTTTTTCCTGTTTTTCTTTAGGGATGGATTTTGTATTATCTGGCATTTGTACTGTGAAGCCTGCAGCGAGCTTACTCCCCTTCGATTTTATGATGTTCTGTAAATTTTCTATGGTTGCTCCAGACCAGCCCCCACAGGTGCAAATTGCGAATATATACTTAGAATCTGTGTTTTCAAGTTTTTTGGCGAATTTTTGGATTATAAGTGGAACACCGTTAACCACTGAATGATAAACCGGGAACACAATACCCATAACATCTGCATCCGTTTTAATGTTCTCTTCACCCACCACAGAAACTATGGGAATCAGTTTTCCATTAGTTTTCTCTGCAATATCTCTAGCTACAGCCAGAGAATTCCCAGTACCTGAAAAATAATATATTTCTGTGGTCATTGCCCCTCCATCTTAAATTTAATTAATCTTTAAATGAAGCCTTACTCACCATATCTGAAACTCCAACCTCCGGATGATGATACTTAACTTCCTCTGACATCCATTTTCCATGAATTGCTCCATTGGGGCACCAGTTTAAGCAGGCAAAACATACTTCACAATGATGCTGCCACTCTGGCCTTCCTTCTACTATTTTGATGTTATTCACCGGACAAACTCTGGCACAGGTACCACAACCTTCACAATGCTCGTCAGTGTAAAAACGCCTGTCTGTTAATGGCACCACCTCTTCAAAAGGCAAATCTGATGAATTTGAGAGTTTTTTCAACAATCTGATAATCTTGAATTTATAAAAGAAAAAAAACGGTGCCAACAATATTTTAACAGGTAAACTCATGGTTTCAAATTCACCCTCATTTCTGACCTTAATGTATTCACCGATCAATTCAAGCTTCTCATCCCACTTATGGAAGATTTTTTGTTGTTCTTCTAGAGACACAACTTCTATATTACTTGGCATTTTCACGGTGAATCCTGCAGAGAGTTTGCCCCCCCTTAATTGTATGATTTTCCCTAAATTTTCTATAGTTGCCCCTGACCAACCTCCACATGTGCAAACTGCGAATATGTAACTTGAATCAGTACTTTCCAGTTTTCTGGCAAATTTTTGAACTATGCCAGGAACTCCATTAATTGCTGAAAAATGAACTGGGAAAACAATCCCAATTACATCTGTATCTGTTATTATAGGTCCACTATTCACCACTGATGCTATGGGAATCAGTTTTCCATCCATTTTCCGGGCAATGTCCCGTGCTACTGCAAGAGAATTCCCGGTGCCTGAAAAATAATAGATTTCAGCACTCATGATTAAACCGTTTTTACCATACAAAACTTAGAATAAGTTTTAGAATAACACGCTGAATTTCCGAATTAAGTCCTCAATCTTTTCATCAGTGTTGCCTCTCCATATTATGATGTCTGTTCCCACCACAGTTCCACCTTTAGACTGGCAGATTTCTTTCATTTTACTGATGGCCTTATTTCCACCGGTCCAGTTAAAAGGCAATCCTTTAGTGACAAAACAGGCAATTTTTTTATCCTGTATGGATGGAATCTGCTCCAGATAGGCTGCCATAGCAGGTGCAAGGTTAAAGGCATGTACTGGTGCACCAAAAACAATGGCATCATATTCAGCCACCTCCGGTGCGTTCTGAAACTGCACATCCTTAGCTCCTGGAGGCGTATCACCCACAGGAACTACCCGCTGAACGTCCACTTCATCCCCATCGCTTAAAAACTTATCCTGAAGCTTTAAAGCCACAGAATAGGTATTTTCAGTTTGGGAATATATTATTATCCCTATTTTCATAACTAAACCCCTCCTTTTTTATTCTTCCACCCTTTGTTCCTTTACCTCGGTTAAAAAATCCCAGGGGAAAGGTTCCCCATGACCAGGGTAAACATTAACTATATTTAACTTCTCCAGTTTTTCAATACTGAGATTTGCAGCCTTTTTATCATCCATAATAGAATTTAAAACTGGTTTATCCGTGTTAATTAATAGGTCACCACAAAAAAGATCTCCCTGATCAGTTAGTATCCCTAGGGAGCCTAGGGAGTGGCCAGGAATATGAATAACTTGAGCATTTAATCCATAGTTAGTAAGATCATAACCATCTTCAACATAAAAATCAGGTGTAAATCTGTTTGATTTGCTTAAACCCATGAAAGGTTTCATTATTTTAGAAATGGGATTGCCTTTCCTGTTCCATAACATGTCTCCTTTTTGGACCATTCCTGAATCTCCCTGATGCATGGCTATCTTGGTACCATATTTATCCCGAAGATATGCAGCATTCCCTGTATGGTCTAAATCTCCATGGGTTATTAAGATTAGATTTAGATTTCCTGGTTTGCAACCTGCTTTTTCCAGCTGGTTTTCGATTTCACCACGATTCCCTGAAGTTCCAGTATCTATTAAAACAAAATTAGCATTAATTTTTATAAGATAACAGTTTACACTGGCTAAACCAGCAAACATTTTTAATTTAATGGTTCTGATTTCTGGTGGCATATTCACCTCAATTGATAAAATAGTATTGGACCTCTTGAATCCCTCTCAATTTGAAACCATTGCTTAATTCTTTTTTTGTAACTACTATCTTATATTTCATTCATCTTTTTTTGCAAGTAATAATCCCTCAGTTTTTGACTTGGTAAAAATTTACAGCAAGTATTGATTACGAACAATGAGTATTGATTCATTATTTATAATTAAATAATTAAATAAGAAAATGAAGGAAAGTGGGTTAACAATTTTTGCCTATTTCAGAAAATATAGGAGGTTTATTCATCAGCCCCCAACCATATTCCGAACTATTTATGAAAATATTGGGAATAATTTTGCTCATAATAGGATTGGTAGGTCTTTATTATGGTCCATACGAGATATACTGCTTCTATCTTTTTTCCAGTGGAGGGCCCTTCTATTATGAAGGTTTTCAGATTGGATCATCCTGGTTTGCCTATTTAACCATCCAAAACGCTGCATATTATGTTGTGGCGTTTTTACTCTTACCTATAGGTATAGGGACATTTAAACTGCAAAATTGGGCTAGGAAACTTTCCTTAAATCTTCTGTATATATGGATTATTTTAGGAATCAGTATAATGAGTAGTTTCATCTTTGCCCTTCCAGAGTTTTTCAAAACTCTTAACTTAACCCTAGCTACTGTGATTTTACTGGTTATGGCTTTATTCGGAATCGTTATCCCTGCTGTTTTGATTAAAATTTACAAAAGCAATAAAGTAAAAACTGTATTTAAAAATAAAAGTGAAAACTGGA
>JAHKLQ010000067.1 GCA_020854975.1 Methanobacterium sp.
AAAAACAATGATATCACAGATCATAATAGGGTATGACTCAACTACAAATCAAGTGACACAATTATGTGAAACTTGTGAGGTAATTGATTATAGAAACATGCATATGCTCTATTTGGGGAGTATCCAAAATTATAGTATACTGGCAGAACGTTATACAGAATTCCACCTGAGCTTGATGGAATTTATTGAAGATATAATTGACGAAGGTAAAGCCCAGGGCGAAATAAGAAAGGATTTAGACTCTCATGAACTTTCCATATTTGTTCAATCTGTTATTGATGGAACATTTCTCATGTGGATAGCAGTTCCTCAACTACCATTAGAAAAAACCATGCAAACCAATATAGATCAAGTATGGTGCCATATGAAATATTAACTTCTAAATAATAATTTTCCTTTTATTTTTCTTTAATTCAGATAGATGCTGCTTTTGTTGTCTTTTGGAGATGTAATTTATTAGGACCTGCTGAATCCTGTTTTTTAGTAGATTAACCACGTTAATATTAAAAAGTAGAAGTTCAACTATACTTAAAGTTAACGTTGGTTTATTGCAACTGATTTTCACATTAAAAAAATAATTTAAAAAAATGGACATTTATTCTGTTTGTTTTTCTGGTCCATCTTTTTCTTCCTGATAACCACTTTCCCCTCTATACCATGATACAAACACTCCCACAAAACAGAGGACAGTGAAAACCACAAAACAAATATGGATGCTTCCCAGAAGGGCTGTGTATTGTTCAGGTGTGATCTGCACTCTACCCAGTAAAAGGGCAAAAACAAGTGTGGCAATTCCTATACTCATGGTCTGACCTATTAGTCGCATGGTGCTCACTGTGGCCGAAGCCACTCCATAAAATCTCCTTTCCACTGAACCCATGATCACATTGGTGTTGGGTGAGGAAAAGAGTCCGAATCCCAATCCAAGAACAGCCAATCCTATGATAATAGTAGTGAGGGGTGTATCAGAGCCAATGAAGGTGAAGGTGAATAGACCCAAAGTAACTACGGCCATGCCTATGGTGGCTATGATACGGGCATCAACACGGTCAGACATTCGACCTGCCAGGGGAGCTGTTATGGCCATTAATATCGGTTGAGCTACCAGGATTATCCCTGCAGTCTGGGGTTCAAATCCCCGGATATACTGGAGATAGTAACTTAAGAGTAAGGTTACAGCAAAGGTGGCACTGTAATTGATCAAAGCAGCCAAACTGGAAAATGTGAAAGCTGTGTTTTTAAACAGCCTGACATTAAACACTGGGCTTTTAGTCCTGAGTTCCCATCGGAGGAATGCAAAAAATCCGACTACCCCCACAATTAACATAACCCATCCATCCTGCTGGGAAAGACTGGAAAACCCATACATAACCAGGAACAACATGACACTGTAAAGTATGGAACCTATCCAGTCAAATTTTTCTCCCCGGGAAGCAGCCCACTCATCATGTAGTTTCCAGAATACTATGGCCACTACCAGGAGACCGAATGGTATTATCATTAAAAATAAACTCCTCCAACCCAAATATTGGGTCATTAAACCACCAATTACTGGACCCAAGGATAATCCAACATAAACTGCGGCTACGTTTATACCAATAGCCTTTCCCCTGTGTTTAGGAGGGAAAACAGAAGTAATTATGGCTAGACCAGTTACAAATATCATAGCCGATCCAATTCCCTGCAACACCCTTGATACTATTAAAAGATATGCAGAGGGGGATAAAGCACAGAATAAAGATGCCACCGTGAATAGAATAGTTCCATAAGTGAATATCTTCTTCATTCCATGTATATCTGCCACTCTACCAAAGGGCACAGCAAAAATGGCGGCTGCTAAGAGAAATCCATTGGTAACCCAGTTAAGAAGGATGGCATCCGCACCAAAATCCAGTCCAATAGCAGGTAGAGCAATATTAACTGATGACCCCATGAAAGGCGTGAAAAAAGAGGCTATGGATGCTACTAAGAGTGCAGCGATTTTAACATCATTATCAACATGAAAAGAATCTTTAGTGGGTTTCATTTATTCACCAGACCTATTTATAATATATTTATAATTAATAATGAATTGAAATTAATCTGTTTAGTGATTAATCAATTTACAAATGAATTTGATAATAAAAATACTTTAAATAAAAAAGAATAAAAAAATGGGGGGTGTGGGTCTTGATTGACCCTTAAACTATGTTATGCTTCTGTAAAAGAAGTAATTCTTCTGTGGAAACTTTTTTACCTTCCCGGAATTTGCGGTAAATTTCTTCAGCCTTTTCTTTTTCCTCAGAGTTTTTCTTACGAACAATTTCGTCTTCGATACTTCTTTCTTTAGCCTTAACCTTATCCATGCCCTTATTTGTTTTGCGTATTTTACCAAAGGTGGCCTTAACTTCTTCGTGAACTTTATTGGCCTTTTCCCTGGTTTCAATGAATTTTTGGTGGGCAGCATCTGCCTGGCTACGGATATCATCTATGTTGCGGAAGTACTCCAACATTTTTTCATGGGTTTCCTGAGCCTTGTCAGATAACTCCACCACTTTAGCATGGTGTGTTTCAGAAACTTCTTTAAACTTCAAAGCTTCACTGCGACTTTCCTCATCTTCCTGCATACCCTGAAGCTTTTTACGAAGATCTGTAACTTTTTTAACCAGTTCGTTTTCTTTCCGGATGTCCAAAACTCTGGTTTCAATGGTTTTTTCCAGACGTTTTATCTCGTCCTCAACCTGTAAAGCTTCTCTTCTTCCAGAAGTCCATTCCATTTTCTTGTAGGTCTGATGGGCTTCGTCTCGCAGTTTTTTACACTTTTTAACTTCCTGGTTAATCTGATCTCGTTCATCACGATATTTCAGGGCATTATCCAGGTTGCCTCTTATCTGAGAGTTAAGTTCATCCCGCTCTAGTCGGAATTTTTTAGCCTCATCATTTAACTGGTCTCTTTCAGCAGTGAGTTTTTTAAGGGTCTTTTCCAGGTCTTTTTTCTTGGCTAAGAGTTCTGTGAAGCTTTTTTCTGCTTCTGCTTCTTCTTCTTTTTTGGATTTTGGATCATCAAATATTTCCAGTAATTCCCTTAAGTCCTTGTTTTCAATGATAACATCTGCTATTTCCCTTAATATGGGTTTAGCGTTGAATGCTATTCCAAGACCTGCTTCTTCCAGCATGGAAACATCATTGGCACCATCACCAACTGCTGCACACTCCTCTGCGGAGAGGTTCTCCAGAGACATTATCTCTTTAAGGATATCTTTTTTAGAGCCTTCAACTAGAGGTCCGGTTACTTCACCTGTTAGTGCTCCATCTTTTTCCTCCAATGAGTTGGAAAAAGTGTAGTCTAGGTCCAGTTCATCCTTCATGCGCTGGGCAATACAGTCAAAACTGCCGGTTATGGTTGCTATTTTATAGCCCCTTTTTTTGAGCTTTTTAATGCTTTCTTTTGCCCCTTCCATAAGGGGGATTTCTAGCATTACCTTGTTGATATCTTCAACTGATGCTCCTTTCAAGAGTGAAACTCTTTCTTTCAGGGCAGTTCCAAAATCTATTTTTCCTTCCATTGCTTGACTGGTTATTTTGGAAATTTCTTCTTCTACTCCAGTCAATTTAGCCATCTCGTCTATGACTTCACCGTCAATAAGGACGTTATCAAGATCAAATGCGATAAGTTTAATCAAAAGATCACCAAATATTACTTAAAAAGATAGAATTATAATAAATCTAATTCAGCTAATCTTTCCTTTGTTTTTTCTACACCAAGTTGTGCGTCGGGGATAGTTTTTGCACCTGTACATACTACTTTTCCAGATCCGAAAAGTAACAGCACTACTTTAGGTTCACCCAATCGGTAAACCAAACCAGGGAATTGTTCTGGTTCATATTCGGTGTTTTCCAAATCTAGGGCTACTGCCTCCAGGTTAAGAGTTTTATCTAGATTAGCAGAAGCAACGATGTTCTGAACTTTAATTTCAAATTCGTGGGGTATTTCAGGGTCTAGGGTACGCATCTTGTCCACAGCAATGTGGATAGCCTTCTTTGAGTCTTCGATAGACTTGGCGCCTGTGCACACTAGTTTGCCGGATCCAAATATAAGGGCGGCTGTTTTTGGTTCTTTAAGTTTGTAGACTAATCCTGGGAATTGTTCAAGGTTATATTCTACACCTTCCAGCGCTGGTGCGACTTGAGGAAGGTCTACGGACTTTCCGAGTGTTGCGGAAGCCACAATGTTCTCCACTTTTATTTCAACTTTTGTCATCTAACATCCTCCATGGTTTAGTTTTAACCATGTACTTTTATATCTATTTATAAAGGCCTTATATATATTAATAAATGACCGTGAAATGAACATAAAAATAGCTAGTTTTATACTACCAATTTTTTTACAAAAAGACTCATTATCTTACTTTCCTCTGAGTATGTTCCTTGGTATATATATTAGTTTCCTTTAGTTTCCTGAGTTATCATATCACTAATGATGTGTTATTAGAATATGAGTAATATGACCGTGAAAGGTGCCTAGTTCATGTTACTGCCTTGTCTTATAGTAAATACATTGTTTAATAAAAGTTTTTGAATCTGATAACCTTCCAAAAACAAGAATTAGTAAAATTGCATGTTACTTTTAACATATGAATTAAACATAATCATAAACACCAATATAATAATAGCAGGTTGATATGATTTTATAAAAATATTATTCTATATTAATATTAACCTTATGATGTAGTATCTATGGTGAAAAGATATGTTTGGTCCAAAGATTTACCAACAACAACTGGATGAACTTGGAATAGACGGGATGGAAATAGACATTTCAACCATTGAAAGGGCCATGAAAACCATGAATGAACTGGATGAAGTGGAAGATGTCCTGAAAAAGATTAGGCACAATATTCGAACGGATATACGGACAATCCGGAAAGAATACATACAAACGATAAACGAACTAACTCCTTCCCCAGAAGAAACCCGGAATAATAGTTCTCGAGAGGTTCAAAAGAGAATAAAAAAGAAAAAAACTCTTACAAAAAAGAGAAATACTAAAATAAGGTCTTATGAACTTGTTGAGAATATTGTGGATAACTATTTAACCCAGATATCTGATGCCCGAATTTATATAAGAAACTCAATAGAAAGAAGAGTGGGGTAACTGAAAAATCCATTTTCCTTTAACTTTAAAAATTTATTTTTTAGGATGAAATTAACATGATAGAAGTAGAAGTTAAGGCCCGTGCACCAGAAGATCTACTTAAAATGGAAGATAAACTGGTTAAAATTGGTGCCAAAAGAGTGAAGAAAGAATATCAGGAGGACCTTTACTTTAATGCGCCTCATCGAGATTTTGCAGAAACTGATGAAGCTCTTCGAATAAGAAAAGTAAAGGATAACCATTCAGAAAAAATATTCATCACCTACAAGGGAGCCAAAATGGATAATGTTAGTAAAACACGTGAGGAAATTGAAGTAGGAGTTGCAGATCCTGTTAAAGTGGCTGATATTTTTAAAAACCTCAGTTTCCGTCCTGTGGCAACTGTGAGGAAGAATCGAATTATTTATTCATTGAATGAACTGGTAATTACACTAGATAAAGTGGAGGGAGTGGGTAGTTTCATGGAGATTGAAAAAGAAACTGAAGAAGATGGGGATATAGAGGGAGCACTTAATGATATTTTTGCTACCTATTCGCAAATAGGAATAGAAGAGGGTTTTGAAAGAAGATCTTACCTGGAGTTAATGGGAATTTAGTGCTGTGGACTAATAGAGTAAGTATAAGTTTAAAGAGTTATTGTGGTGAACTTAACTTCAGGCTCATCCCTCGCCGGCAACCGGAATAAGCTCGCCGATGAGATTAGGGGATAAACGAAAAATACATTTATATCTAAAAATAATCCAAGATAATCTGATAAACTATCCCACAAAATTTAGAATGGTTTTCCAGGAGAATATTGTTTAAAAATCTCATTAAACCCATTTTATCATTTAATTAAATGAACCTAATATAACTGATAATTTATATTTAAAAAACAGGTGGTAGTACTTTGAAATATTTTGTAAGCCCATTCAACCAGGCAGTTGACTTGAAATTCCCAGAAAAGATCACCGTTTATGACACCACCCTCAGGGACGGTGAACAAACACCAGGTGTCTGCCTCAGAACTCAGGAAAAGCTTAAAATCGCACGAAAACTTAATGAACTAGGATTACACCAGATTGAAGCAGGATTCCCCGTAGTTTCCAGGGAAGAAAAACGTTCCGTGAAGGCTATTGTAGATGAAGATCTTGATGCAGATATTTTGGTTCTTGCCCGTACCAAAAAAGAAGATATTGACATGGCTTTAGACTGTAATGTGGATGGTATAATAACTTTTATGGGAACTTCCGCCCTTCATCTTAAACATAAACTAAGAATTAACCAGGAAGATGCTTTAAATATCTGTATGAACTCCATTGAACATGCCAAAGATCATGGCTTGTTTGTGGCTTTCTCAGCAGAAGATGCCACCCGTACAGACCTGGACTTTTTAAAAAATGTTTACAGCCGGGCAGAGGTTTACGGAGCTGATCGGGTACATATTGCTGATACTGTTGGGGCAATAAGTCCTCAGGGTATGGATTACTTGGTTCGGGAATTAAGGAAAGAAATAAATATAGAGATAGCCTTGCACTGTCATAACGACTTTGGAATGGCTCTTTCCAATTGTATTTCAGGTTTACTGGCAGGGGCCAGTGCAGTTTCAACCACAGTTAATGGAATTGGAGAAAGAGCTGGTAATACACCCTTAGAGGAAATGGTCATGACCTTACTCCTGATCTATGGTGTGGATCTGGACTTTGATATTAGTGTGTTCTATGAACTTTCTCAATTGGTGGAAGAACTTACCAACATGAAAGTGCCAGACAACAAGCCCATAGTTGGTAAAAATGTGTTCCGACATGAATCAGGCATACATGTAGATGCTGTTATTGAAGAACCTTTAACCTATGAACCATTCATTCCAGAACTCATAGGACACCAACGGCGCATCGTACTGGGAAAACACTCTGGATGTAGGGCTGTGAAAGCCAAACTGGACGAATGTGGAATTGATGTTAGTCAAGATGAGTTATGTAAAATTGTGGAAATAGTTAAAGAAAAACGTGAAAAAGGAAAATACATCAATGACCGCATTTTTAATGAGATTGTGCGCTCTGTTAGGGGACCATTTAATTTTTAAATATTTGGAATGAGTAAAAACATGAGTTACTGAAGATTGTAGTAACTTATTGATAGCACAGATTACAGTTTAATGGTGTAGTATCTATGAATATCACTGAAAATATACTGGCAAATGCTTCTGGAGCAAAAGAAGTAAGTCCAGGGGAGATCATTGAGGCCCAGGTGGATCTGGCCATGTCCCATGATGGGACCTCACCACCCACTATTAATACCTTCAACAAGATCGCAGAAGAGGTATGGGACCCTGATAAAATAGTCATGGTCTTTGACCATAATTTACCTGCGAATAATATTGGTTCTGCCGAATTCCAGAGAATTACCAAAGATTTTGCCAAAAAACAGGGCATCAAAAATATTTACACTCATGGAGAAGGCATATGTCACCAGGTACTTCCTGAAGAAGGTTTTATCAAACCAGGTACTGTAGTGGTGGGTGCTGATTCTCACACCTGCACTTACGGAGCTTTCGGGGCTTTTGCCACAGGTATGGGAGCCACCGATATAGCTATGGTTTTTGCCACCGGTAAAACCTGGTTTATGGTTCCTGGAGCGCTTGAAATTAGAGTTGACGGAAATTTAAGAGAATATGTTAATGCAAAAGATTTGATACTTCATATTATTGGGAACATAGGGTCCTATGGTGCTACTTATAAATCTTTGGAGTTCTGTGGAAACACTGTTCATGAAATGGATGTTTCTGGAAGGATGACCATGTGTAACATGGCAGTGGAGTCCGGAGCAAAAAATGGAATAATGGAACCCAACTCTGCCACCTTAAAATATTTGAAAGAACGAAATGTGCAGGATTTTAAGATATTCACTTCAGATGAGGATTCCACTTATGAAAAATCATACCATTTCCAGGTGGATGATCTGGAACCTCAAGTAGCATGTCCCCATAATGTGGATAATGTTCACCCTGTTTCCAGTGTTTCTGGTGAATCCATTGACCAGGCCTTCATTGGTTCCTGTACTAATGGCAGATTGGAGGATCTGCGTCAGGCTGCTCAGGTATTAGAAAAGGCTAAAGTTCACCAGGATATTAGACTCATCGTGTCACCTGCCTCTCGCCGCATCTATCAAGATGCACTGGCTGAAGGAATCATAAAAACTTTCCTGGAGGCCGGAGCTATCATCATAAACCCCGGATGCGGACCGTGTTTAGGAGCTCATATGGGTGTTCTAACTGCAGGAGAAGTGTGCCTGTCCACCACCAACCGCAACTTTGTGGGCCGTATGGGAGATCCCCTCTCAGAGGTGTATCTGGCCAACCCGGCAGTAGTGGCTTATTCTGCCATTCACGGTGAAATAAGAGATCCCAGTGAATGAAAATGGACCAAAAAATCTTTGAAGGAATACAAGACATTGAAAAAGAGTTAGGAAATCTTTCCAGTGCTCAGAAGATACTTCTAGCCACTGATGGTTCAGTCACCACCATTTTAGACGTGCTTAAGGGTCATGTGCATATCAGGACTCTGGTACAGGAATTCCGGGAAGCAGATGAGGAAATTGCATCTCTTCTGGATATTGATGTGGGTGATACCATAAACTACCGGGTAGTGGTTATTGAAGAGGAAGAACCATTGATATATGCCATATCCATAATACCGGTGAGAAGGTTGAACAATGATTTTAAGGAGGATCTTATCCGGGCAGATATTCCCATTGGCCGCATCCTCAGGAAACACAATATTGAGTCGCGTCGGGAGATAAAATCCGTTTCAGTGGAAGAAACAACCCCCGAGATGGTGGAGATTTTCCAAACCACTAGTCCCATGCTTAGGCGGACTTACAACATCATCCATAAAGACCAGGTACTCGTCTGGTTAATGGAAACTTTCCCTTACAGCATGTTCCAAGATTAATAAGACTAAATTTAAGAATAGTACTTAAAAGGAAGTATCCTGTTTAAAAGGATAATTCATTTAATGATATGCAGTTTAATGAATGGGTGTATGGTTATGGGTGTTAAGTTTAAAGATATTGTATCATCAAGAGAGATTAGATTTGAAGATTTGGATGGAAAAATAGTGGCTTTAGATGCAGCCAATGTAATATACCAGTTCCTTTCCAGTATCCGTCAGCTTGACGGCACTCCCCTTCGTGATCAAAATGGAAGGGTAACTTCTCACTTTAGTGGAATTTTATATCGTACCTCTGCCCTTATAGAAAAAGGAATAAAACCTGTTTATGTCTTTGATGGACAATCTAGCATCCTTAAAAAGGAAACCCAGGAAAAAAGGAAAGAAATAAAGGAAGAGTCTGAAAGGAAATGGAAGGAAGCTCTAAAAGAAGGTCGTCTGGAGGATGCCCGGAAATATGCAGTTAGATCTTCACGTATGTCCCCTGAAATCGTGGAAGGCTCTAAAAAACTCATCAAACTTATGGGACTCCCTTATATTCAGGCTAAAGGGGAAGGAGAAGCCCAGGCATCTTACATGGTAGCACGTGGTGATGCATGGTGTGTTGCCTCCCAAGATTATGATTGCATGCTTTTTGGAGCACCCCGTATGGTTAAAAACCTCACCATCAGTGGAACTCAAAGAAATCCCGAACTCATTGAACTGGAAAAAATTCTGGGAAAACTGAGTATAAACCGTGAACAACTGGTGGATCTGGCTATAATGGTGGGCACAGACTTTAATCAGGGAATAAAAGGAATTGGGGCTAAAAAGGGTTTGAAACTCATCAAAGAACACGGTGATATTTATCATGCCCTGGAAAGTCTGGATATTCAGCTTGATGTGGATCCCCAGGTTTTGCGTGACATGTTCCTCAAACATGACGTTGAATCAGATTACCATCTGAAGTGGCAAAAGGCAGATCAAGAGGGGATTGTAGATTTTCTCTGTAGTGAACACGATTTTTCAGAGGATAGAGTGCTAAGTGCTGTTGATAAACTCAAAAAACTGGAAAGCACCCAGAGCAATTTGGAGCAATGGTTCTAAAACCATTAAATCTATTAAGTTTGATCAAAGATTAACTAAAAGAAATAATTATTTAAATTAAAATGGTTTAATTAGGTTAAAATGGAGGATAATCTCCAAAAAACTCTCGTGCATATTTACGTGCGGTTTCAACCTGCGTTGGATATAATTTTTTCATCTTTTTTTCCAGGTCATCACGACTGCCAGAGGAGGCAATGATCCTTAAAATATTCACATAAACATTTAGTGATTCCTGGGAAGGATCACAGGGCATTTCCAGGGTGATACAAACATCTTCTCTTTTGAATAAACTGGTTCTGATGAAAGGTGAGGCAGAACCAAT
>JAHKLQ010000220.1 GCA_020854975.1 Methanobacterium sp.
AATCATACCGGTATTCTCACAGAAAGAGATGAAACTGCATTTTCTAAAGAGATCACACGATTACTTGAAGATGATAATGCAACCAATAAATTGGTCAAAAACTCTAGGAAATATGTAAACGATTTTTGGACTCTTGAAAAGTCAGGTGAACGAATTCTGAATCATTTATGTCAGGCTATTAAACATTATAGTCCTTAAAAAGTAATTAAATTATTTAACCGACTTGAAATCATGTAGACCGTCATTTATAGCTTTTAATCCTTCTTTTGAAGTTTTTGAATCTTCTTTAAATACCATTAAAACTATGTTGACTAAAAGGTAAAAAAGGAAGCAAACAGTAAATGTGACTTTCTGAAGGGTGGATGCGAATCTCCGCATAAATATCAGACGATTTCGTACCATGTAATGGTAGATAACAAAGTAACTGAAATAACTATCCCATGAGACTCCTATTTTATGCCATATTTTTGCCTGAGGGGCGTATAAAAGTTTATAACCATGTCTACGGATTCTGAAACTGAGGTCTGTGTCTTCCCAGTAAGCAAAGTAAATAGGATCAAATAGTCCAACTTTTTCCAGTACTTCACGTTTTAACAGGATAGAACAACCCTCTATGGTGTCCACGTTTCGGGGATGGTCACATTGACCATTGTCCACCTGGTTCTTGCAGAATCGTTTACCACGACCTATATATAGATTGAATGTTTCACCAGCATGGCTAATAACATCGTTTCTACCCTGATAATCATAATAGTAAACTTTAGGGGTGACTGCCCCCACTTTTTCATGTTTTTGGGCGGCATTAACCATTTCAGTGAGGAAATTTTCATGAACCACTGTATCGTTATTTAACACCAGAATGTAATCAGGATCTAATTGTTCAAGTGCAAAATCCATGGCCAGATTGTTTCCCTGAGCATAACCATAATTTTCATTATTTTTGAGAATGATAATCTTTTCCCTGGAAGAAATAACATCATACTCATCTGTAAATACCCGGGGAGAATTGAGGTATTCTTTCTGTGAAAATTCAAAAATTGCCATAGGTTTGTTCAGGGAACTGTACTCCAAAAACCCTGATTCAACATTCACCAGTCCCTGTGCATAGTTTTTAATCTTATTCAGGGAGTCATCCTGGGATGCGTTGTCCACCACCACCACATCGTAATTATTGTATTTAATTTGGTAAATGGATTCTAAACATTCCAGTGTGTCTTTCCATCCGTTCCAGTTTAAGATAATTATGGAAACTTTAGGAGATTTATCTTCCATTAAATTACTCCATGAAATTATTGAACTTTTAAAACCTCTATCCTGTACAGTTGTATGTTTTTATCAATCGGTTTTTTTTATCCATTGGTTTAATGATCTCTTTTTCTGGTAATTATGAATTACTCCACAGTAATTCTTTTTATTACCCCCATAACAATCCTTTTAATTACTCCACATTAACCATTTAATTACTCCACATTAATCCTTTTAAAAATCCCCAACCATATCCAAAGTGTTCCAGGGGAAACATGATAATGGAATAAATTCCTTTCCAGTTACCGAGTTTTGCAGCTATCCTTATGGTGTAGATCAGGTCCATTACCAGGTAGAGTATGATGGGAATTAAAAATACCAGGAAAATGTTTAATCCTAAAAAACCAGATAAATAGAGGAATAATGTTATTAAAAAGAGAATAGGGTAAATTACGAAAATTAAAGGGAGGGTATGATACCATTTAAGGGTTTCAGGATATTTCAATAGGAATTTAGCCCTTCCTTTTCCATAATTAACCATTTGCTGGTAGAATTGTTGTAGGTTGCTGCGGCGGTACTGGTGCACCAGTGCCTGTGGGTGTCTTAGTAGATAATAACCTGATTTTATGAGTTGATAATTAAAATCTGTATCTTCACATTGGGTCATGGTCTCATCATAGGTAACCTGTTCCTTATCCAGAATGGAACGTTTGTAAAGAGCAAAGGCAACTGTTTCCACCGGAACGATCTTCTGACTGGCTGTGTAAGATGTTCCGAATCCACCGAAGAAAGTTTGCTGTGAGTAAGCAATGATTTTACCGAAAAATGAGTCATCATGGGGTGAAGAATATGTTGAACCAACCCCGGCAAGTTTACACTTATCATAATAGGTTTCAAAGGCTTTGTGGAGGGTTTCCAGCCAATCATTATCCACATAACAGTGCCCATCAAGATAGGCCACGTATTCACTATCAGAAGCTCTTAGACCAATATTACGAGCCGAACTTATAACTTCATGAGGATTTTTAAGTAGTTTTACTCTTGAGTCTGTTTTAGCTATTTCTTCAACAATTGCAGGAGTTCTGTCTATAGAAAGGCCATCAACAACGATTATATTAATATCATGAATAGTTTGATTCTGCAAACTAGTAATACATCTTTTGATGTATTTTTCTTCATTTTTAACCCCTACAATAACATCTATAAGACTCATAAATCCTCAGGCACTGTTTCTACTTTTTCTTCTTTATATCAATAACAGGCATCATATCAATAACAGGAATAACCGGCATTATTTCCACTTTTTCTTACTTATATCACTAATTGATTAAGACCAGATGGGAGATGAAGAGTTTTCATTGTTTGTTTATAATTGTTCCTAATTGATAAATAACTGTGTTCACTAATTAAATAACTGTGTTCAGTAATTATTTGAATTAGATGAAGTTTATTTTTAATTTAACCAATGGTTTCTTATTTGTTATGATATGTAATAATTTTCAGTATAGGTAATATGTCACAGAACACTATTAACCTAAGTTTAAACAACATATCCATATCATGAGTCTAATAATATGTTAATACGTCAAAGAAATTATAATTTAATGTTTATGGTGACACTATGATATACTTTAGAGGCTGCATGTCTCGTGAAAGAGTTAAAAAAATTTCTGATGCCACGGAAGAACTTTTGAAAAGGGCAAAGGTAGATTACAGAATCCTGGATAATGAAGGATGTTGTGGTTCAGTACTTCTACGTACAGGTTTCCAGGAGGATGCCCTTGAAATTATTAAGGAAACTTTTAAGAATCTTAAGGGTGAAAAAGTTCTGGTTTCCTGTGCCGGTTGCTACCGGACTTTTAAAGAAGATTATCCTGAAGTTCTAGGAGAAACCCTGGACGTGATTCATACTTCTCATCTTTTTCTGGAACTAATAAAACAGGAAAAGCTTAGACTATCAATGGATGAAAAGGAAGTAACCTATCATGATCCTTGCCATATGGGACGGCATATGGGTGAATATGAAACACCACGCCAAATTATCAGGGCACATGCTAAACTGGTGGAAATGGAACGTAATCAGGAAAAAGCTCGCTGTTGTGGGGCTGGTGGGGGTGTCAGATCTGCTTTTCCAGAATTGTCCAGTGAAATTGCCAGGATGAGAATGGATGATGCAAAAAGTACTGGTGCTCAGTCTCTGGTAACCTGCTGCCCCTTCTGTGTTCACAATCTGGAGTCAGTTCAGGAAGGTTATATCAAAAGCAGCGATACTGTTGCTGAAGATAAACAGGGATCTATGAATATCATGGATTTGTCCCAGTTTTTACTGGAACGAATTAAAGTGGAGGAGGACTAGATAATGAATGACTCTTCCATCAAAATAATGAACAAATCCTTCAATATACTGGACAAAAGAAGGGCCACCCTCCTTCAGGATGAAGCTACTATTAAGTTAAAGGAAAGGGTTAAAAATATCCGGGAAAATTCTGTGGAACATATCTCTCCACTCCTGGAAAAAGCACAGGAAAAGCTTCAAGAAAATGGTATCGAAGTGATTTTAGCTAAAGATGCTGAAGTTGCCAGACAGACCATTTACCAGCTGGTAAAAGAGGAGGACCTAGTGGCAAAATCCAAATCCAACACTGCTGGAGAAATACAGCTCACAGAATACCTGGAATCCAAAGAGGTTAAAGTTCTGGAAACAGATTTAGGTGATAGGATAGTACAGTTCGATGCTAGCCGCCCTACACACCCTATTGGGCCAGCCTGCCACCTTGATATGGGTAAAATATCTGAAATCGTTTCGGATAGATTCCAGAGAGAGGTTAAAGCTGAACCCCGAGCCATTATGGACTCTGTGAAAAAAGATATCTTGGAAAAAATTCCCCAGTGCAAAGTGGGTATCACCGGGGCTAACAGTGTTGCTGCTGAAGATGGTTCTCTTTTAATGGTTCACAACGAAGGAAACATCAGCCTTCTTACCATGCTGGATCTTCATATTGTCCTGGTAGGTATAGACAAATTGGTTCCCACACTGGAAGATGCGGTGTCTGTGGTGAAACTGGAAACCATTTACGCTACTGGAAAAACCGTACCTGCCTATATGAACGTGGTATCATCTCCCTCAAAGACCGCAGATATTGAACAGATCCTACTAAAGGATATGTACGGAGCTAAAAAAGTGGTAGTGATATTCTTAGATAACGGTCGAAGTAAAGCCTTAAAAGAGAAAAAGGAGTGTTTATGGTGTATTGGATGTGGAGCTTGCATTGTAAACTGTCCAGTTTACACCACACTTGGACCAGATTTCGGTTATTTACGCCATTTAGGAGGTAGGGGGATTGTTTTAAGTTATTTCATTGATAATGATGAGGTTTGCTATGATTCCGGGCTTTTCAAATGTACCTTATGTGGTCTGTGCACAGTTGAATGCCCTATGGAAATTGCCACCAACAACATGTTGGAGGATTTAAGGAGCGAATCTGTTAAAAAGGGAATATACCCTGAAAAACATGGCGAAATCAAGGAAAATATTAAAAAAAGAGGATCTCCATTTAAACCCGGAACATAATAGGGAGCCATGATAAAAGGAGATATAATAAATTAATTTCAGATTATATAATTAAGTTAATTCCAGATATTAATTGTGCATAGATAGAATCATGGATTCGAATCATATCATAGGTTTTAAATATTAGTTACAAGACTTGATTAATAATAAATAGGAGGAATTATATTTGCTTCTCTTGATCAGTCCCATAAATACCCAAGAAGCACGAGAAGCCATAACTGGCGGTGCAGACATAGTAGATGTTAAAAATCCCAAAGAAGGATCTTTAGGGGCTAATTTCCCCTGGGTCATAAAGAACATTCGTGAAATAACTCCCAAGGACATGCAAGTTAGTGCAACTCTGGGGGATGTTCCCTACAAACCAGGAACTGTGTCCCTGGCAGCTGCAGGTGCAATTGTTTCAGGTGCAGATTATGTTAAAGTAGGATTATACGGTACAAAAAACTATTCTGAGGCTGTTGAAGTCATGGAAAATGTGGTTAGAACTGTAAATGAGTTTAATTCTGATGCCATTGTGGTGGCATCCGGTTATGCTGATGCTCACCGTGTAGGTGCAGTTGACCCCATGGAAATACCCCAAGTGGCAGCTGATAGTGGAGCCGATCTGGCTATGGTAGACACCGCAGTCAAGGATGGTAAAACACTTTTCGACTTTATGGATGAGGATGCACTATCCCAATTCACAGACAAAACACATGATTACGGTCTTAAATCAGCCCTTGCTGGTTCAGTCACCCCAGAACAATTAGCTATCCTGGCAGGTCTTGGTTGTGATGTTGTTGGAATTAGGGGAGCGGCCTGTGTTGGTGGAGATCGTAACTCAGGAACCATTCACCATGAAGCTGTTGCCAAATTAAAACAGATGGTATAAATCTTTAATTGAGCTATAATGCCTTTAATCAAGGTATAATCCATTTAATAAGGCATAATATCTCTAATTGAAGTACAGCACATTTATTAAGGCTAATGTCTTTAATTAAGGTGTAATTTCCTTTAATGAAGGTACAATCCCTAATTAAGGTACAGCAACTTTAATGAAGGTAAATACATCTTCAATAAAGGACTGTGCCTTTAATGTACATAATTAAGGTACAACACATTAATTAAGGCAGGATGTCTTTAATTAATCTTCAAACTTAGAAATTGTTAATTAAAAAAACCCTAAACCATATTAAAATCCCCTAACATAGTTATAGGTGGAATGGTAGGTGGAATGGAGTTGAAATGTTATGTTTTCAGATAAATTGAACAAAGCACCGGAAGGATACACATTTGACGATTTTTTACTGGTACCATCCATATCAAACGTTGAACCCAAAGACGTGGACACTGAAAGCAGAGTTTCCAGAAATTACTCTCTTAACGTCCCCATTGTTAGTTCTGCTATGGAT
>JAHKLQ010000150.1 GCA_020854975.1 Methanobacterium sp.
AAAAGGATGATGTTGTAGTGGAGCTCGGTTGCCATGTCGGTAACTCCACCCGTATAATAGCCCAGTTAGCACCTGAAGGTAAAATAATTGCATTGGATAAAGGTTCCCAGTCTAAAGAAAAATTAGATGAACTAATTAAAGAAATTAGCACTCCTATTGAGTTTATCGAGAGTGATGTGCGTCTTCATGAGACACTGGAAGAAGTTGCTCGAAAGGTTAATGAATTGGGCGGTTGTGATGTTTTATCAGTTGATCTGGGTGGGGGGTACCATCCTGACACCACCTTTAAAGTATTCTTCATTTGGTCATCAACTTTAAAACCTCGTGAAACAATAATTAGAAATAGAGGACTTTTAGATTTCCTACACTCATCAACAAGTTCTGAAATAATCAGATCCGAAAATGGGTGGCTGGAGTCCTGTGGAGATGACGGCATCCCTACAAGATTAAAAGAACTAAAACTCTGGTCTCCTAAAATATAAACAGGAGGGTGTTCATGATTGGAAAAAAAATCAGGATCGAAAGGATAATCAACCGTAAAACCGGGAGATGTGTTATCGTACCCATGGACCATGGTGTTTCCATTGGGCCTGTGGATGGAATAATAAAAATGGCAGAGACCATTGATGAAGTAGCCAGTGGCGGTGCCAATGCAGTAATAATGCATAAGGGAATGGTTGGCACAGGACACCGAGGTTACGGAAGGGATATAGGACTTATAATTCACTTATCTGCCAGCACTGCCTTGAGCCCAGATCCAGATCACAAAGTGCTGGTAACATCTGTAGAGAAATCCATACAGTTGGGAGCAGACGCAGTATCCGTGCACGTAAATGTGGGTTCAGAGATGGAACCCGAAATGTTAATGCACCTAGGAAGCATCTCCGAGATCTGTGATGATTGGGGAATGCCCCTCATTGCCATGATGTACCCTAGAGGTAAAAAAATAGACAATGAACACGATGCTGAAGTGGTTAAACTAGCAGCCCGTGCCGGTGCCGAACTGGGAGCAGATATTATCAAAACTAACTACACTGGAGACCCTGACACCTTCAAAGAAGTTGTTGATGGATGTCCAGTTCCCATGGTAATAGCCGGTGGCCCCAGAGTAGAAACAGACCGTGAACTACTGGAAATGGTGAAAAACGCTGTAGATGTAGGTGGGGCTGGAGTAGCCATTGGTAGAAATATCTTCCAGGCAAAATCACCACAAAAAACCACCAGGGCCATTGCAGAAATTGTTCACAACAACCTGGACGTGGATGAAGCCCTGAAAATCCTTAACGGATAATAGTATTACCTAATTAGAAGGTTAAAATTATGAAATTTGCATGGATAATGGCTGAAGGTAATGTGTGGGATAAAAAAAAGCAATTCATCACCACCGCCCTAGAATCAGGGATGGACCACATTGTAGACTTCACAGATGCAGATAACATCCGCAGACTGGGTAATGTAAAACTCATATCTGATTCAGAAAGCTCTGACATTGTACTGATTGGTCGAAACAGTGAAGGAGATGGCACTCTTAGAATACCTGATGATCTATCCGAATCCAAGGACCTGGCAGCGGTTAAAAGACTGAAAAGGATGAATAAAAAGGTAGCTGCTTATGTGGAGATCACCAGTAAAAAACATGAGGAACTGGCTGCACTCCTGGGGAAAGATGCAGATTACCTGATCCTTATGGGTCGGGACTGGAAAGTTATCCCCCTGGAAAACCTGATAGCTGATCTGCAGAAAGAGAAGGTTAAAATCATTGCCGCTGTTGCCGACTATGATGAAGCTAAACTAGCCCTGGAAACCATGGAACATGGAACTGATGGAATATTATTATGCCCCCATGAAATTAACCAGATAAAAAAGGTGGCTGAACTTATAGAGAAAATTCAAAGTGAAAGTTACGAGTTAAAAGCCGCCACCATAACCAAGGTAGAACCAGTAGGTATTGGAGACCGGGTATGCGTGGACACCTGTTCCATGATGCAGGTGGGTGAAGGTATGCTGGTAGGATCATACTCCCAGGGACTGTTCCTGGTGCACAGCGAATCCATGGAAAGTGAATACGTTGCTTCACGACCCTTCCGAGTTAACGCCGGACCAGTGCACGCTTATGTTATGACCCCTGGTAACAAGACCAAGTACCTTTCAGAACTGGAAACCGGGGATGAAGTACTAACCGTGGATCAGGAAGGTAACACCAAAGTAGCCATCGTGGGACGTGTGAAAATAGAAAAACGACCCTTAATGTTGGTGGAAGCAGAATTCAAAGGGGTGGTTCTGCGCACTTTACTTCAAAATGCTGAAACCATTCGCCTGGTTACTGAAGATGGAAAACCAGTTTCAGTAGCCGAGTTAAAGGTAGGGGATAAAATAATGATCTACCTAGACCCCAATGCCCGCCACTTTGGAATGGCCATTGAAGAAACTATCATTGAAAAATAAAGGGACTGGAAAGTGAAAGTAACACTTTACTTTTCTTAAACCTCCCTTTAAACTTAATTCCTTCAAAAGCTATCAAAACTTGAGTTAATTCCTTGAATCCCATTAATATCATTAAATTCAATGTATGAACTCTTTGATAACTTGAAAATTTAATACATCTCCTTACTTCGTTTATATTCTTATCTCATTATTTTTAACAGAATTTAACAAAATTTGACAAGATTTTGAGAAAAATGATTAGATGAGATATAAATAGATTTTACAACGCATTAAGTATTGGGAAATTGATGATTTAATTAGGGGTAGTTATCAATGGTTAGCACTTTAATTAGGGGTGTTTGTTAATGGTTAGTGCCAAAAAGTTGAAGTGTTCCCAGTGTGGTAAAGAATATCTTCCGGATATGATTACCTTCCGCTGTGAATGTAATGGTTCCCTGGACCTAATTTATGATTATAAAAAGGTCAGGAAACTTATTTTAATGGCTGATTTTATTAGGGAACGTCCCTGGCACTGGAAGTATTGGATGTTTTATCCGGTAGATGATCTTACCCAAGCTGTTTCATTCGAAGAAGGTGGTACACCGCTTTTTCTATCTAAAAGGATCAGAAAAACTGTTGGTTTGGAGGTTTTCTTTAAATATGAGGGTTCTAATCCAACTGGATCTTTCAAAGACCGTGGATCATCCATTGAAATTACCAAAGCCATTGAACTGGGAGCAAATTCCGTGTGCTGTGCATCAACCGGGAATATGGGTGCCTCAGTATCAGCTTACTCTGCCAAGGCTGGTATCACCTGTAAAGTTTTCGTACCAGAGGTTACACCTTCCCTAAAAATCGCCCAGATCTTGGGGTGTGGTGCTGAAGTTATAAGAGTTGAAGGGAATTATGCGGACTGTTTAAGATTAACTGAGGAAGCAAATCGGAGGTATGATGTTTACCTGGTGGGTGATTATCCTTACCGGAGTGAAGGTCAGAAATCTGTGGGTTTTGAAATTGTGGATCAGTTTTACTGGAATGTCCCAGATTATATTATCTGTCCCATGGGAAACGGAACACTCACCAGGGCTATCTGGAAATCTTTTTTAGAACTTCAAAAAGTGGGTTTGATTAATGAACTACCGAAGATGGTTGGAATTCAGGCTGAAGGTTGTCATCCCATTGTTGATGCATTTAAATATGATTATGATAAACCTATTCCCATAAAAAAGGCCCATACCATTGCTGATGCCATTGCCTGTGAAGATCCAGTAGATGGATATGGTGCATTGCATGCTATTCTGGAATCTGGTGGTTTTGCAGAAACTGTCACTGATAATGAAATCATTGCTGCTCAAAAGTTACTGGGCCATTCTGAAGGTTTATATGCAGAACCTTCTGGTGCTGTGAGCACTGCCGGCCTTATAAAGTATAAGGAAAAGTTCGAAGGAAAAAAAGTTGTAAGTATAGTAACTGGACATGGCCTTAAAAGAGCACCTGTAGGAGATATGCCAGAGGTAATGACCATAAAAAATGACTTTGATGAACTGGATAAAATATTCCCTTAAAAAAAATAACATTGCCCTTAAACAACTTTCGTTCACATTCTTTCATATGATACACTTTAAAATGATATATGTCCTTAAATATCCTTTAATCCTTAAAACACCCTTAAACCATTAAATGCCCATACCATGAAATACTATCATAAATTAGCCTAAAATATCTAGAATATCCTAATTATCTAAAATATCCTAAAATTATCCCTTTTAAAATATATCCTTAAAATTAGTACCCTGAGGGGAATGGTGATGAAATGTCAGGTTATACGGTTGATATAATTAGTCAAAAAGTAAAAGATAGCATGTTTAGAGATTTGAGGGGTAAGGCTCAATTTGAAAGAAAGGCAAATATCCATGGGGCCTGTGTTAAACTTCTCACTGATAATGAAGAGTTTAAGGAGGAATGGGAAGATAATTTCAAGTTCATGAATGAGGATATTCGGCCCCATGCTAAAATCTTTTCAGTGGAAGATGGGGGAGATCTTCAGGTGTTCTATGAACCTGTTGCCAAGACGTGTATCATCAGAAATTGTGATTATTATGGTTGGATTAAAAGCATTGCCCTGGCAGCTATATCTGACTTTTTTGAGGAATATCATTCTGAGCACCGCCGTTACTCTGTGCATGGATCCGTGGTAGACTGTGGTGGTCATGCCATGGCCATAATAGGCCCTCCAGGAACTGGTAAAACAACTTTAACTTATGGACTTCTCCAGGATAAGGATTATAATTACATCTCTGATGACTGGTTCTTCACCAGATTATTGAGCAATGCTTCGGTGGTTTATTCATCAGAAAAGAATTCATATATCCGTGATGATTTGGCAGAGGTTTGGAAAGAGTTTTCTAAAGCAGTAAAGCGGGTTCGTCTGGATGAGAAGGGTAGGGGAATAGCAGATGTTAACACCCTCTTTAAAGGTAGGGTGCGTGAAAGTAGCACCCTGAAAAAGGTTGTTCTCCTTGAAAGAGACACTTCACATCCACCATTCCGTAAATTAGAAGCTGTTGAAGCTTTAGATTTTATGCTGGAGAAGGATTTCTGTAATCCTCATCAGTTAGTTAGAGATGAGCGTAAACTTCAAATTCGGCAAGAGTTCTTCCTGGAATTGTTCCAGTCAGTTGATGTTTATTTGCTTAATACTGTGGAAACTCCGCAGGAGAGTTTGGATAGAATAAAAAACCTTATTATTGGTTAGAAACATAACATGTAATTGATTTTGCAAAATAATTTCCCATTAAAATAGTTTTTTATTTCATATTAATTATTTTACTAGAATAAAAGTCATTTATTAAAATCAAAAGGTGATCATGTGAGAGCATTTTTAGCAGTTGATGTGGACAGTCAGTTATCTTACAAAATACAGAAGGTACAGAAGGATCTTATTAAAACTGATGCTCCTTTAAAGTTGGTGGAGCCAGAGAATCTGCATTTCACCTTTAAATTTTTTGGTGAAATTAACCAGTCACAAACTGAAAACATAACCCGTATTATGGAGGAAAAACTGGAAAATTACCAGTCTTTTCCATTAAATATTAAAGGAACAGGAGTATTTCCCCATCCTGGATATATGAGGGTTATCTGGTTGGGTGTTGAAGATCCGGATAAGTTTTCAACCTTACAGATGGATCTGGATGA
>JAHKLQ010000040.1 GCA_020854975.1 Methanobacterium sp.
AACTATGAAGGAGTTAACGGGATTTTCACCTGTTTTGGGGAGAAAGTGGTTAGATTACCACCTTTACAACTGAAAATCTCCGAAACCCGGCTGAAAATATTGGAAATGTTAACACATGGTGATCTGAATGCTGTGGAAATCGGGAAAAAAGTTGAAATATCCAGGGCAATGGTTTATAAACATCTGAATGGACTTATTGATATGGGATTGGTTAAAAGATCCAATTCTCTGGAAAAATACAGTATCACTGATGCTGGAATGATGATCATGTTATGAATTGCTTCTCTACAATAAAATAGAATGATTGGTTGGCACCACCCACCAAACTACCTTGTTGAACAATGATGCAAAGAATTTTTCAAAAAACCATAAAAAAGATAAAATAATGGCAAAAATAATAATGAAATAATAATAAGGTTAGGGATTATATTTTTTAATATGATCCCTACTATGATATCACCTGCTTACGAGGTTATGTCCTTGATCAAAAAAGACAACAGGATTTTCACTCCATCGGATATTCAATGCGTAGTTTATAACTGGCTTTATCACTTAAAAGCACAGTTCCTGGAACAAAATAATCTTCAAATTTCTGAACTTTTTTCACCATGCATGGTTCAAAATCAATCTTCTTGGTGTACGACCGACATTCCTCATCATCAATCATACCCTTCTTTACCAACTCTATATACCTCATTTTTATGGTTTCTTCAGTCAATAACCCCATTTGATCACCTAATAATGAGTTGTACGAACTTATATTTAAATTATTTGCATGAAAATCTGAAAAATGTACAATTATTCACAGTTACTACGGAATAATTATAGACAATGTTCATATAAATGGTGAAATAGATGAAAGAAAATACCAAACCCAATGATATTGTGGAGATCGACGATATAGACCGGAAAATCATTAATTTATTCAATGAAGACGGTAGGATGTCTTATAGGAAGATCGCTAAACGTCTTGATATTTCTATCGGTACCGTACATAACCGTATGGAGAAACTCAGCAAAAAGGGAGTGATTAAGAAATTCATCCCAGTCATTGATCATAGTAAACTCGGTTATGACCTCACTACCATCATTGGAGTAAAAGTAAAAGGAGGAGTACTGGAAAACTGGGAAGATCGCACGGCTTACCATAAAAACGTAATAGGCATGTATGACGTCACTGGAGAATTTGATGCCATATTGATTGCCAGATTCAAAGACACATCCGAACTGGATCAGTTCATAAAAGGTTTGCTCAAGGAACCAGACGTGCAGAGAACTTACACCCAAACCGTGCTTAACATTGTAAAAGAAAACCTTAGTTCAAGTAAAATGTTGTAACTACAAAATTTGTATCCCCACCTAAGTAAATCTACCATAGATAACCCATAAGTTAATTCCTCTGCTGTTTGATTAATTAAAATGTTATTAACTCTAACTGAGGGTTTCGTATGATTTCTCTGGTAAATTCACCTGAATATGCACAACATCAAACTGGGTCTCATCCTGAAAATCAGGACAGGCTGGATGCTATAATGAATTACCTTCAAAAAGAAGGTGAACTCGAAAATATAGACCTTATCCAGCCCATCCCAGCCCAGGAAGAAGATCTCCTCAGGGTGCACTCTCCTGAACATTTAAATCATTTAAAGGTTTTCACCGAAAATGGAGGAGGTTACCTGGATTTTGATACTTATGCCTCCCCACAAAGCTATGAAATTGGAAAATTAGCTGCTGGTGGGGCAATTAATGCTGCAGAACTCGTATTTAACCAATATGATTTTTCCTATTCACTGGCACGCCCACCAGGCCACCACGCCACTCATGATAAAGCTATGGGCTTCTGTTTAATTAACAACTTGGCCGTGGCCCTGAAATATATGCAGGAAAAGTATGGGTTGGGAAAATTCCTGATAGTGGACTTTGATGCCCACTATGGGAATGGAACAGCTGAAATATTTTACCACGACCCCCAGGTTCTATACATATCCATACACCAGGACCCTCACACCATTTTCCCTGGGAAAGGATTTGTGGAAGAAACAGGTGCAGGAGAGGGTGAAGGTTTTAATTTGAATATACCTGTACCCCCTGGTTCCGGGACCTCTGATTATATTTACCTCCTGGAAAGGATCCTGGAGCCTGTTTGCAGGAAGTTCAAGGCAGACTTTTACTTCCTGGATGTTGGTTTTGACGGACACATGGAAGATCCCCTTTCCAGACTCCAGTTGGATGATGATTTTTATCCCTGGATAGCCTGTTACATGCAGAAATTGACCAGTGAAATGGTGTTGATTCTGGAGGGAGGTTACAGTTTGGATGCCATGGCACGCTCCAATCTGAAAATGTTAAAAGTCTTGAAAGACAAGAGTACCCATGAAGAAGAATGGCGACCACCAGAACTCTTAGTGAGGGATGAAAATAAAAACACGTTAAAAAACATCCAAGAGACATTTTCACCATTTTTCACATTTTAAAGACTTAAATCAACTAAATAATTACATTATAACTTACTGAATGATATTATTTAAAAATTAATCATGCAAATCAATCTTCAGACTTTGAGGAGATAATATGGATAAAATCAGATTTAAACAAGCCCAATCACTTCTTTTAAAAGCTGGTAAATCACAGGGGACTGCTTTAAAGTTTAAAACAGCTCAGGAAGGTACTATTAATTCAGATCGCTATGCAGATATTATAAACAAAATTATCGAAACAGAGGAATTCATCTACTCCAGCAGACCCACACACCATTTGCTCCAGGAAGATGCAGAACAATTCTGTAACAGTTTAATTGATATCCGGAATAAAATTGATGATATGCTAGTGGAATTTGAAGTTTTAGAGCGGGAAAATGTGGAAGAAAAAGTTGAAAAACTTTCTCAAGAGTTTATCATACTCACCACTAAAGGTAACTTCAAAAAAATCTTAACTCGGTGGGGAGTGGAACCTCAGAGGATAGTTGTAGCAGGGGTGCCATTGGATGTGGATGACATGCGCATTCTCAACCCAAAAATCCCTGAAAGCGCACTTGAACCAATAAAAAAGAAAATAAATCATGTTAAAAACGATGTGAATCGTAAAATTAGGGATCTGGATACTGAAAATATTTTGGTAGTGGTTGAAAAGGATAAATCTGGTGAAGTCCTGGGTAAACGTGCAGAAGATCTTTACGGGGCCAGAGTGATTAAAAAAGACAGTTTAAAAGACACTGATATCCTTGAATTCAAACGAGCCCTTGAGAATTAATTATCATCATCAAAAATCCAGTTATGATAATTTTTTTATGTGAGAAAGTGTTTTTATCTAAAAGAAAAAGTGTTTTTATCTAAAAAATATAGAAAATTGAAATGAAAACCAAAATCCCTATGAAAAATATCAGTAAAATATACAACTCTTTTTATATTCCCTAATTTAATATGACAAATAGAATAGTATAGTGTAATGAGAAAATTTCCCATATATTAGAACTGGGGTGAAAAAGTTGGAACCACCGTGTTTACCCGATACCCAAGAAAAATTACCTAGTATCCCCGTGCACCTCACCAGAGTAGGGGTTAAAGGGGTTAAAAAACTCTTAAAGATTGAAAGAGATAACAAAAGACCCATTGTACTTTTACCCACCTTCGATGCCTATGTAGATCTGCCCAGTACACAGAGAGGCATACACATGTCACGCAATCCTGAAGCAATTAGTGATGTCCTGGAGGAAGCTTTAGAAGGTAGCGCAGTGGAAATTGAGTCTTTATGTGCTGAGATCGTTAGTTTGCTTCTTGAAAAACATAAGTATGCTAAGCGAGCTGAAGTGAGTATGAAAAGTGACTTTATGATCATGAAAAAGTCACCAGTGACCAAGCACAAAACCCAGGAAATGACCAAGGTCATGGCGGATGCCATTGGCTACCGCACTGATGAAGGTGTGGTTATCAGGAAGATGATTGGAGCAGAAGTGGTGGGGATGACTGTGTGCCCCTGTGCTCAGGAAACTGTGAAGGAAAGTTCCAAGCAAAAGCTCCTGGAATTTTTAGATGAAGAAACCACTGAAAAAGTCCTGGAAACTGTTTCTTTTGCCTCTCACAATCAGCGAGGTCGGGGAAGTATTATGATTGAAGTGCCAGCCCAGCAGATAATCAGGGGAGAAGATATCATCAGGATAATCGAAGATTCCATGAGTTCATCAGTCTGTGAACTCTTGAAACGCACCGATGAACACGCTGTGGTGGTTCACGCCCATCAGCACCCCATGTTTGTGGAAGACTGTGTAAGGAATATGGTGCAAAAGATCGTGCAGGAATTCTCTCACCTACCCGATGACACCCTAATCACTGTTCAACAGGTTAATGAAGAAAGTATTCATCGTCACAATGCATTTGCAGAAAAAGTAGCCACCATGGGTGAACTCAAAGCAGAAATAACTAATGGTCTGGAGGAAACTAATTGAAGACACGCAATATTGCCGGGCAAATCATGGGCCAATTAGAAGCCTTTGAAGGATCCAAAGCAGCAATGGACACCACCCCCTTATTGATAGTCAGAGGGAAATCACGCAAGAAGATCCAACCCGAAGAACTGGGCCCCACCATATCCCAGATAATGAAGAATTTGGGAGCCAAAGAACTGGATATGTTTTCCGATGAAACCGCAGATATCATCACCATCATGGATGAACAGATCCGTTCCCAGGTGGACATTCAAGGAGAAACCGATATATATGGAATATATCGTCTTAAAGAATCCTTTGAAAATATGAACTGCCATGCAGATTATGGAATGGGCCTTTTAGACGATATTGCAATTTTTATAGTCCTGTGGAAAGATAAAAGTGGTATAGGGCCGTTGTTTGTGGAACTGGTGGTTTCTTCTATGGAAACCTGATTGATTTTTAAGGTCTTATTATCCCTTAAAAATATCTTATACCTTAAATTCTTGAAATAAGAATATAAAACATCTTTAAAGATGGAAATAAGATAAAAACAAAAAAATACGAGATAACAAAAGATAAAAATGTTATCCAAAGATGAACTGATTTCTCTATTGGGAGTGCAGGGAAACGATGTTCTGCAACTGATGATGAAAGCCAATGCACTCCGATCAGATCATAATATAACTTATTCTAAAAATGTTTTCCTGCCTTTAACCAATATCTGTCGCAATGAATGTGGTTACTGCACCTTCCGTAGGGAAGTTGATGCTCCAGATGCCACCCTCACCATGCCTCCCCATGAAGTCATGGCCACCATTCACCAAGCAGATGTTTACGGTTGTAAAGAAGCTCTTTTCACCTTTGGAGAGCAAGCTGATGCAACCAGAGAGGTTAAGGACGCTCTGGAGAGACTTGGATTCGAAGGGATGTTAGAATATCTCTATTATCTGTGTGAGAGAACACTCCATGAAACAGGTTTACTGCCTCATAGTAACCCAGGTATACTCAAAAAAGATGAACTTAAAATGTTACGAGAAGTGAATGCTTCCATGGGACTGATGCTGGAAAACACCAGCACCCGACTAATGGAGACTGCTGCCCACCAAAAGAGCCCGGGTAAAGATCCTAAACTGAGGATTAAAACCATTGAAAATGCAGGAAAATTGAAAATACCCTTTACAACCGGACTTCTTATTGGTGTTGGTGAAACTGTGGAGGAAAGAGCTGAATCTCTACTGGAACTCAGGAGGATCCAGAATGAATATGGCCATATTCAGGAGATTATCATACAGAATTTCAAGCCCAAAACTGGGATTGAAATGGAAAAACATCCAGAACCTTCACTTCTGGAGATGATCAGAATGGTAAGTGTTACTAAACTGCTCTTTCCAGAGTGTGGAGTGCAGGTTCCCCCCAACCTTAACCGAGACACGGCCCAGATCTTTCTTCTGGCTGGTGCTGATGATTGGGGTGGTATTTCTCCCCTTACCCGGGATTATGTGAATCCAGAAGCACCCTGGCCAGAACTGGATGAACTCCGCATATTAACAGAAGAATTAGGATTCCAGTTAAAGGAAAGACTTCCAGTGTACCCAGAATATATAAAAAAAGATTTTTTAAGCGATGTTATTTTTAAAAAAATATCTTAAAAATACATATTAATTTTAGAGTTATTGCCTTGATTTTTTCTATAATCTGAATAATCGTTCAAATAATCCATTTAAAACCTTTTAAAAATAATCCCTTTTTTTAAATAATCTTTCGAATTCCCAACTAACATACTCATTTATAATTTTAAATTCCATGAAAAACATTTCAATGATTTATTCTGGGAAAACGAGTTTAAATTTTGTTCCTTTGACATTTTCAACTCCCAGAGAACCCTTTAACTGTAGAGTTAAGGTTTGAACAATTTGAAGCCCCAGTGATTCTGTGTTTTTAAAATCCATACCCTCCGGGATTCCTACACCATCATCAGCCACTTCAAGTAAATAATTTTGCTGGTCCTTTGAGAGGTTTATTTTAATTTCACCTGTTTTTTCCCCAGGGAAAGCATGTTTAAAGCCGTTGGAAACTAATTCGTTTACAATAAGTCCCACGGAGATAGCAGTGTCTATTTCCAGATGCACATTATCACAGTTTAAACTCACGGTTACCCTGTCCCTTTTTTCCCTATAAAAAGTTGATAGCATGTCAACCATGCTTTTCAGGTATTCTCCGAAATCAATATGGGCCATATCTTCAGATTGGTAGAGTTTTTCATGGATGAGTGCCATGGAACGAATACGGTTTTTACTTTCCTGGAACATCTTAAGGGTTTCTGGTTCCCGTGTGTATTCAGACTGCAAACTCATGAGACTGGAGATGATCTGTAGATTATTTTTCACCCTATGGTGAATCTCCCTTAACAGAACCTCTTTTTCTTCTAAAGATGATTTAATTTTGTTTTCAGCCCTGACCATGTCACTGATATCAGCAAAAGTAGCCATAATTCCCTGAATATTCCCATCAACATGCAGTAGAGGTGCCGTGGCCATCATGGCATGTATCGGTGTTTCATCTTTTCTAAGGCATTCCAGCTCAATATCCGATTTAGATTCTCCCAAAAGTGCTCTTTCCATTATTTTTCTACATTCTATCTCCTTATTTTCATTTATAAATGGTAAGGGATTACCTAAAACTTCTTCTTTTTCCCAGCCAAAAATGTTTTCTGCTGCTGGGTTCCAGAGAGACTTAACCTTCCCATCAGGATATAAATCAACAATGGCAAATGGAGATGCATTTATTATTGCCTCTAAATAGGTGTTCAAATGATGTAAATGTTTTTTACTCTCTATTAAAGCTTTTTCACCATTTTTACGTTCGGTAATGTTTCTGCCAATAATGTGAATGGCAAATACTTCTCCTTTCCTCATTATAGGAGCATGGTGTACTTCTATGTAATTAACCACACCTTCATCTTCCACCTCTATTTCTATGGGTTTAACTTGATCTTTGCTCCAAAAACTGAGTTTTAACATTTCATTGGTTAAGGAATTACCAATGAATGATTGGACAATTTCATTTACATGTTTACCAACAAAATCAGCACGAGGAAGTCCACTGTCTTCCTCTACCCTATGATTAATATCCAGCACCATACCTTCAGGATCTAAAACCACCACATAATCTGGTGATAATTCAAAAAGTGTCTTGTATTTCTTCTCACTTTTTGCTAATTGTTCTTCAGCTTCCTTCTTTTCTGAATATTTTTCTGCCTCTTTAAGGGATCTTTTAACTGAATGCCCCAATTTAGAAAGGTTGTGTTTCAGGACATAATCAGTAGCTCCTTTTTTAAGCATTTCCACCGCAAATTCTTCCCCCATCTGTCCACTTACAAAAATAAATGGTGTTTGGGGTGAAAGATTCTGGGCCATGTACATGGCAGATATACCATCAAAATCAGGAAGGGAATGATCAGCCAGAATTACATCCGGTTCAAACACCATTAATTCTCTTCTGAATTCTTCTTTTTTTTCCACACAATGGGAAACAAAATCAATACCATCCCTTCTAAGTTCAGCTTCCATTAACTCTGAATCTAATGGAACATCTTCCAGGATCAAAATTTTAATAATATCCCCCATATCATGTCCCCCGCCACATTGTTCACTCTCTTATCTTGAAACACTCTCGTTAGGGTGGTTTATTTATCAACATCCAGTATAATCCCAGAGTGGAAACTGCATCTATAAAATCGTCAAATTCCACAGGTTTACTAACGTAACTGTTCACACCTAACTTGTAACTTTCCACAATATCCCTGTCTTCCTGTGAAGAGGTTAAAACCACCACCGGTATTCTGCAAGTGTTTTCATCGGCTTTTATTTCCTTTAAGACTTCCAAACCATCCACTTTAGGCATGCGAAGATCCAGTAATATCAGTCTAGGCAGATCTTCCGGATTTCGGTCTGCAAACTGGCCTCGGGCATAGATAAAGTTAAGAGCTTCTTCCCCATCTTTAACCCAAACTAATCGATTAGCCAGATTTTTCCGCTTCAAAGCCCGCATGGTCAATTCGGCATCAGTTGGATTATCCTCCACCAGGAGAATTTCCAATTCATCCATATCCATATTAAAATCCTCCATCTTCTCTTATAAATTAAATAAACTAAAAAAAAATCATGACCTGATCATTTTAGTTAATTCTCTATTAAATTGCACAAATTCCAATGATGAATTAGATGGGTATAACTTAAAAATTATTCTAAACCCAATGTAGATTTTAAATAATTACATCCATTTACAATTTATCGATCTTAATAATATTTTCAAGTTATCCCTGTGGAAATAGAGATCATATTCATTATTCTACTTTTTTTTATCAGTAATGTCCCTTGAAAACCCCATAACCCCATATACATTACCTTTATCATCTTTTAAAGGTTTTAAGTGAGTTTCAAGCCATAATTCAATTTCTGGAAATTCAAAACAACTTTCAGAATGTATGGGCTTTCCATTGTGAAATATTTTAAGGAGTGATTTTTTCTGCGCATCGAAAGTAGGTTCTGGGAACAGACTTTGAACCGGTTTTCCGATTATTTCCTCCTTACTGACTTTTAAATATTTTAAAGAGGGTTCATTAACATATTCCACAAATAAATCCTTGTTGATGATAAAAATCATGTCCGGAGCACTTTCAGCAAGAAGCCTATAGCGTGCTTCACTTTCCTTAAGTTTTAACTGGGATTGATGATTGTAAAATGCCATTTCAATGGCGAATTTTAACTCGTTTTCTTGGAAAGGCTTGATTAGGTAGGCATAGGGTCGGGTGTTCTTGGCACCCTCAAAAGTTTCAACATTACAATAAGCAGTCAGATAAATAATGGGTACCTCCATCTTATCATTAATAATTCCAGCAGCAGCAATTCCATTCATATCTCCTTTAAGTAGAATATCCATTAGAATAAGGTCTGGTTTCAATTCTAATGTTTTTTCCACAGCATCTTCTCCTGATGAAACTATACCTATCACATCATAACCCCAGGAAACCAGTTTCTTTTGGAGTTCCAATGCAGTGAGAGCTTCATCTTCCACCACCATAATTTTAGACAACCTTGGCATACAATCCTCTAAAAGTATTCTGTTCATATTTCTGTTAGTCAGTCATCATATTATTTTAATCTTTTATTATATTAATCTCCTATTATATTATGCTTATATTTAGGCTTTTGGAATTTTAATAATGGAATGAATCTCCTTATAATAAGGTCAGGTAAGACTGGATTTTAATATCAAACGAAATATTATTAGTTTTTGTTTTTTTATCAAGAATTTACCTCGAAACTAGGAAATTCCTGCCTTTTCTTCAATTCTTTTTTAATCGGTGATCTTTAAAAAAAAGCATCCTATACTCCCACCCTCCAAGATGATAACAATATTGTTTATTTTTACCAATTTATGTATTCACCATATATATAATCTAAGATCAGAAATGATAAAATTTTTAGTAAACCTTGAAAAAAGAAAATAAACCTATTACGTGGCTATTTATGCATTTCTGAAATGAATTACAGGCTAACACTTGAAAATAGACTTGCTATCTTGACATTCTTTTTAATCCATTTTGGGGATTAAAAACAGCAGATCTTTTATATTCAGATAATTTAATGAACTGAATCTTGTTATTAATATTTTTTCTTATTATTAATAATTTTAGTATTTTTCCCTGTGTAAAAACTCATCTATATCCCTCCTAGGTGGAGGATATGGTTTTTCATCAGGAACCCCGAGAGTAACTAAGGCTACTGGCCGTAAATAATGTGGTAGATCTATTAAGTCAGATACAAGTTCTTCATTGAAAGCTCCAACCCAGCAAGCACCTAATCCTATGGCATGAGCCATTAAAAGCATATTCTGTGTTGCACACGCAGCATCCTGTATACCGTAAAGTTCCACACCCCTCTTATTATAAATATCACCAGAAACATTCTGATTAACACATACCACCAGAATTATCGGTGCTTTAGATATAAAATCACGCAGATATGCAGCTTCACATAATTTTTTTTTAGTTTCAGGATTCTTAACCAGAACAATCTCCCAGCTTTGCAGATTACCTGCTGATGGAGCCCATATACCCCCTTGAATAATCTGGAGAATCATAGCATCATCAACATCCTCATCTTTAAATTTCCTAATACTTCTCCTCTGACTTATAGCCTCGAAAACATCCATTTTACCACCCCAAATACCAATTATCACCTAATCATGCGAAGTTAGAAAAATCAATTCTTATAGCATCAATCACCATAATTTCCATTTAAAACCCCCATTTCAATATATCAATCTTTATACACTTTGGCATCAACCACCACATGATAAACTCCAGGAGAATACTTTTTTATAACTCTCTGGTTTAATATATCCACTTCAAACCCATTAAAAGCTTCTTTAACCCTTTCAGCAGGTCGTATGAATTTCAGTTTATCTGGTACAGATTCATGATAATGTATAACACCTTCATTCTTAATCACAGCCCTGGCCACATCCAGATACTCATTTGTATTACCAATATATCCCATTAAAACTCTATCTGCAATATTTCGTGGTGCAACTTCCCGGCAGTTACCTAAAATAGGTTCAACCACATCCTGAACCTGGTTTATCTCTACATTTTCCGAGAGGTAACCATGGGCAACCGGATTTATTTCCACTGCATAGATCTTACTGGGATTAGCATGCACAGCCATGGGTATGGTGAAATAACCAATTCCCGCAAAAAGATCCACTATGATCTCTCCATCCTGAACTAACTGAGCCATTCTCTTTCTTTCTGTGGTGTTTCCTTTGGACCACATTATTCTGGAAACATCTAGTTTAAAGAAACAATGATTCTCCCGGTGAACTGTTTCTGTACCTTCACCCACCAGGATTTCCACATCTGGCTCCCTCCGAGGTCCATTTATTCTACCCAGACGTACCACACGATTTACACCAGGAATTTTCAGGAGTTCCTGAGGATTATCCGCCCGATTAGTCTCTGCATTATCTTTTAAAACCAGAATGTCACCTATGACCTTACCCTTCATAAACTATGTTATGGAACTTTTCATTTATTGAAGTTTTCATTCTGTAGTTTAATGATTATATGATCTGGATCTAATGATTTATGATCTGGATCTAATGATTTTGTATATTGTGCAACTGATCTCACCAGGTAGGTACACCAGATCAGGAAGATATCTATAAAAGTTAGAAAACATCAAGTAAAAAAATAATTCAAACTAACATTTCCTAAAGGAGAATTATAATGGAAAAACGTATTTCAAAAATATTATCATCATATCCAGGAGACAGATCCGATCTAATCCCTATCTTGCAGGACATCCAATCGAATTTCGGTTACCTGCCTGAAGAGATACTTAAGGAGGTTTCCAGTTTCACCAGAGTTCCTGAAAGTGAAATATATGGGGTGGCTTCCTTCTATTCACAATTCAGCTTCACCCCCAAAGGAAAGAACCATATCATGGTCTGTACCGGTACTGCTTGCCACGTGAAAGGTGCAGATCAAATCAAGGAAGGCATAGAAAGGCATTTGGGCATAGAAGAGGGCGGGGTTACTCCTGATCTGGAATATTCCATTGAATCTGTGGGATGTCTGGGTTGTTGTGCCCTGGCTCCCTGTGCCACAGTAAATGATGAGATAAAATCCAACATAACTCTTAAAGATATTAAAAAGATCTTCCGCAGGAGAAAAAGGGAAAAACCATCTTAAAACAATTTTTAATTAAATAATTTTCCTTTATACTCCCGTTTATTTTTTTGATTTCCAATAAACAAGATTTAACCTTTTTTTATTATTTAAAAATCTTTTTAAACCACATTTGATCTAAAAGTCAAGACAAAAAACATAACTATTACGTTACTTAAATATCATTTTAAAGAGTTAAACGGAGGGATGTATAATTGGGTAAAGTAAACAGAGACGAAATTTTAAGCATCCTCGATGAATATAACAAGGATGAGATAACTATAGCCACCCTGGGAAGTCACACCTCCCTGCACATACTGAAAGGAGCTAAAGAGGAGGGATTCCGCACAGCGGTAGTCTGTGAAAAAGGTCGTGAAGTCCCTTACAAACGCTTCAATGTAGCTGATGATTATATTATGGTGGATAAGTTCAAAGACATTGTAAATGAAGAAGTACAAGAAGAATTAAAAAGTATGAACAGTATTGTGGTTCCACATGGATCATTCGTTGCCTATGCTGGCCTGGACCGGGTTGAAAACGATTTTAATGTGCCAATGTTTGGTAATCGTGATATATTACGCTGGGAAGCGGAAAGAGATCTGGAAAGGAAACTATTGGTGGAATCAGGTATCAGAATCCCCCAGAAATATAATGACCCTTCAGATATTGACCGCACAGTAATGGTTAAATTCCCCGGAGCAAGGGGAGGTCGTGGTTACTTTGTAGCATCATCCACCGACGAATATCATGAAAAAATAAATTCCATGCTCAAAAGAAACTGGATTGAAGAAGAAGACGTGGAACTGGCCCATATTGAGGAATATGTTTCCGGCTGTAACTACTGCATCCACTATTTCTACTCTGCCCTTAAAGATGAAGTGGAAGTTATGGGTATGGACAGCCGTTTCGAATCCAACATCGATGGACTATGCAGAATTCCAGCTAAAGACCAGTTAGATATTGGTATGGACCCCTCTTACGTTATAACTGGGAACCATCCAGTGGTTATGCGGGAATCATTACTACCTCAGGTCTTTGACATTGGAGACAACCTGGTGGAATGTGCTAAAAAACTGGTTTCTCCAGGTATGAACGGTCCATTCTGTCTACAGACCCTAGTTAACGATGATTTGGAGGTTATTGTCTTTGAAATGAGTGCCCGTATAGATGGAGGAACTAACACCTTCATGCATGCCTCTGCCTACAGTTACCTTCTCTTTGGAGAGTTCATGAGTATGGGGCGTAGAATATCCCGTGAGATTAAAACCGGGGTCTCGGAAGACAACTTAGATGTTATTATAACCTGATATTTTTTGGAAGGTTAACTCCCCTCTTTTTATTTTTCCCTATTTTTTCCAGTTCTTATCTTATACCTTTAAATCAAGCCATATTCACTATAAAATCCGACCATATGAACAGTAGTTAATAAGGATATCCTATGAGAGAAGAAGGAAAAGACTTATATAGGCCCGGCATGAAAAAGAGGACACAGAACGTGGTTGATTTTAGATGAAATTTAACCAGCAATATTTATATACCATGAATTATTAAAGTAGCAAAAGAAAGCTATTTTTTATCCTATGTTTTTTTGAGGTGTATTCTATGAATGATGAAAATCGACTTAAAGGCACTACAACTGTTGGTTTAACCTGTAAAGACGGAGTTGTTTTTGCTACCGAACGAAGAGCCACCATGGGCAATCTTGTAGCTCACAAAGTGGCTGATAAGATCTTCAAAATTGATGATCACATTGGAACCACCATTGCCGGTGCTGTTTCTGATGCTCAAAGTCTTATGAAATATATCAGTGCCGAAGTAGCTCTTTTCAGACTTCGAAATGGTAAAAGAATCAACGTAGAAGCCGCAGCCACCCTCACCTCCAACATATTACACTCATCCAGAGTCTACCCCTTCTTTGTCCAGACCCTTCTGGGAGGAGTAGATGATAAGGGCCCTGCAATTTACTCCCTGGATCCCACTGGAGGAGTGATCAAAGACATGATGATCGCCACCGGTTCTGGTTCACCCATGGCCTATGGTGTATTAGAAGACCGTTACAGTGAGGATCTCTACGTGGAAGAAGGTGTTGATGTGGCCATACGAGCCTTGAAAGCCGCCATGGAAAGAGATGCATTTTCAGGTAATGGAATACGGGTAGCTACCATTACCCAGGAAGAAGGGTTTAAAAAACTATCCGAGGAAGAAATTAACAAAAAAATAAAAGAAATAAACTAATTTTTATATATTAATCATAAATATTAGCTAAAAGCTCATTACATGGGCTTTAACTATTTTCTATTTTTCTAGAAGTGATGTTATGGGTTCAGAGATTCAAGAAATTAAAAATACAATAGTACAAAGATTACCCGACCGAGTTCAAGTGGCAAAAGTGGAATTTGAAGGTCCGGAAGTGGTGATTTACACTAAAAACCCTGAAATAATCACCGAAAATGGTGATCTTATCCGAGACCTGGCCAAAGACATAAGGAAGCGGATCATAATCCGTTCCCACCGGTCAGTGCTAACCGAACCAGAAGAGTCCATTAACCGGATACATGATATAGTACCTGACGAGGCCAAGATCACAAATATATCCTTTGACGATGTAACCTGTGAAGTTATAATCGAAGCCCGGAAACCAGGACTGGTGATTGGTAAATATGGAGCTACATCACGAGAAATCGTGAAACAAATAGGTTGGGCTCCAAAAATCCTCCGTACACCACCTATATCTTCTGAAATAATTCAACGAGTTAGAAGAACACTCCGCAAAAATAGTAAGGAACGTAAAAAGATCTTACAACAATTAGGAAACCGCATTCACCGGCCCATAACCACAGAAAATGAATGGGTGCGAATCACAGCCCTGGGAGGTTTCCGTGAAGTGGGACGTTCATCTCTATTTATGCAGACCTCCAACAGCAAGATACTCCTTGATTGTGGGGTTAACGTGGCAGGTGCAGACGATAAAAGTTCCTACCCTTATCTTAACGTTCCGGAATTTGTCTTAGATAACCTGGACGCAGTTATCATCTCCCACGCCCACTTGGATCACTCCGGATTCTTACCCTACCTTTATCATTATGGTTATGATGGTCCAGTATACTGTACTACACCTACCCGAGACCTTATGACTCTCTTACAACTTGATCATATTGATATTGCCCACAGGGAGGACAGTCCACTACCCTTCAATGTAAAACATGTGAAGGAGAGCATTAAACATACCATAACCCTGGATTATGGGGAAGTTACCGACATCGCACCAGATATACGTCTCACCCTGCACAATGCAGGTCACATCCTGGGATCAGCCATTACTCATATGCACATTGGTGATGGTCAACACAACTTTGTTTACACTGGTGACTTCAAATATGAGCGTAGTAGGCTCCTTGAACCAGCAGTATCAAAATTCCCACGTATAGAATCATTGGTAATGGAAAGTACCTATGGTGGTCACGATGATGTGCAGCCCACCCGAAACGATGCGGAAAAAGAGCTTATTAAAACCATTTACAGTACTCTTGAACGAAAAGGAAAAATTCTTATCCCTGTTTTCGCTGTGGGACGTGCTCAGGAGTTGATGATCGTCTTAGATGAGTACATCCGTCACGGTATCATTGACGAGGTTCCCATCTACATTGATGGTATGATCTGGGAGGCCACTGCCATCCACACTGCCAGACCAGAATACCTTAGCAAAGATCTCAGGGACCAGATATTCCATATGGGCCGTAATCCATTCATATCTGAGGTTTTCCATAAGGTTAACGGTATTGATGAGCGTAAAGAGATTGTGGAAGGTGAACCATCCATTATACTCTCCACATCAGGTATGTTAACTGGTGGAAACTCTGTGGAATACTTCAAATGGTTATGTGAGGATGAAAGAAACTCACTGGTCTTTGTCGGATACCAAGCTGAAGGTTCACTGGGACGCAGATTACAGAAAGGCTGGAAAGAAATACCCCTCAAAGAAGAAGGTAAAACCAACGTTTACAACGTCAAAATGGGTATTAAAACCATTGAAGGATTCAGTGGACACTCTGACCGCAGGCAACTCATGGATTACGTGCGCCGCATAAGTCCAAAACCAGAAAAAATCTTAATCTGCCATGGAGATAACTACAAAACCCTGGACCTGGCCAGTAGCATATACAGAAGTTATAAGATCGAGACCAAAACTCCTATGAACTTGGAAACTGTGAGGATCCAGTAAAATCCTCATAACAACCTTATTTTTTTAATTAAATCCCTATTTTTGAATCTATCTCATATAAAATTAGAAATTAGAAACCTTCATAAATCATTTATTTTTTTATTTTCTCACATTAAATCCTATTTAAATTGAAATTAGGATTATATAAACATCCTTACAATATTACCGAAAATGTTTAAATTATCATACCCCCATATATAGTAGGTGTAATAAGTTGCATGTGGATGTAATAAGCTGTTATAAACTGAACTTTAAATAACAGATTATATTAAATCAGGGGTGAAATATATGGTCGAAGTGATTTATGAAAAAAATCATTCATCCCCAGATGCTTTTGGACATCCACCTATTACAGAATGGCAGAAATACCAGGAAACATCACTAAACAATGGATTATCAACACATGCCAACCTGGAAAAAAGTTTAAAAGATATTCTAGCCAAAACTCAAGACCCCCAATTAAAATTAGGATTAGAACTTCTTTTATTTCTCATTTCACATCCAAAAAAAGACGTTAGAGCTTTCAGTTTAGGACAATTGTACCCTTTGCTTAAAGAAGATAGATTACATAGACTCATTATTGAAGATCTGAGAGAAATGTGTAAGGACTCTCAATTAGAAGTGCATGAAGCTGCAGAAAAATCGTTAGAGTGTATATCTGATAATATTTATAATTTAATGATATCTGAGATGATTTTAGAAATTCTGGTTGAAATAGAAAAAGACACTAAAATCGGGATCAAATATTTTAGATCAGCACTTATTTCATCACATCCACAACAACAATCATCACCCCCTAATTCAAAGAATAGGTTTAAAAAAGCTTTTATAAAATGTTTTAGGCAGTTAAATGTCTTATTAGATAAAATTCTTTTTTCTGATCAACTGGAAGACTTATTTCCGGAATTGGAGGAAGTGGAAGACTTTTGTATAGGAGATATTTTAGATGAAGGAATAATACCCTACATCGAGATCTACAATTTCCAATGGAGACCCATAGATTCTATTGAAAGATTAGCAACTATCTATGCACATACTTTCACGGAAAAAGGGCATTTAAAACACTTGAAAAGATATTTAGATGATGAAAATTACCATATTCGTAGAATAGGAGTTAACGCTTTAGTAACCGTGGTTAAATTCCTTTTGAATGGTTCCAATCAAAAATCCACATCAAATTTAAACTACAATTCCTCCCCCTATTTCCAGATTAACCCCCACACATCAGTTAAGCTGTGAAACTATATTTTTTTTGTTCATGAAAAGATTAAGAACTAATCTATGACTAAAATTTAGAGGTATTTTGGTTCCTGTTAATCTAAAAAGTTTATTAATAGTTGGACTAAATAACTCTATATACCTACTATTATTGATTTATTTTAATTCATCTGGTGATCTAATTGGTAACCTATTCAGAATCAGGGGTAGACATTGACCTAGAAGAGGTCACAGTTTCTGCCTTAACCCAAAAATTAAAAGAAACTCTCAAATTTCAGGATGTTATCACTGAAAGTGGCCATTTCGCTGCCTTGGTCCGCCTGGGAAACCAGGCCCTGGCCATGAGCACCGATGGAGTGGGAAGTAAGATCCTGGTGGCAGAGTTGATGGACAAATATGACACCGTAGGCATTGACTGTGTGGCCATGGTGGTTAACGACCTTATATGTGTGGGAGCACGTCCCCTGGCCATGGTAGACTACCTGGCCGTGGAAAAACCCAGCCCGGAAGCAGCCAGCCAGATCGGTGCAGGACTTGCCGAAGGCTGCCGTCAGGCTCAGACAGCCATGATCGGAGGGGAAACCGCATCATTACCGGGAATTGTAAGGAACTTTGACCTGGCAGCTACAGGTATCGGTCTGGTGAACTTGGATGGCATCATTTCTGGTGATGAGATCTGTGCAGGTGATGTGATAATTGGAATAGAAAGTAGTGGAATTCACAGTAATGGATTAACCCTGGCACGCCGAGTGTTCTTTGAAGAAGCCGGACTTAAAGTGGATGAAGCTCTCCCTACAGATAACAGTGTTACTGTGGGAGAAGCACTCTTAGAACCCACACGTATCTATGTGCAGGCAATCATGGAATTGTTAGAGAATGTGAAAGTTCATGGCTTAGCCCATATAACAGGAGGGGGATTCACCAACCTCAAAAGGCTGAAAAAAGGAATAAGTTATCATATTGATAACTTACCATCACCACCAGCTATATTTGAATTTATATCATCCCAGGGAGTGGAAGTTGAAGAAATGTACCGGGTTTTCAACATGGGCGTTGGGTTTGCAGTTATCCTGCCTGAAGGAAACGCGCAAGAAGCCCTGAAGATTATAGGAAAACATTACCCTGCCCAGGTAATTGGCCAAGTGGTAGATGACTCCCAAGGAAAGGTGGAAGTTAAGACTTACCAGGGAGAATGGATCGAACTTTAAGATGTGGATTTATCCATAATTATACGGAAAATAGGAAGGTGGAATATTTTA
>JAHKLQ010000114.1 GCA_020854975.1 Methanobacterium sp.
ACCAGAATCTTCCTCTTGGAGAATGTATCTTCTTGAGAAAGTTGTTCAATATCACCAATAAGAGAACTTTTACCACTTCCAGTTGGTCCTACCACCCCAAATATTTCACCTTTTTTTATTACAACTTTTTTCACAGGTTCAGGGTTTCCTTGCTTATTGAAACCCCCTAAAATAGTTATTTCTTCTATCATCCCAGATTCACCTTTCCCATTGTATCTCCTCTAAGTCCCAGCCGCATGGTTTCCAGGGCGGTGATCTCATCAGGAGCTATATTTCCTAAATTCACATTAGCACCAAACTTGAGAATAAAATATGTTTGTTGATTTTTCTGGGGAGCTTCCCAAATAATCTTATCCAATTTTGTACCTTCAATAATTATCCGTAATTCATCTTCCTTAACATCTCCATGGTCATCAAAGAGTCCAATGCCCTTACCTCCTTCCCGGGCCTCCATTAAAACCAGGTCAGCACCAGATGCCAAGTCCTGGTTGATCTTTTCCACCCGGTCATTGGCGGTTAAAAGATGGTCTTTTGCAGGATCCTTTTTTCCCACTTCGGTTATCACCAGAAATCCATTTTCCTTCACACGGGAAATAACTGTTTCCCTGTCTTCAGGAGAGATGTCAATGGTTCCATCGGATATTTCTATGGCACCAAATCCCAGTTTATCTGTTTCATCTAAGAATTCATCCAACTTATTCTGAGAATAGGCAAATTCAAAGAGGGTGCCACCAGGGTATGGGTTAACATCATAGGAACTATATATTTCAACTTTCTCCATGACAATCTCCCGGTTATGGATGGCAGAGGTTCCCCATCCAAATTTAGCAAGATCAACATATTTTCCTGAGATTTCAAGCAGATCTATCAGAGATACTGGGCCCATACCTTTATCTAACATCATAGTGATTCCAGTATCTACTTTAGGGTTGCGCTGAGGTGTAAGGAAATCAAATGCGTTCATAAACATCACTGATTTTTTCTTGGATTTAATTTTATTAATTCTAACTATTTAACTATTACAACATAATTGAATTCATATTAAGTTTTGTAATCACATATGTAGATAGTCCCTTATATTTAAAGTATTTTAAAATATTTTTAACATCATAACAAATAACCGAGGATGATATAAAATTTAACACAATATCGAATTTATTTTGATTGCATAGATCTTATTATCATATATAACAGTAAGCTAGAAAAAGAAAGGATTTAAGTTAAATCCAAACTAACTACTTAACTAAAACTATTAATTAGTAATGGAGGGGCAGTATATGGAAAAAAAAATTAACTACTTTGAAAATCCCGGTGCAGAAAATACAGATAAAGTAATAGAACTGGTTAAGGAAAGAAAAGAAGAATTAGGAATTGAAAACATTGTCGTTGCTTCTGTATCAGGGTTAAGCAGTGTGAAAGTTTTAGAAAGTATGCCTGATGCCAAACTAGTGAGCATCACTCACCATGCAGGATTTAGAGATGGTGATGAAGTAGAACTAGAAGCAAAATATGTTGAAAAATTGGAAAATGCTAATGTACCCATTTATGCAGGTTCTCACTCTCTAAGTGGCGTGGGCCGAGGTATCAGTAATAAATTCGGAGGTGTCACCCCAGTTGAAATTATAGCAGGAACTTTACGATTATTTTCACAGGGAGTGAAGGTTTGCGTGGAAATAAGCATCATGGCAGCGGATGCAGGCCTTATACCTACCGATAAGGAAGTTATAGCCATTGGCGGCACAGCAAAAGGCGTGGATACTGCTGTGGTTTTGAAGTCCGCACACATGAGTAACTTCTTCGACCTCAGGATAAATGAGATCATTGCTATGCCCCGACCTTAGGGTCTAGTGATTCTAACTCTTGATGTTACCCCCCACTGGTTCCATTGTCAGAGTTGTGAAATGTGTAAGTTCACAATCACTCCTCAGTTAGATGTTGGAGATGATCTCTGGATATTAGTCAAAAATTCTTTGCTTGGTGGTAAATTATTGGTTAAAAAACCGTTGCTTTTAAATATAAGTTAGTACAATAACACATTTAAGATATATAACATTTGCTGTGGGGGTAGAGATTGAAATCTATTATAGACAATACCATAAAGGAATCCGAAAAAAAAAGGGATAGGAAGGCATTCGAAGAGCATCGTGAATACGGAAGTAGCATCGACCAAGAACTAGAAGACATCATTCAACGAAGTCGAGCTAAAATCTGTGTAATTGGAACTGGTGGAGGTGGAAACAATACCGTTTCCCGATTAATGGAGATCGGTATTGAAGGAGCCGAAACTATTTCCATGAACACTGATGCGCAGGATCTTTTCTACTCAGTCTCCGATGAAAAAATATTAATAGGTAGAAGTACCTGCGGAGGACTGGGTGCCGGAGGCATGCCCGAAGTCGGAGAAGAAAGTGCCGAAGAAAGTGATGAGGAAATAAAGGAAAAACTTGAAGGAGCCGACATGGTCTTTGTGACCTGTGGTATGGGAGGAGGAACCGGAACCGGTTCAGCACCAGTCATAGCCAAAATGGCTAAAAAGATCGGTGCTCTGACCATCGCTGTGGCTACCATGCCCTTCAGTGCCGAAGGACTGCGTCGCAGGGAAAACGCCGAAAAAGGTCTGGAAAAACTTCAAAACGCTGCGGACACGGTTATAGTAATTCCTAATGACAAACTCCTGGAAGTAGCCCCTAACCTGCCTATAAATAAGGCATTTATGGTGGCTGATGAACTGCTGGGAAGAGCTGTCAAAGGAATAACTGAACTCATAACCAAACCCGGATTGGTGAGTCTGGACTTTGCCGACATCCGAAGTATAATGAAAGGATCTGGAATGGCCATGATCGGAATGGGTGAATCAGATTCAGGAGACCGAGCCATTGAATCCGTACATGAAGCTTTAAACAGCCCACTTCTAGACCTGGATATTTCCAATGCCAAAGGAGCTCTCATCAACATCTCTGGAAGCTCTGATCTGACCCTGAACGAAGCCGAAAAGGTCGTGCAAATTGTAGCCGATGAACTGGACCCTGACGCCAATATCATATGGGGTACTCAGATCCAGGAAGAACTACAAAACACCATACGTACCACCATTGTAGTAGCTGGAGTAAAATCACCATACATCTTTGGCATACATGGCGAACCGGAATACATTGAAGAAAGACAAAAAGAAAAAGTGCCAGAATCTTCATTAGAAGAATTCATTGATGGTGTTTTTTAACTGAATCCTTTCTGAAAAGGGGAAGTAATGATTAGGGAGTGTAATCTTTCTCTAACCCCTCGACATTAACCCTAGTCTGTTCTGTCTTCCCCCATGCAAAGGTTTATATGTCCCGAGGGCAATAACCTATTTTTAATATTATCTAAATCTAAATTTTTTACTTTCTCCTTCTATTGATAACTAATGTGAAGTGGGATTTTTATGAATTTAAACAAAGAATCAATGGCAAATTTTATAAAACAGTGCCAAAGAGTATTGAAAGTCTCTAGGAAACCAGACAGAGAAGAATTTATAAATGTGGCTAAAGTAACCGGTATTGGTATACTCATTATCGGAGTCATCGGTTTCGTAATCAATATTATAGGCCAACTTATTCAAGGCACTACTTAATAGCTTGGGCAGGATAAGTTAGTAGTTTGGTGATATTTTGATATATGCAATAAGAACCCTGGTGGGTCAAGAAAAAAATGTAGCCCGAATAATAGCCAGGAACGTTAAAGATAGTGGGATTGGAGTAAGTGCTGTCCTAGTTCCGGAAAGTCTGCGAGGATATATAATAGTAGAATCCTCCACCAAGCTGGATCTTCAAAACCCTGCTTTTAAAGTACCTCATATGAAAGGGGCCATAGAAGGCGAGATTCCATATGAAGAGATAAAAAGCTTTTTAAAGCCGGAACCAATAATAGCTTCTATACAGAAGGGAAGTATTGTGGAACTTATATCCGGGCCTTTTAAAGGAGAAAAGGCCAAAGTGGTTAGGATCGATGAATCCCGAGAAGATGTAGTTCTAGAACTTATCGAAGCCGCAGTTCCTATCCCTGTTACAGTTAAAGGTGATCAAATCAGATTAATACAGAAGGAGGCAGATTAATGGCAACAGAAACCATTGAAATCCTTATAGATGGCGGTAAAGCCACTCCCGGCCCACCATTAGGTCCTGCAATTGGACCTCTGGGTATCAACATGATGCAAGTGGTGGAGCAGATTAACCAGAAAACAGCAGACTTCGAAGGCATGAAAGTACCAGTGAAGATCATAGTGGACACCTCAACCAGAGAGTTTGAGGTAACCGTGGGAACTCCACCCACCACTGCACTGATCATGGATGAACTGAAGATAGAAAAAGGCTCACAGGATCCTGGAATGGACAAAGTAGCTGATCTTAAAATAGAACAGGCTCTTAAGGTCGCCAGGATGAAATTTGATACTCTCCTATCAGCAGATTATAAACATGCCACCAAAGAAGTTGTGGGTACCTGTGTGAGTATGGGTATCACTGTGGAAGGTAAAGATCCACGGGAAGTGCAGAAAGAAATCAGTCAGGGCATCTACGACGACAGATTAGTAGAGAACTCCTGATTTATGGATATTCTACACAATACATCTAAATTTAATTCTTGTGACAAAATTATATCACAAAATTATATCTAAAAAAACAAACACGACGAAATACAAAAAATAAAACACAATAAATCCAACCATTAAATTGAACTTTTCTCAAACAAAAGTTCGGAGGAATTTACGTGAAACAAGAGATCTTAGAAGCGGTGAAGAAGGCTAAGGAGGAATCCAAGCCGAGAAACTTCACACAATCCATTGATGTGGTTATAACCATCAAGGATTTAGACGTGAAAAAACCCGAAAACCGCATAGACGAGGAAGTTCTTCTCCCTAATGGACGGGGTAAAGATGTGAAGATCGCCTTTATTGCCGATGGTGAACTGGCCCTACAGGCTGAGAACGCCGGAGCAAATATGGTGATCAACAAAACAGAACTGGAGGAAATGGGTAAAAATCGTAAAGAAGCCAAGAAGATGGCCAACCGGCATGATTTCTTCGTGGCTCAGGCCGATATGATGCCCTTGGTAGGAAGATTTCTGGGACCTGTACTGGGACCTCGGAAAAAAATGCCAAAACCAGTTCCAGCCACCATCAAACCCGAACCCATAATGGAGAGGCTCAAAAGCACAGTAAAAGTAAGAATAAAAGACCAACCAGTTATACAGGCATTAGTCGGCACCCAGGATATGGATGATGAGCTCATAGCAGCCAACATAGAATCTATTCTGGCAGTGCTGGATCAAAAGCTGGAAAAAGGGCGCAGCCAGATAAAAACCATGTATGTGAAAACCACTATGGGCCCTGTAGCGAGGGTGATCTAAATGCCACATGTAGCCGAGTGGAAAAAAGAAGAAGTTAAAGAGCTTAAAAACCTGATCGAAAGCCATCCTGTTGTAGGAATGGCTGATCTTTCTGACATACCAGCTCCTCAGCTCCAGAAGATGCGTCAGAGTCTACGAGGAAGCGCTAAGCTCAAAATGTCTCGGAAGACCTTGATGGATCTGGCTTTGAATGACTCAGCAAAAGCCAAGATAGAAACTCTGACAAACCACATGGATGGTCAGCCAGCATTAATATTCACTGAAATGAACCCTTTTAAACTCTACAAAATCTTAGAGAGTAGTAAAACTCCGGCTCCTGCCAGAGCAGGGAGTATTGCCCTCGCTGATATTGTGGTGCCTAAAGGTGATACTGGATTCATGCCAGGCCCTATACTGGGTGAGTTGCAGAAGATAGGTATCTCTGCTAAAATCGAAAAGGGTAAAATAGTTATTACCGAAGACAAGACCATAGTTGCAGAGGGAGAGGAGATCTCACGTGACGTGGCTAGCATGCTAACCCGTCTGGATATATATCCTATGGAAGTGGGAATTGACCTTAAGGCAGCTTATGAAGATGAAACCATCTATACCTCTGACATTCTAACCATAGACGAGGAACAAACTCTATCTAACATACAGAAAGCATACACCCAGGCAATAAACCTATCAATCAATGCCGTGGTGTTCAACAGTGCTTCTACACCTGCACTTATATCTAAAGCAGCAGGTGAAGCCTTGAATCTGGCTTTCAATGCAGAAGTTTTAACCTCCAAAACAACTGACCTCTTACTGGCCAAAGCCTACTCTCAGATGCTGGGAATTGCTTCTGAAGCAGCAGCCCAAGATGCTGAAGCTGTTGATGATGAACTTCGTGAAAAGTTAAATGCAACTGCCAGTGCAGCAGAAGCCAAACCAGCTGAAGAAGAGAAAGAGGAAGAAGAAGAGGAAGAAGAGGAAGAAGATAAAGAAGAGGATGCAGCTGCAGGTTTAGGTGCTCTCTTCGGATAATCAGCCATTAAATTGGTTCATATACGGAATTTAAAAATAAAATTAAATAAAATGGAATACTTTATAAAAAACTAAATTGAAGTCTATTCAAGAGGTTTTGAAGTTAAAATAGGATATAATTTGAGGTGATCTCATGGAATACATATACGCAGCAATGTTATTGCACACAGCAGGTCAGGAAGTTAATGAAGAAAGTGTAAAGAATGTCTTAGAAGCAGCAGGATCCGATGTGGACGATGCCCGAGTAAAAGCTTTAATCGCAGCCTTAGAAGACGTGGACATTGAAGAAGCAATGGAAAAAACCGCTGTAGCAGCCGCAGCACCAGCAGCCGCAGCACCAGCAGCTGCTGAAGAAGCTGAAGAAGCTGAAGAAGAAGCTGAAGAAGAAGACGAAGAAGAGAAAGAAGAAGAAGCTGCAGCCGGTCTCGGCGCACTCTTCGGATAAATCTTCCCTCAAGCCAAAAACCCAACAGGGTTTTTTGGCTCCTTAATATTTTTTTTACTCTATTAATCATACTATAATATGAATTAATAATTGTTTATTGATTAAACTTATATCCCATCAAAAGTAATGAAAATTATACTAATTCAAAGTTATACTAATAATATTTAAAAATATAAGCTTAAATCTGGGTAAACAAGTTTATACTTGCCTGTATTCAAATGTTTAAGATTATATCTAAATTTTAAGAAATTCATTGATGATTACCATGTCTGACCAGTTGAAAAAACTTGGTTACACCAAGAAAACCTGTAAAACCTGTGGAGATGATTTTTGGTCCATAGGTGAACGTGAAACATGTGGTGATGCTCCCTGTGATGAATATCAGTTCATTGGGAATCCTGCCACACCAAAAAGCTATGATTTATTTTCCATTCATGATCTTTTCATACGTTTTTTCCAGGAACGTGGTCATACACCCATAAGAAGATACCCTGTTCTGGCCAAACGCTGGAGAGATGATGTATTCCTGGTTGGGGCATCCATCTACAATTTCCAGCCATGGGTAACCTCTGGACAGGTTAAACCCCCTGCTAATCCTCTGGTGGTGGCACAACCTTCTATCCGCCTCAATGATGTGGATAATGTGGGGCGTACTGGCCGGCACATGACTTGCTTCACCATGGGGGGACATCATGCCTTTAATTCTGAAGATAACGAGATATACTGGGATGAAGAAACATTAAAATACTGCCATGATTTCATAACCCACTTGGGAATAGATGAAAAAGAGATTACCTTTATTGAATCATGGTGGGAGGGTGGGGGCAATGCCGGTCCCTGTTATGAAGTCTGTGTCCGGGGAGTGGAACTGGCCACTCTGGTGTTCATCCAGTACCGTACCTTACCCGGAGGTAAAAAGGAGGAAATTCCTTTAAAAATTGTTGATACTGGTTACGGATTAGAAAGGTTTGCCTGGATATCGCAGGGTACTCCTACTGCCTATGACGCTTCTTTCGGGCCGGTTATAAAACAACTCCAAAAAATGGCAGGAGTGGAACTAAACCATCACATCCTGGGGGAAAACGCCCAGGTAGCTGGCATGATGGATATTGAAGACATAGCTGACTTGAAAACCCTACGTTCCAGAGTGGCAGAAAGATTGGGAATCACCTTAAAGGAGTTGAAAGAAGCCACCGAACCCATGGAAGCCATTTATGTTATTGCTGATCATACCCGTTGCCTGGCATTCATGTTGGCAGATGGAGTCATACCATCCAATGTTAAAGAAGGTTACCTGGCACGTCTAATCCTCAGAAGAACCATTCGTTTCATAAAAAAATTAGGAATTAAAGAGTCCCTGGGAGATATCATGAATATCCAGCTTAACTTCCTCTCCCAGACCTATCCTGAAATCAGAAATCATCAGGAGCACATCTTAAGGGTTATTGAACTGGAGGAGAAACGTTACCAGAAAACCATCCATAAAGGACGACAGATGGTTAAAAAGACTGTTAAATACCTTAAAAAAGATAATAAAGATGAAATGCCTTTGGAAACACTTATCAAGCTTTATGATTCTCAGGGTTTACCCCCGGACACTGTAGAGGAAATTGCACTAGATTTGGACTTCACCGTGAACGTTCCAGATAACTTTTACACTCTGGTGGCCGCTGAACACTCTGAAGAAGAGGTGGAAGAGGAAGCACCAGTGAAATTGGACTTCCCTGAAACCAGTCTTTTATTTTATGATGAACCTCAGGAAACAGAATTCAGTGCCAGATTCCTGGGATTGTATGAAAACAATGTAATCCTCGATCGTACCCTTTTCTATCCTGAAGGAGGAGGACAACCTTCTGATGTGGGCTTTTTAGATACTGGAGAAGAAAAAATAAGAGTTTTGCATGTTGAAAAACTCGACGGAATTGTTCTACACAAAGTAAAAGAAGAAAAATTGGAAAAACTTAAACGCCGTATTGGTTCCTCCTTCAAAGGTAGTATTGACTGGAACCGACGTATTTCCCTGGCCCGCAATCACACCGCCACTCACCTCCTGGTAGCAGCAGCCCGGAAGGTTTTAGGAGATCATATCTGGCAGGCAGGGGCTCAGAAAGGTGTTAAAAAATCCAGGATAGACTTATCACATTATCAGCGCATTAGCCAGGAAGAACTCGATGAAATCGAACTAATGGCCAATAGATGGGTGATGGACAACATCCCTCTGGAGACTCAGTGGATGGACCGCACAGAGGCTGAGAAAAAATACGGATTCATACTCTATCAGGGAGGTGTGGTTCCTGGAACCAGTATAAGAGTGGTTCAAATTCCTGGTGTGGATGTACAGGCCTGTGCAGGTACTCACTGCGATTATACTGGCCAGATAGGATTAATTAAAGTTAACCGAACTGAACGGATCCAGGACGGAGTGGAACGTCTAGAGTTTTCTGCTGGAGAAGCTGCAGTGGAGTCCATACAGACTAACGATGCTCTGCTGCAGGAAAGTGCTGCTGTTTTTAAAGTGGAAGTAAATCAACTGCCAAAAACCAGTGAAAGATTTTTTACAGAATGGAAATCTTTTAAAAATGAAGTTAAACGTTTACAAGGTCAGATAGCTAAACTTAAAACTGAATCTCTCATAAAGGAGACTGAACAAATTAATTCCTTATCCTTCTTATCAGACACTGTAGAGGCAGATATAGGTGAACTGGTTAAAATGGTCACTCAACTCACTGATGATGGGGGAGTGGATGTAGTTGTACTTGGGAATACAGAAGGAAAGATCGCAGGGGCAGCATCAACCAAAGCATTGGATCGGGAAATAAAAATCAACGAGATCATCAAGGAAGCGGCACAGATCATGGGTGGTGGAGGTGGGGGTAAACCTAACCTGGCCCAGGGAGCCGGACGATATAATGATAAGATCCAAGAAGCCCTTGAATTTGTGCGTGAAAACCTAAAAGACAAATTAGCTCAGAAAAATCTTAATGGATTTAGTTAAAAGATAGTTTACACCTAAAGATCTGATTATTGCAAAAAGTTATGCCTAAAGAGTTATACTAAAAAATTTGTATCCATACATATTTTAGGTGAATTAATTTGAAAAAAACCATCCAGCAGATTAAGGAGAAGATCAAAGAGGGTAAAGCCACTGTTCTCACTGCCGAGGAAGTAACCCAGCTAGTGATGAATGGTGAAGAACCCACTGTTGAAGATGTTGATGTGGTAACTACTGGAACCTGTGGTATCATGTCAGGAACAGCAGCCATCTTCCACATCCCTGTCGCAGACCCTGGAGCCTTCAAAAAAGCCAAAAACATCCTGTTAAATGGTGTTCCTGGATTCCCTGGACCCTGCCCCAATGAATGGTTAGGTTCAGTTGATCTGATGGTTTATGGTACTTCCCATAGTATAAATGATCCACAATATGGTGGAGGATTCCTTTTTAAGGATATAGTTAGGGGAGAAGAAATTGAAATCGAAGTAGAAGACCTTGAAGGTAATATTATAAGGTCAACTGCTACTCTGGATGATTTTGGAACCGCCCAACTGATTGGAACTAGATCAGCCTTTAAAAATTACACTGCTTTTATTAACCCCAGTTTTGAATCTGTTGCATCCATATTCAATGCAGTGAAAATGGATGGACCCTTTAAAGGAATCACATTCTCTGGTTGTGGGGAACTCAACCCACTCCAGAACGACCCTCAACTTAGTTTCCTCCGTAAAGGCACTCGATTGTTACTAAACAATTCTGAAGGATTATTTATTGGTACTGGGACACGTAGCACTCCTGAAAAGCCCAATATGATGGTAACCGCAGATATGAAGGAAATGGATCCTCATTATATGGGTGGTTTCTGTACAGGAGCCGGACCTGAAGTATATAATAGTGTGGCCACAGCTATACCCATTCTGGATAACGAAATCTTGCAACAGACTTTCATCAGAAATGAAGACATATCATTACCCATTGCAGATATTAGAGGACGTCACAGTGTGTTAAGCCAGACCAGTTATGCTGTGTGGAGAGATACTGATGAAAGACCCCTTTATGAGGAAGAGTTATGTCAGAACTGTGGCACCTGTCTGGTAGAAGAAAGATGTCCTACACGAGCCTTCCAGAACCATAACCTTAACCAAGCCCAGTGTTTTGGATGTGGAATGTGCGCTTACACTTGTCCCTTTGGTATATTCCAGATGGAAAGAGGAACTGTCTCTATGGACTGGGAGGGGGAGACTAAAACCTTGGAAGTTAGCTGCCGCCAATCTGATATTAAACGAGCACGTGAACTGGCTCATGAACTTAAAAACAGAATTCAAAAAGGCAATTTTTTAATTAGTGAATTTTAAATTCATATTCTTTTATTTTATTTCATAGTGAGTTAGTGTTGTTATTTCTCTATTTATTATAATTCTCTTTAACTCTCAGTAAGTCCATCTAACTCCCTTTAACTCTTTAAACCCCATAAATCCCTAAATATCTTAAATATCTTAAATATCTTAGATATCCTATAATCTCCCTAAAATCCCCCTATAATCTTCCTATAATCTTCTTAGAATCCCCCTGTAATCTTCCTATAATCTTCTTAGAATCCCCCTGTAATCTTCCTATAATCTTCTTAGAATCCCCCTGTAATCTTCCTATAATCTTCTTAGAATCTCCCTATAATCTCCTTAGAATCTCCTTAGAATCTCCTTAAAATTTCTCAGCTTGGATTTATTCCTAGAAGTTTGAGAATTTCTTGCAGGATAATGTTCCTATTTTGAGTAGTTAAATTAAAAATCTTCACATCATCCCTATTTTTAACCTTCAAAATAAATGGGTGCCGGGAATGTTGATGGATAACTGCGATTACTGGTTTCTGACTTTCCATAACCTTCCAAACAGCATCAGGGAATTCTGTGCTTTTAAGTTCCATGGGTGCTATTTCATCTATGAAAATATAATCAGCAGTTTCAAGAGCATTTTCCAGGGAGGATATACCTATTTCCTGGATGTCATTTAAATTAACTCTATATTTACCAATTACTGGCCCAGAAGTGCAGTGTATACTGGCCAGCACTCCTTTTCGCCCGGAACTGATGTCGATAATATTGAAACCTGTTCTTCTACCGTTTTCCCTTATTTCAGGACAGTATATTCCACCAATAGAATACCCTCTAGTTTTCATTCTATTTTTTATTTCTTCCAGGAGGGTGGTTTTACCCATTCCTGGGGGACCTGTTAGGAGAATATTGGTTAACGACATGATATTAATTTTAAAAAAAGGTTGAATCTAGTGAATAAAAGGTGAATGAATATGGGGAGTTTTTATAGTTTAATGGAAAAGAACATGAATCCCATGACAAATCCGAAAAGAAGTGCTATCACCAGGAAGAGGAAAACCGTCCCCCATATGGAACTTTTGGTTTCTTCATATTCAAAATCTTCATCTCCCAAGTCATAACCCCTTCTATGATAACTTTTTTGATTGTAATTATCCTGATTATATCTCGGATTATAATCCTCATCCCTTTCATATTTTGTTTTATAATTTTTATTCTCATATTCCTCATATTCTTCATATTGATATGAATCTTGATAGGGATCCTGGTATGTGGTTTCAGGGGTGTCTTCTTCCAAATTGTATGGTTCAGTGGGTATTTCCGCTTCTTCCTGGTATTCACCCCTAATGAACTTCTTTTGCAGGGGTTTAGACTCAGAACTATACAATTCCATACCACAGTTAGGGCAGTAAATCTCTCCTTTCCCTATTTCAGCACCACAATTTTCACATCTCATAGTGACCTCGTTTCCATATAAAATCTGCAAATATTCTGACTAAAGCAAATTATCTATGAACTGGGATTTCGCTAGGGTTTTATTGTTCTATTATGAACCATTATCTTCAGTTTTATATACAAAATGATTATTATTTTCTCAAAACTTATATAAATCATTTTTCTGTAGAAATAAAGAAAATGTTATGAAAATTTCCATGGAAAAATGAAATTAAACAAATAGGTAACATGGACTAATATAGATATGTATCCTGTTATTTTTTTCATTGTAATTTCAATCTACCTATGATTTAATAACATCATCAAACAAATATTATGGCAATGAAGGGGGGATGATAATGGATAATGAATTGAGAAGGGAACTTATTGCTAAGTCATCGATTACGTTTAAGGGGTTGCGAAAACTTAACATAGGTGCCGGTGCACTGCACCTTATCCAGGGATTACTTATGATCGGCCTGGGTTTGTGGCTTACCTGGACTCAGGATATCTACACGTTCTATCTTAAATTCAAAATAATATCCCTAACACCACCTGTCTTTCAGATTGCACCGGATCCAACTGTTGTTTTCACTGTCGGTTACCTGGGAGTGATACTTTCTTCATTCCTGTTGATTTCAGCAGTTGCTCACTTTGTTATTGCTTTTGCTCGTAACCAAAATTACAATGAGAACCTAAAGAAAGGTATGAACCCTTACAGGTGGTACGAATATTTCTTCTCCAGTTCCATCATGCTGGTGATTATAGCCACCTTTGTAGGTGTATGGGATCTGTGGTCTCTGGTGATGATCTTCGTCTTGAATGCCGTGATGATCATGTGCGGCTTTCTAATGGAAAAAATCAATTACTACACCAAAGAAACTGACTGGTCTGCCTACTTGGTGGGAGCGCTCGCAGGATTCACACCATGGATAGTTCTGGCCGCCTACTTCATAGCTGCCTTAGGTTCCACTGAAACAGAACCACCCGCCTTCGTCTACGCTATATTACTGATCTACTTCATCATGTTCAACACTTTCTCCATTAACATGGTCCTACAGTATAAAGGTATTGGGAAATGGAAAGATTATCTCTACGGTGAACGAGTTTACATACTTTTAAGCCTGATCGCCAAAACTGCCCTGGCCTGGTTGGCGTTTATAGGAGTCTTTGCACCCTAATACAAGGAAAAGTTGATACAAATTTTTATGTAAGGATAAACTGGTAAAAATTGGTGAAATAATTAAAACCAGATTATTCTTCAGATTTTTCCAAATAAGGTTTTCTGCAATTTGTTAGTATAGAAAAGTGAATTGTATGAAAGTTGTAAAATCAAAAAAGAAACTGATACTGATTGTTGTTTTAGTAATACTAGTAATAACCGTAACTGCTTTTACCTATTATGTTTCTGATTATTATCATGCAGATACCAGGGCACTGATGGCTCTTAATTCAACAGACTCGTATACTGTAGTAAATACCGATGATTCAGTTACATTCACTCCTACTGGTAACAGAAGTGCCATTGGACTGATAATTTATCCTGGAGCCAAAGTTCAGACAGAATCTTACTCAGTGATTGGTTCTAAATTAGCTGAAAATGGTTATACTACAATAATCGCTAAAATGCCATTTAATTTAGCTTTTTTCGGCGTTAACAAAGCAGATAGAGTGATTGAAAAGCATACAGAAATAAATACTTGGGTTATTATAGGTCATTCATTGGGAGGTGTTTTCGCATCAGAATATGCCCTAAACCATCAGGATAAAATTAGAGGAGTAATCTATTTGGCTGCTTATCCTTCATCAAATGTATCTAACGCTACTTTTAAAGCATTATCTATCAGGGGCTCCAGGGATGGATTAACCCTTTCTGAGGACATCTCTGGAAATCTTGATAAATTTCCAAAGAACACCACCTTCATCACCATTGAGGGAGGAAATCACTACAATTTTGGTGATTATGGTTTTCAAGCAGGAGATAATAATAGTACAATCACCCGGGAAGAACAGCAAAAACAGACTGTTGATGCAATTGTCGAATTCCTTAAAACCCTGTGAAGTTAATCTATCATTTAGTATACTATTTAAAAATTAATGGGCTACTTAATTATAAGGTTAAAAATAGGACAATGAATCCTGAAGGCTTATTAAGGTATAACCCTCAAGTAGTGTGCTTCATTTACCCCTGCATTGAACTCTATACTGGAAACTTCATCCATCCAGTCTTCAAATATTTTCCAGAGGAGATCATCATCGGCATAAATGCAAAAAACAGGTTCATCCTCATCTTCCATAACAAATTTTTCCACATCACCATAATCTCGTTTAATGTCATTATAAATCTCATCTGCCAGGTTTTGTTTATTTTTTTCCATGATAACCATCTCTCACTACTTCTTTTATTAATATTTTATTATGTAACTTAAATCAATAGATTATAGGTTATTAAATTAATAGATCATGGATTAAATCAAATTATTAAATCCTAAATCCTTAGCATAGTCAATTACTTCACCAATTTCAGTATAGGTGGGGAGTCTGGAGATTTCTTCATATTCCTCGGCACGGTAAACTGGATGATACTGTCCCATGATGTTTAACATCACTCCCAGGCCTAAATTTTGAGATATCCATTTTATTATGGGTTTTGAACAACATTCCACATGATTGGGTAGTACTAAATGTCTGATTATCATATCACCTGCCTCCCAGGCCATTTTATGATTTCTTCCCACTACTTCCATATAATTTGGGACACCGGAAAGTCGCTGGGCACATTCATTGTTACCATACTTAAAATCTGTGAGATAAAGGTCGACAAAACCATCCAGAAGATACATGGCATCTTCAGAGAGGTACATGTTACTGTTCCAGACAACAGGAATATTTTCCCTTACCAGTTGCATGGTACGGAGGATGTAATGGAGATTGGGGGTTGGGTCGCCTCCCACAAAATTAACATTTCGGGAACCCTCATTTCTCCTTTTTTCAATGATTAAGGCAAGATTTTTTTCATCAATGATGATGCCTCGGGTTGGTTGTTGGCTTATATCCCAGTTTTGACAGTAAACACAGTTGAAATTACACCCTGCAAAGAAAACCGTGTGACTGGGCACCAATAGTGATTCTTCACCTACATGCAAAAACTCAGATGCAATTAAAGGATCTCCCACTCCACAGAACCCTTTTTCATTCTTTCGGTCCACTCCACAATTTCTTTCACAGAAATTACAGTGATGAAACATTTTTGCAGCTATTTTCACCTTAAGATCCAGGTAAGAGAAAAAAGATTTTGTTTTATTGGTTTTATCTGTATCAGTTAGTTTTTCACCATATTTACCCAGAGAAGACCATTTTTGGTAAAATTTAGTAAAATCATTCCTCAAACGTTCATGCTCTATCCAGAGGTGGCCTTCATCATCACTGTCCTTTGCATCCATAATAGAAGCTACTTTACACTTTGATAGTTGCTGGTTGGTCATTACCGCCAGATAATTTGAAAGAACCTGTTTAATAGTCTGGTTAGTCATTTCCACTTTATTTTATATTTTTTTATAATGGCTGCCTATTATTATTTCAGCACGGCTTTAACTGGGATGAGTTGTCATTCCATCCATTGCTTTTGAGTGCCTCTTATTATTTCAGCACGGCTTTAACCCACTACTCTTAAACTGGACACAGTTATAGGGGGTACAATAAAAGGCCCTAATTGTCTGGTTTTTTGTGAGGCTGCTGTGGCATCTTTCAAGATGGAGAATATATTCCCTGAAAGCATTGCCTTTTTTATTGGATATACTACTTCCCCTTTCTCTATCTTAAAGGCGTTCATGGCTTCCACTGAAAAATCTCCAGATATGGGGTTGGCAGTATGCGCTCCTAAAACATCAGTAACTAATATTCCATCTTTTATCTCTGAAAGTCCTTCCTGTTCTTTAAAATCCACAACGAGATTGGAAAGACCTACAGCAGGCATGTCATTGAATGATGCTCGCATCCCATTACCTGTGCTCTGAATTTTTCCTTTGTTAGCTGTGTGTATGTCATATATGAAGTTTCTAAGAATTCCATTTTCTATGATAACCGTTTTTTGGCTGGGTGTTCCCTCTCCATCGCCACGAGAAGAGTTAAGACCTCCCTTGATGGTTCCATCATCATAGATATTAAGTGAAGGGGATGAGACCTCTTTATCCAGCTTATCAGCGTATATCGATCTGCCTCTCTGCACATTATCTCCATTGATGGCTTGTGAAAATGTGGATAGGATTCCTGATGCTGCATGATGGTCCAATAAAATTTTCATATCTCCAGTTTCAACTGATTTTCCTCCCCTGGAATTTAAAGCTATTTCACATGCTTTATTAGCTATTTTTTCAGGATCAATGTCCAATTTCCTGGATGAATCAGATTCACTGGCTGTGGAAACACCTTCCCCATCTGGGACATTAACTGCTATGAAACTAGAAAAGTAGGTAGACGCATCCTCACAAGAAGCACCTTCAGAATTAATGATTAAAGTTTTATAACAACCAGCAGAAACCCCACCAGAGGTTGGTTGGCATTTATTATCCAGAACCGTCCCAATCACGGATTTCCCTAAGCTTATGGTATCTTCCAGTTCCAGAGTGTCAAATTTATTATGATAAATATCCTTCACTACTGGATAATCTGACTTAGAAGCAAAGGCAAAGTTTTCATCAACCAGATTGGCATGTGCATTGGATACTGCCTTTTTGACTGTTTCTTCTAACTTTTTATTTTGTGTAGTGTAGGCAAATCCCATCCTATTATCACAGATAACTCTGATACCCAGTCCCATGGAGTGGGCTTCCTTGGCAAAGTCCACTTGGTCATTCTGGATGGTGGCATCTATATTTTCCGTAGTTTCGATGTAAATCTCAGCCTGATCAGCATTTTTCAGAGCATAATCTAATGTTTGGTTAGCTAAATCATTTATCATGGTAAAAACCTCTCTAATGCCTCTTTAACTCCATCCCCATATGGTTTCTCTGTAACATAATCTGCTATGGCCTTAAGTTCAGGTTCTGCATTGGCCACTGCCACTTTCAAACCGGCAACCTTCAGAAATTCCAGATCATTTTCACTATCCCCCACAGCCATGATCTCATGGGGTTTTACACCCATATCACGAGCTACATGTAATAAAGACGAACCTTTGTCCACAGTTGGATCAGTGATGTGCAGTGCAAACTTGGTATCATATATACTCACATCAAAATCTTTAAGATGATCTTTAACTACCCCTACAGGAATGGTTCGATAAATTGCAATTTCTGAAACCCTCTGATCCGAAAAATCCACTTTTTCAAGGGGATATTTTTCTTCTAAAAATTGATAGGCTCCCTTACATTTTTCAATATCTCCCAAAATCCGCCTTCCCTTGGTTGATTCAATAACTCCCCCATTTTCTGCCACCAAACCTCCTGAAGTGCCAATAAATATGGAAAGAGTTTTAGTGACTGGGAGAATATTTCCAGTTACAATAATAACTGGTATGCCTTTTTTTTCAGCACCTCTGATAGATTCTAGGGCACTACAACATAGTCTCCTTTTACTATCAGTTATGGTGCCATCAACATCCACTGCTATCGCTTTAATCACGTTAACTCACCAATATCCAGTTATTAAATGATGGAAATTATAAATAAGGTTCTCAATGATTGTTGCTTAGTTTATTTTGGGCTCCTTTGAAACTTAAATTAATTCATTTAAAATTATTTAGAAAAAATCATCGGATTTAGAAAGAACCATAACGGTGAGCTATGTTACATGTTCCTTCTTTACTCACCATGCATGCCCCTATGGGGTTGGTAGGATTACATTCCTTACGGAAAAGTTTACAATCTTCAGGCCTAGCCACTCCCCGTAGTATGGCTCCACAGATGCAGCCAGTAACTACCTCAGGGATACTGCCTACTTCAATGTCAAACTTTTCTCTAGCATTGAAATCAGAAAATTCATCTTTAATATCCATAACTGAGTCAGGTATAGGTGGAAATCCCCTCCATTCCTTGGTTGTGATGTAGAAAACTTCTTTAAGGAGTTCTTGGGCTTTTATATTGCCTTCTTCCCGGACTGCACGTTTATATTCATTTTGAACCTTAGCTTTACCATCATCAAGTTGTTTCAGTATTAAGTAAACTGCTATAAGGACATCCATGGGATTGAACCCTGTTACCACTTGTGGAATTCCATATTCTTCTGAGAATATATCATATGGCCTGGTTCCAATAATGGTTGAGACGTGTCCTGGTTCTATAAGAGCGTTAAGATTCACTTCTCCTGATTTTATGAGGAATTCCAGGGCAGGAGGTATTAAACGGTGACAAGATAAAACTGAGAAGTTTTCAGGAGGATTAGAAACTAATTCTGCTGCCGTAGTTGGTGCTGTGGTTTCAAATCCTGCAGCCATAAAAACCACTTCATTATCAATCTTTTGAGCTAGTTCCACAGCATTATTAACCCCATAAACTATTCTAACATCAGCACCTTCTGCTTTTGCATCAGCTAGGGATCCTGTTCCACCGGGCACCCTTAACATATCCCCAAATGTTGCTATGGTAATCCCTTGTCTAGCCAGCTCTAGGCATTCTTCTACTTCACGTGCTGGAACACAACAAACAGGACATCCTGGACCTGCAACTACTTCCACCTCTTTAGGTAATAATGATCTTAAACCATATTGCATTATGGTATGTTCATGTGAACCGCATACATGCATTATTTTTACTGGTTGGGCAATGTCTTCTATGCGTTTTACTATTTTTTCAGAGAGATTTTTCATCGTGTTCATGAGTGCCACCTTATACTAAGGATAAATAAGTTTAAACAAATTATCAAATTTAATATAAACCCAATTAATCTTTTACATGTTTTATCCATTCTCTTCTAAGATCTGATTTTATTCTATAAATCCTATTGATTGATTTGAAGATATTGTTTATATTTTGTTATATGCTTATGGGATTTTTACCTAAAAAAAATGTTTAGTTTCAAAAGAAGGACTAGTAATACAATCCATATACTGAAAAATAAACCCATTTATAACAATTTTTTAGAATTATAACTGATTAAAATGTTTTATTTGGATGTGAAACATCATATAACCTAAAAAAATCCATTATACTACTTTAAAAATATTATTGAACTGTGAAGGGGATAGATGGGTTAGAGTTATATAGTAAATTATCAAACTATTTTTAAGCATGTTATGAAAATTAGTAAATATCAAACTATTTTTAAGCATGTTATAAAAGTTATGCTCTTTAGAAATAAGATTAATGGTAATTAACATGAAGGTTGCTGTGATTGGACTGGGTGTAGAAGGCCTTAATGCCGTTAAATCCCTTTTAGGTCATGGCTATGCTGTTTATGCATCTGATGTTAATCATGATATTGAATTAAAATCTACTCGTAATCTAGATGTTGATCTGGGATTTCATGATTTTGATAAAATTGAAAGCTGTGATGCAGTTGTTTTAAGTCCTGGTTTATGGCATCACCCCCATTTTCAGAAATTTAAAACAAGTAAAAAACTCTTATCTGAAATTGTTACTCCTAAAACACCTCTATTTACTATAGGAGTCACTGGTACCAATGGTAAAACTACCACTACCATGATGATTTTAAGTATACTGCAAAAAGCTGGTATGAAGGTTCTTACTGGTGGAAATGCAGGTGGGGGTTTTAGTGGATACACAGAAGTTATTTTAGAATCTGCTTCCAGCGACTATGATATCCGACTAATAGAAGTTTGTGATATGACTCTAGACTTTTGCAAACATGAATTTAACTTTGACCTGGTTGTAGTGACTAACACAGGTAGAGATCACTTGGAAGTTCATCAATCACTTGAAAACTATCTTAAATCCCTGAAAAATTTTTTGAAAGGGAAGAAAGTTGTTTTAAATCAGAAAAATGAAAGTTTCAGACAATTAACTGAAGGAACAGAAGAAGTTCATTTCTTCACCAAAATTCCTTATGAATTAAACTTGTTCGGAGACTTTAACCGGGAAAATGCTGCTGCCGCTGCCAAAACTGGTGAAATATTGGGAATACCTGATGAAACCATTGAAACTTCACTTAAAAAGTTCGATGTCTTACCTGGCAGGTCAACCATTATTAACCTTCCCCATTCCAAGATAGTGGTGGGCAAAACAGATAACGCCGATGCCACTGTTGCTGTATTGGAAGAAGCTGAATTTCCTGTTATAATCCTGGGAACTCCTCGAAAAGGAGAAATTTGTCGTTTAGAAATTTTCAAAGAAGTTTCAAAGACAAATTCCAAGATAATTGCCATCTTCCCTGGCCTAGATGATACCCTGGATGATGCCCAGAATATACTGGAAAAGGAAAGATATCAGGGAGAGGTTTTTAAACTGAGCAACGTGGATGATGTAGTTGAGTTTGCACTTAAATGCTCAGAAAAGTACCCTAATGTATTCATAGGTGGTAATGGGCAGCGAAAAATTATAGAAATAACAAAAAGTTTAAAAGACGCCGTTTCGGCAGAATAAAAAATAAAAAAAATATTTGTATTGATTATATTGATTGGGGGCTAAAAAAATGCGCAGATCTTTGTTAAACCCAATATTGGCCTTTGGTGTTTTGATAATACTGATAATCAGCTTCTATTATGTTGGGGACACTGTTGATAATTATTTTCCTGACCAAAAGCCAGAAGAAATCACATCCATGTCCATTGGGGACACGGTGCTAGCAGGTATGAAGGTGATTGATGATGCTAAAATCAGAAAAGTACCAATTTTATATCATTTTGACTATTTAACGAGTTTATTTCAGGAAGAAAAATATTTACAGATTATAAATGGACTTTTAACTGGATCCTTGGAAACCCCACTTTCTCAAATGGCCAGTGGTAGTATATCCTCCCAGGGAGTAGCTCAGGGATTTGAAGGCCCTGGTTATTTGAGTGTGCAGGGTCAGCAGCTGGTAGTAAACCCACCTCAAACTTTTGTATGGGCATATAAAACTGGATACACTGTGGGAGTGAAGACTAAAAGTGGTGTAGAAATAAGAAATGGTGGAAAATCAGGAACAGTCATAAAGGAAATAGCAGAATCCGATATTAACAACAATACCATCCCCCATGATTACGTTACCATTACCACTTTTAAGAAATGGTACAATAAAGCAGATGTGGGTAATTACATCTATCTCGATTATTCACTCGCAGGGTTCAGTGATGGTAGAAACCAGGTTATCCCTGACCAGATTGAAACATTTTTCGGAGATTCTGTAGTAGCCTACATGAAAAATTATCCCACTGGATCTCCCATTATGGCTTATATGGGAAACCACACTGAAAACGTGACCACAACCTATTCTCAATCTTTAGGTTCTTATCCTGAATATGGCGATGCATCCCGGGCTTATAATGCCATGGCATTTGCCAGAGGATGGAATGGAACCATAATACCTCCTAAAACCGGATCCACTGGAAAAGAGAATATTGGTTTTGATCCATGCCCTGATCCTAATGCTACTGGTGGATATGCAACCCACGGTGTTTGTCCTGCTGCCAGGGCACTTCGAGGAGCAACTACAGGTTCTGGCTTACCATTGCCCAATGGAATTTTATGGGGCGAATTAGCTGTAGCATATGATACCAGTCCCACTGTGGGAGTTAAAGTTTATAACAATCAGGATTATCCTGTAAAGATTGTGATGTGGACAGAAGGAAGTGGAGCTGGACTGGTAGTCTACGCTAGGGTAGTTAAGCTTAGTTAAAGTTTCTATCTCTATCTTTTTTCCCAATTCTTCAGGAGTATAAACCCATGGAAAACCCCATTAAAAACCACAATATAGGCGTTTCCGGAATTATCACCGCAGCGGGTAAAAACCGGCGGATGAGAGAAGATCTTCGAAATAAAGGAATGGAGATTCAACATAAGCTTCTTCTTAAAATAAATAGCGACCCCATCATTACCTGCACAGTTAAAAAAGCACTAAAAACCAGTTTAAATGATTGTGTAGTTGTTTTAGGACATTTCATGGATGAGTTGTATCCTGCATTAGATAAAATAGAAGATTCCCGGCTTCGAACCATCAAAAACCATGATGTGGATGTTGAATTATCTCAAACTCTTTTAAACGGTGTTTCAAATGCTAAATATGATTATTGTCTTTGTTTGGCAGGGGATCAGCCCACAGTAACCACTGCAACTATGCAGAACTTAATTAATCAGCTTTTAAATAGTCCAGAACCAGGTAATACTGTATCTATTTTGGCACGTGGAGAAACCGGATATTTGGATAGTGCCCAGGGTTTGGGAATGCCATTTGCATGCCATTCATCACTGCTTGAACATTACCTCCAGGGAGAAGAGGATAATTTAAACCCTCTACTTCGGAAAATGGTGGCTGATGGAGTGTCACTGTATGGAGTGCCCGCTGAAAATGAGTTGGAACTAGTTAACATTAATCGCTATGATGATTATCTTAAAGTTTTAGAAAAAATTAAGTTAATGTGAGGAAAGTTTAAGATAAATCTATAAAAAGATCTATAAAAAAAGGCTTGAACAATGAAATAAGAATTTGAAAAAATAAAAAAATAAGGATTATTTAATTCAACTCATATTCTCCAGTGCATTAACCACACAACCAATATTCTCTCCAGTAAGGCCTATAATAACCTCATCATCTTTTACATCAGCATACTGTCGGGAACCACTGCAACCAAGGGTAATGTTAGGTTGACGACGTGTGAATGGTCCTGCAACAGCATCAGCACATATTGACTGAATTCCTGCAAAATCAACTTCTACTCTTCCACCCATAGTGTAAACAAGTGCTTGTGATAATATCATGGCCTGAGCAGGATTTGCTATGACTACAATAACATCTGGATCAAAAGTTGCCTTCTCCAATGGAGCATATACCAGAGCATACATTATGTTGTCAACTTTAGGTATGGATTCCATGGTTTTCCTGGCAGATCCTACGCTGGAGAACCGTCCTAATCCATAGTAAAATTCTCCTGTTTTAATCTTTTCAGGTGGTTCTTCAAGCCCTAAAGCTGCGGATCCACCCTTACACATTTGTTCTTCTGCTGTTGCATAAAAAATATCTCCATGACTGGCTTTCTGCACCAGTTCACAGTGACGCATTTTTTCATCAATCTTTGGAATACCTTCAGGGATATCTTCTTCCCTTAAAACAAATTTTATAGCAACAGGAGATTTTTTAAGACTTAAGTTGTCCTTTAACTTATCAGCTATGACATCATTTCCATTCGACTCAAACATAGTTTTTCACCTCTGTAGGAGTTTATGGATTTATTAAAAATAAAATTTTTCTATATTAAATTTTTCATATGATGTTTCCAATACAAACTGATGAAACATAACTTCTTGAAAATGGGAAGCGTATTGATGAAATAAAAAAATGATGAAATAAAAAAATGGAATTTACAAATGAAAAAAAAATAACTTATTGAACTGATTTAAGGCCTTCTACAATTTCAGATATCTTTTCTTTGATGTGAGATGTGTTTTCTACCACAGTACCAGTTACAATAATGTCAGCACCCGCCTGGGCCACTTTTCGAGCAGCTTCTCCAGTTCTGATCCCACCACCCACAATCACCATATGATTAGTGAACATCTTAACCTTCTGTATCATCTCTTGGGGGATGATCTCTGCTGCTCCAGAGCCAGCTTCCAAATAGAATAATCGCATACCCATGAATTCAGCGGCCAATGCATAGGCCACAGCAAGATCAGGCTTCCTGCGAGGGATTAACTTAGCATCTCCCACCCATCCCGCAGTTTCACCGGGCTCAACAATCAGGTATCCCATAGGGATAGTTTCTATGCCAATTTTTTTAATTTTAGGAGCACCCAGAGCCTGAGCACCTACAATCCAATAGGGATTATTGGAGTTTAAGAGACTCATGAAAAATATAGCATCAGCATATGCACTTACACCTGTTGTGTTACCTGGAAAAAGAATAATAGGGACATCAAGATTTTTTTGAAGTAGTTTAGCTGTTTCATCAAGTTCCTGGGAGTCAGTAGTGGATCCTCCCAACATGATACCATTAGATCCTCCAGCAACGGCTTCTGTAGCTATTTCCAGTGCTTTTTCTGGATCTTGATCCTCTGGATCTAAAAGGGTGAGATGAACTTTCCCTTGCTTAAGAGATTCTTTTAGATATTCTTCAACTTTCATAGAAACACCTGTTAATTAAACCTAATGATTTGATTGTTAAATAGATTTACAATAAAATTTATTATTACTCTTAATATTGTTAATAAATAATGTCAATGAAATTATTTTAAAATAATAAAAGAATTAAAAAAGTATTTTTCTTCTACCCATGGACATGCCACAGGATTAGAAGAAATTATTTGCATTCTCTGTCTATCCTCTCGGTTCTTTGGCTTTGAATCTCAAACCCTTGTATCCGCACTTACGACAAGTCTTGGCGGTTGGTGGGTTTCGAGCGTTACATTTGAGACAAATCTTGATCTTGAATATCCTATTCTCTGCTTCTTCAAATCTAGCCATTATTTAGCCTCCTATAAATTCATTCTGAATATCTACAACTTCCCGACTGCTACGAGCCCGGGAGTATGCCTCTAAGAGCTCATGATTAAGCTCCAGAAAATGAGGTCCCCACTTGAAGTGGGACATAATCTGAATAGCATTATCTTTAAGCCCCACTATATATAAGGTTGCTGCCACAGCCTCAGCAGTGGACAATATACAAGGCTTACCATAATTAGTAGGGTTGGCAGCCACCAAAAAAGGAAGTGATCTATGAGTCTCAGTTCCCCTAAACATAGCAGATGACTTGTCAATTCTTTTCCAAGAACAATCTAACCCTACAATACCTTTTTCAACCACCAGATCATGGTCTTCAGGAGACACTGCCTTTGGTGCAAATGGATCCAATACTAAACCACCTCTGGGGATTTGATTGAGACGATTTACCATTCTGATCTCTTTCTGTTTGGCCAGTTTGCGGGTGGTACATTTCTTGGGATCGCACTGTTCTGCATGGTATATAACTATTTTATGAGGCATAGAATCAAAATTTAAAGATTTTAACTATTATTCAATGGGGTTACTCAATTAATATGTTAATAAAGAACTTCATTTATGAAATACCATTGATACCTTGTAGTAATTAATATCTTGGAATAACTTGTATTTAGTCTTTTTACATGACTTCAAAATCTACATAAAATTAACATAAAATGATATCAAAAAAAATTTCATTTTAATTCTATTCTATTGTAAAAATATTAGTAAAGAAAAAATGGATCAAAAACTTAAAAATTGAAATTGTATCCTAAAAGTATTTCATATTAGGAATACATAAACTGTATTGGTGATGATATGGAAAGGCAAGACATGATTTTGGGAGCCATAGTGATACTAGTGCTTTTAGTGGTCTTAATCTTTGCTGTTGCTTTTTCCGGCAATAATACTTTTCAAAATGGCCAGGTGTCTTTTGAATACCCTAATGGATGGTCACAGGATCATATTGTTGGGAATTTCGCCAATAACAGTCTTTATTCTGAGGTTACTTTTAAAAAGAATTTCCAAACAAGTAACCAAACTGAAGAAACATCTTACATCATTCTACAAATGCAACAGAAAGCAGCGGGTTCATTTAGCGTACCTAATTCTTCCACCATAGTAATGAACACCAGTACTCCTTCAACAGTTTCTGTAGGTGTTGCCAATCTTACCGCTGTCCAGCTAGGAAGTTTTGGTACAAACGTAGCACATAAAACAACGATTATTGAAAAAAATAACTTCTATTATAACTTAGAATACATTTGTCCATCATTCGCAGCAAACGAGACCGAAGAGGCATATAACACTATTCTAAAGACATTAAAAATTAATTAATGGTCTTTATTAAGTCATATATCCTCTTTTATAACTTTTTTTTGAATGAATAATGTTTAATGGATTTTAACGGGATAAAATAATAATCTATTAAAGAGTTTCACCTACAGATTTTCACGTTCAAAGTCCAATATTTTTGATACAACCTTACTTGGATCTTTTAGCTCTTCTAGATCGTAATAGCGTCCCCCAGCAGCCAGCGCCAGTTCCATGTTCACTTCATGACCATAACGTACTGCTCTTTCAAAATTAACAACAATAGTGTGAATTTCTTTATCTTTAATCTTCTCTGCAATATTGAGGGCATCTTTAATCGGACCCTCCTCCAAGGCAATGTTAGGCATGCCATCAGAGAGTATGAGCATTAAAGGAACGAATTCATCTTTTAATTTCTCTTTTTCCAGAATTTCATAACCCTTTTTCATTCCTGCAGCAAGTGGGGTTGTTCCCCCTACACGGATATTTTCTATCTCCTCTCGGAAAGATGTGGCCCGGCGAGTAGTGGGGATGATCACCTCTGCTTTCTCCCCTTTAAATCCAATAACACTTATCCGATCATGATGACGATTTGCATCCTCAATAACACTATTCAATATCCCTTTCAACCGGTTTGCTTTCCTATCAGAAAACATGGACCCACTGATGTCCACCACCATAACAATTGACGCCCTGGCACCATGTTTACGAATTTTATGACGTAAATCCTCACTTTTAACTTTTATATCTCCTTTAGAACTTAAAGCAGCAGCCCTTAGAGTTGCATCAATAGCCACGTCCCCTGATGAATCCTTGGGGAGTTTACTTTTAATATAACGCCCTTTTTGAGTTTTTGAATCAACCCGTTTACCATAAAGACGGTTTTTCTTCTTCCCCTTTATTTTGAGGAGTTTTTTAACATCCACCTCTTCTTCTTGAGTTTCAACCTTTTGTTCATCTTTCTTAAGAGTTTTAAGTTTCATACCTCTTTTTTTTTGCTCAGATTCTATATTTTTTGGGACTTTTTTTTATCATCCCCAATATTTTCCTGTGAAATTTCATTTACAGTGTTTTCTATCTGTTTTTTAATTTTATCCTGATTTAATGATTTTTTATGGAATCTTTCACCTAAAACCAGGGCCGCTGCCTCTTCCACATCAATGAGCTCAACTTCTTCATGTTTATAGTATGCAGCAAGAGTTTTTGAAGTTTTAAGTATGGCAATGTCTGCCCGATGGCCATCAACTCCCATATCAACACAGAGTTGGGCTATTACTTTCATTATTTTTGGTGAAACCTTTACGGTATCTAGACGTTTCCTGGCCTGGATGATATTTTCCAGTATTTGATCTTGGTATTGTTGAAATTCTTCCCGGAAAGAATTAGGATCTTTTTCAAAGGCCTCTCTCCTTTCCATGATTTTAACCCGATCTTCTATATCCATGATACTCTGAACTGATACCTGTAAACCTATTCTATCTGCTAATTGAGGTCTGAGTTCCCCTTCAGCAGGATTCATGGTCCCTACCAGTATGAAGTTAGAAGGGTGTACCATGGAAATACCTTCACGTTCTATCGTGTTTATTCCATAAGCAGCAGCATCTAACAAAACATCTACCAGGTTGTCATCCAACAAGTTTATTTCATCAACGTAAAGGATGTTACGATTGGCTTTAGCGAGTATTCCTGGTTCTAATGCTTTTATGCCTTTTTTAAGGGCTTGTTCAATATTTATGGAACCAACTACCCGGTCTTCAGTTGCTCCCAGAGGCAATTCCACCACCCTCATTTTCTTCTCCTCAACCTGTAGCTCCTCTGATTTATCTTTTTTACATGAATCACAGAGAGAATCAGGATCATCAGGATCGCAGTTGAATGGACATCCTTTAACAATCTTTAATGGAGGTAGGAGATCTGCTAGGGCACGTACTGATGTGGTTTTACCAGTTCCTTTCTCACCCTTAATCAGAACACCACCAATAGAATGATTAATCGCGTTTAATACCAGGGCTTTTTTTACTCTTTCTTGACCAACAATAGCTGAAAATGGAAAAATCAAGTTTTTCAATAGTCTCACCATCTCAATAGGAATATGGTTCTATTAATTAAGTTTAATTATTTTTAAAAGTGTTGTTATATTGAATTTTATTGAATAAATAATGTACCATCCTTAATTAACTAATAACACTTTTTATTTCTATTTTATCACCAAGTTTTCCCAAAAAACTAAATAATATCAAGAACAGAAAAACATTGGTGATATATAATGTGTAGTGTAGGCGGCCCTATGGCTGACATTAAAATGAAAAAACTCAAAACCAAAAAATACCGGTGCCTAGACTGTGACAACGAATTTAAAGGTATTGGAAGAAGAGTAGTCTGTCCAGCTTGCCAATCTGACAACGTGGAAGAAGTATGAGTAAACTCATGGAACAAAAAATTCCCCTCAAATATGATGAAATTATTTTTTTAAAAGGAAACTCAGGAATAGTTGGAGTGGCTAAATTCACGAAAACTGGACATATATTCATTGGAACCCCTGATAAAGAAGAAATAGTGATGTTTCTTGAACCAGAAGATCTCATTGCAGTTTCAGCCCTTGATCCAGGTCCCCTAGCTGAAGATGGAATAAAATCCCTGATTTTTTTATTGAGAGATTTGGGTGCTCCTTTAGTGGTTTTACCTAAAGATCATCCTACCTCTAAAAGATTACCAATGGTGACTAGTTGTGGGGAAACAGTGCGTCTAGATTGCAACATCACTCCGGGAACCCACCCAGAACAGAATATACTATGTGCCTGTGACGATCTATCCGACATTGAAATAAAATCCATTGAAGGTGGAATTGAAATCCAGGGCCCTTTAAAAGAATTTGAAATAAAGAAATTTAAGAATTAAATTCAGTTGCCCTAACTCCCATTTTGACTATCCCAGAAATATTATATGAAAAAAGGATTTTAAATTAATAACCACTTTATATATAACATGATTGATAAATGGTATGTTACATAATAACTTAATTGGTTGACATCCCCATTTATGACCTCTCAATTCGATTATGTTTCCATATGACATTTTCTAACAAGATAATATAACAAGATGATATTCTAGAGGATTAACATGATTATTTCCGATTTTTACCAGATATTTGGCCAGGTTGTTCTCATAGCTGGGATTCTCCTTCTGATTCTTTTATCAGTCACCCTCATACTGGGTCGCATGCTAATTGAAAAAGACCGCCTTGTTTTTCCTAAACTACTACTTTTCACCATGGACGTTTTTTATGGATTATTCAAGAAATTCGCAGAAAGTGTAGGTGTTGATGCTAAAATTGTTGATAATATCGGAGTAGAGGTTAGGAATAAGGTTAATGAAAAGGAGTTCAAAAAAATTAAACCCAAAGATACAATTCTGGTTTTACCTCACTGTCTCCGGCACCTGGATTGTGAAGCAAAATTGGAAACATCAGGTTTGGTATGTGAAAACTGTAACCGCTGTGTAATTGGAGTTTTGAAGACTAAAGGCGAAGAATTGGGTTACAAAGTGTTCATAATTCCTGGTTCAACCTTCCTCAATAAGATAGTGGAACAAAACAAATTCAAGGCTGTTTTAGGTGTGGCCTGTTTCCAGGACCTTAATCTGGCCATGATGAAGGTTTCAAAGTTCTCTTGTCAGGGAGTACCTCTCCTTCGGGACGGCTGTGTTAACACCAAAGTAGACAGTCGGGCTGTTTTAGAGAAAATGGGCGTTAAACTTAAAGAAACCAAAAAATTGGCACCTGAAAGCTCCTGTAGTAAAGATCCTGATAAAAGGGGATCCTTTTAGATTATAGAAAATAATAACTAAAAAATATTTAGTTATTTTCAAAATAAAAAACGTATTTGTTTTTAATAGTTATTTCGTCATGTAATTCACTCTTAATTATAAAAATAGGCTTAAAAACCATGCCAGCCAGCCCAATGCACCTATAATATAAATTATATAAATCCCCCATCTGATACTTTTATTGATGAAGAATTTTTGGATTCTTTTCTTTCCTTTAATTAAGAGGATAATAGATGCAATGATAACAATTCGTAACCCCCATGTAAAAAAAGGAGAGTTTATAGTTCCTTCTAAAGCGAGTAGTTCTTTTTCAAAATATTGGCCAAACAAATAAACAAATAATATGAACCATCCTACTAAAGCAAGAATAAATGAAGCAATGTATAACTTGGTTTTGAAATAATTTTTCCAATTGATTTTTCTACTTTTAGTGTCAATCATACTATTATTATCCCTATCTGATTCGTTTTATGAATAATTAATTTCATTAATTCATTTTAATTCCTTTATTTCAGTTCATTTTAAGGAATTAAAAAAATTGAAAAAGACATTTTTTTATTTCATGGTGCAAACACATTCCACAAACCATGGAAAATGATTGGTGCATATGTTTTACCCGTTTTTAACCGTAAACATCCTACAATCAAGCCTAAAACTAGACCTATGCCCATTTTGGATATCATGATCATGGTCAGATTACCGCTAGCCAGGGGATGGAGCATTAAAACATCAATATATCCCATGTGCCACACCATAAAAAGCAGGGTCACTGTGATGAGTGTTAATCCATGGGGATTGATCATTCCCTCAGATTCAGAGATCTTATCCCATATGTAACCCCGGAATAACAGTTCTTCAAACAATGGAGTTATAATGCCAAATAGAAGACCCAGAACCAGTATATGGAGTTCCCATTCAAATGTATATGGGCTCACTGCCAGAATTATCAGCGCTGTCAAACCTATGATATAAAATATCCTGGTTCTCATACGAACATCATCCCAGTTAAGTCCTAAATCCTTCAAAGACGGCTTAAAGTATAAAAGGAGGAGTATACCCACAATTATGTAATTTAAACCGTTTAATAACTGGAAAATTACTATGTCTGTCCCCGGATGGACAATGATCCACATACCATAGAATATAGTAGCTCTTACAGCCTGTATAATAACCAGTGCCAGAACAATTCGCAGCACCAGTTTTAAATAATTGTTTCGATGGTTGGTAGAGTGAAAAAATTTCATTATAAAGTTTCTCTTTTAATTCTAATATCATAGATATTCTGAGGTAACCCCGTGGCCGGATTCATATCCTCAGAGTTATCTCATTCATGTTCCAAGCTTTTTAAAAGTTCATGGCTCAAAAAGACTCCATAGACAATGGAATAAGATTGAAGCATAAGTTTTACCTGTTTTCAACCGCAGATATCCTACAAACAGGCCTAAAACCAGACCACCAATCATTTTCAACACCATGATCAAACCTAAATTTGAATATCGGATTAAAACATCGGCATAACCCAGCTGCCATAGACTGAAGAGTAGTGTAACCGTCAAGAAGGTTAAACCATCCGGGTTTATCATTCCTTCAGATTCATTTAGCTTACTCCAGATATATCCTCTGAATACTAGTTCTTCAAATATTGGACTTATGATGGCGTATACTAAGAGACCAATAAGAATATCAAACTCCCCTTCAAAAACAGACTGACTTAATATAAGTATGGTGAGTACAGGAACCCCCATAATATAAATTATTTTATTTCTTAGTCGGATATTATCCCATCTAAGCCCAAGATCGTTTAAAGATGGTTTAAAGTATAAAAGTAGGA
>JAHKLQ010000160.1 GCA_020854975.1 Methanobacterium sp.
AAAAATTAACCTTTCTCAAATTTTAGCTTGTGTTTTTACAGTTTGTTCCATCACAGATTCCAGTTCCAGAGTTACTGTTTTCCTGGCCATATTGATATTTGTATTGTTGGTCAGAGTTTCCAGATCCTGAATTAGCGTTTTCTTGGCCGTATTGGTATTTGTTCTGGTCTCCGTCACAGGTTCCATCACAACTTCCATCACAACTTCTATCACAGGTTCGATCACAACTTCCACATTCACTACCAGTTGCACGGTTTTCCTGGCCGTACTGGTGTTGGTTTCCTGTGTCTGTGGTTGAAGTGGTGGTACTTGTGTTGGTATCATTTTGAACCTGGTCTGCAGTGGTGTTGTTTAATGTTTCATTCAATGCAAAAGCAGGCACAATACTGATCATCAGTACCATTGCACAGATTAATGCTTTCCTCAAATTATCACCTCCATTGGTAGGTGAACTAAAATAATGCTTTGATTTGATAAATGATTATTCCAAGTTTATACCCAGATCACATCCATTTTCTTCCCTACAGTTACCCTATTGCTAATTATAATTCAAACAATTCGTATTTATCCTAAAAAAGCATAATGGGGCATGATCTTGGAAAGATCTGGGTGTAATCTTGGAATAATTACTTTTATATAAATGATCTATTTATTATATGTAACCTGAAAACAGGCCTTAAATATGATTTATAGCGGACTTTTATAGTTTTAAACGATTTAAAAGTTTAATAATATTTTATTTATCAAAATAGCCTGAAAAAAGCTTTAAAAATTGAATTATAAAATTTTAAAAAAAAATGGGGGAATCATTTTGGTTTACGATATGATCTTACCAGCCATCCCATTTATTGGGGGCTACTTACTTACTTACAGTCTGTATAGGCTGAAATTAATCAGAAAAGCAGTACACATCAACATATGGAATTTAATAATTGGATTAGCATTCCTGATATCAGCAGGGGCAGGCTTCGTCCTACTCTTGATTATGGAATTTAATGTTAAACTACCCATAAGTCCAGAGTTACTTTACTGGCATGTTGAACTGGGCATAACCCTGGCCCTGGTCACAGTTTTCCACTTCCACACCTACTGGAAATCAGCCAAAACCATGCTTGTGGCAGCAAAAAGAAGGAGGTCAGAGGCATGAAGAAAAAAATAAAATCTACTCTGTCAAGGGAAAAATTAGTTCCTGACTTATCCCGGGAAAAAATAAGTTCTACTTTATCAAAGGAGAATTTAAGCTCAGTATTAACCAAAATTCCCATGAAACAGAAAATATTTGCCGCACTTTCCACCATTCCCTTCATAGCACTCGGATCCATGTCCACTTCCTGTGCAACCACCTGTCCTTATGGGATGGTAAACGATCCGTACCCCGGACAGTGCCCTCGTTATATGGATGTTGGTGGAGATGGATTCTGTGATTTCTCCCAGACAACCCCAACTACCACTACCGACACATCCACCACTGATCCATCCACTTCAGACACTACTACCTCTACTGATGATACTACCACTTCTACAACCACAGATCAAGGACAGGGTAATGGTGCAAATGCTGAGGTGACCCCTGATCAATCTACAGATACGAATACAACCACACTACCTGATGATCCTGGTTCAGACTATGGAAGTCTTAATGGAGAGGGAACCAATTATTATGTGCTACCAGTCACCCTTATCATAATAGGGGGATACTTATTTACATATTATCTCTTTAAAAAAGGAATATTAAAACGGAATAAACACAAACGAATATGGAATCTGCTACTCACAGTGGGATACCTTGGAACAGGAATTACGGGGGTTATTTTAACCTTTATGGTAAATCTTGGTATAAGAACAGCCTTAAACCAATCCATAACATTTTGGCATGTGGAAATGGCAATTTTAATGGTTGTAGGAACTTTTATCCATCTTCACATCAATTGGAAACCGTTTAAAAACATTTTCAGGGTTCTTTTCGGGTTTAAATTTAATTCAAGAAGAGACCCAACCAAAGCTAAGGGAACATCTAAGTGATGTTCCACCATTTTTTTTTTAAAAGTTAAAACACTGTACTAACAGTTTTTAATAGATCAAATAGCTGTTTACATTTTTTTACATATTCTATTCAAACCATTTCATATTATTCTTCAAAACCATCAGATTTTTTCTACAGAGGAAAATATATGTTTTCATTTGAGGATGATAATAAATTCTGTCAGGGAAATAGAGGAGTATTCAAATTTTCCTGAAAGTTAAAGCTGATGGAAAGTCTACAGGAGAAAAAATGGAAAGAAAACAACTACCTTTAGTGCGTTAAATATAGTAGAATCATTTAAAATTGAATTCAAATCATATTAAGATTAAGGAGAATCCAATAAATCCGAACTACCATAAAGTTATTGAGTATTATTTATAGATCTTAACACTACACTCTCTCATAATTAATGGGTGAGATGGGGGGTTAAGATTAGTATGTATCTTGATATGTTGAAAATTATTAAATTGGGACGTCCCCAATTTTTATTTGGAGGTTTTTTACTTTTCACCATGGGTGCTTTACTTGCAGTTTTATTCAACGCCCCTTTTTCTTCAGATAAATTCATATTTGGATATTTTATTCTGGCATTGGCACATTTAGCACTTCATTACAGTAATGATTATTTTGATATGAATGCGGATCAATTTATCAAGCCTACACCTATTTCAGGGGGTAGTGGAATTTTAATAGAAAATCCGAATTTACGGCAATTTTCAAAAAAGTTCGCAATCACCCTCATATTCTTATCAATCACTTTTGCAGCGATATTCACTATTATCTATTCCTACACTCTGTGGTTCTTATTATATGTTATATTAGGAAACTATTTAGTTTGGTTTTACTCTGCTCCTCCTGTTGCACTAGCTTACCGCGGATTTGGGGAAATTTCAAACGGTATGAATGGTATTTTGTTGTCGGGCATGGGTTATTTCACTATGATGGGAAGTTTAGACTTGGCTTTAATCATCTTTGCCATTCCCTTAACCTTTTTACAATTCATTTTCACTATAGGGGTGGAAATTCCTGATATGGAGGGAGATAAATTAGGGGGTAAAATCACTTGGATTGTCTCAAGGGGTCGGAGCTTCGGTTTTAAATTGATTGCAATTTTAGGAGCTCTGGCTGTTGTTTCATTCTTTCTTTTGCCCTTTACCAATTTATTCCCTTCCAACATAAATTTCCGTTTTTTTGCATTAATATCATTAATTCCATTAACTCTAGGTATTATTGGATTATTTAAAAAGCAATTAAATAGAGATTCTGCCACAAAAATGGCTATTATGGATGTTGCCTCTGTTTTTGTAGTGGCCATGTTAATTGACCTTTGCTTAGTTAATACTCTGTTCTCTGAGATTTGAGAATAAAAGAAATTTAATGTATTTTTAATGGATTCAAAAATGCTTTTCCCGTCACATGGAGAAAGGAAGTATTATATATAATAAAAACCTTATAATTCTACGCAATAACGGGTTTTAACTATAAATTCATTGATTGGGGAGTAAATCATGGATATAAACTCAGAAAGGGTTAATGGAGTTCTGGTGGTTACACCTAAAGGTAGAATGGATGCTTATGGTGCATTAGCACTGGATGAATCCCTGGACAACATGATACAGGATAAAGACTCATCAGTTGTTTTTAATATGGAAGGTGTCAGTTATCTGAGCAGTGGGGGTATAAGGACTTTCCTCCGTATGGAAAGGATGATGCGAGATCGAGGGGGAAAGATGTGTCTTTGTAATTTAAATCCATATCCACTGGAAGTTTTAAAGATGGCTGGTTTTGACCAGATTTTTTCAATCCACCCCACTGTACAGGATGCTATGGAATATCAGATAAGGCCTGAGAATCATGAACATGTTCATTGGAGTCAACTCCCCGAATATGAGGATGAAAATCTTTCTTTAACCATTCTGGAAGTTTCCCAAGATGATGCTAAATTACAGGTTGTGGGTGATATTTCTAAAGTTTTGAATGCCCAGATAGGTGAAGAAGATATTTATTCCAGGAATTTCTATGACACTGAATACTCCATTGGATTGGGAGGTCTGGGTGAGAAAACTCAGGACTTCATGGAGATCATGGGGGAAATGATCACCATAGGTGGGACTATGGTCTGGCTTCCTACTGATGGACATGATACTCCTGATTTTTTAATCCCAAAAACTGACACAGGAAAGGTCACCATCCACACAGGTTTCAATGTGGCTTTGGATGGAGATTTTCATGATGTTATCATGGTAAAAAGCAAAAAAGATGAAGGTTTCACTGTGGATGAACTTTACTCCTCCCTTTTTCACATTGCCCGGAAGATGAAACCATCATTTAAAGGTGTTATCAGTGTGGCCATGCAGGCAGATATAGGGGAGTTTTACAGCTCAGGGGTTAAAATATCTCCCATTAAAAAATTCGCCCCTGAAAACTGTGAAATGATCATGCACCCTGATAACATAGCCTCCTGGATGAACATCAGTGATCATCCTACTTTTCAGGGTGAGACCATGCTTAGTTTCGGTGTAGGGGTTGATCTGGAAAGTGATCTCTCCAGTTTTGATGAAGATGTGTTGGGTTCTCTATTCTACATGCACCCTGCCAATATTGGAAATCAGAAAATGTTACTCCATAACCATGCAGTTGTCTTCAAACACCAGTCCCTAAAGAAGACTCAGGACCTCGATGATCAGATCAGGACTATTGTTAGGAGTGGTGATTTCCTGGATATGCGCCACCTACTGGATAATACCATTATAAAACAGGCTTTGATTGGTGTTTCATATATATCAGATATTCTTTTTGAGAAAAAACAGAAAATAACTCTTCTAGGGGAGAGTGAAGGTTGGAATGATACGTTTGAGGATATTACCAGAAAGATGTTCCCAACTTCTAAAGAGATCTTATTAACGCCCATAACTGGTGGATATAGTGGTTCTCTGGTGTTTAATGCAGATTCATGGGATCGTTCGGGTAGGAAGGAGATGCCCTTCATTTTAAAGGTGGGGTCCTGGTCAGAGATAGGGGATGAGTTTCATGGCTACGAAGATCATGTGAAACGTTACATACAGAACAACGCCACCCAAATCATGAACCACCGGAAATTAGGAGAATTTGGGGGTATATTATACAATTTTGTGGGTATAAATGGGGGGGAAGGTAACATAATCAGTTTAGAGGATTATTATAGTGCTCATAACACTAAAGATGTTCTCCAAGCTTTGGATAACCTTTTCCGGAACGTTCTCCGCAGTTGGTATGGGCAGCCTAAGTTGAAAGAACTTTTCCTTTACGAGGAATATAACTTCTTTTTCCAATATGACCAGATTAAACGTTATGCAGTAGAAAAATTTGGAGTATCAGCCAACGAAAAATACATTGAACTTCCCTATAACTTGGGAACCTCAATCAATCCTCTCTATTTTGTGGAAAATGTTATGCCAGAACGCAGATCCCAGGCTACCAGTGCCTATGAATCATCCACCCACGGTGACCTTAACATGAGAAACGTGCTCATGGATGAAAATCTAAACATGTGGCTCATAGACTTCGCATTCACCAGATATGGTCATATATTAAGGGATGTGGCAAAAATGGAAACTGCTCTTAAACTGGAATGTGTGGATATTGGTTCTGAAGAAAAATTAAAACAAGTAATAGAACTGGAAACAAGATTCCTCAATGCAGAAAAACTAAGTGATATACCACAAATACCCTCAGAATACAAGGAAGTAGGGGTTGATTTCGATAATGATGATGTTTTAAAGGCATTTAATTGTATTCAGAGATTAAGGGAGTACGGTAACATGATAACTCTCATGGATGATGACATATCTCAGTATCTTCTGGGTCTCTTATCGTATACACTATCAACAGTTTCATTCATCAGCCTCAATGACTATGAAAAGAAATATGCCTGGATATCATCTTCCCTCATCTGTCAGAAACTGATTTAGGTAGGTTTTTGACAAAATTAGTTTCCTCTTTAAGGTGAGCTTATAATTAAGTATCATTAGGTTAGTTCATAATCTAGTGAGATTATTGGTGATTTTAATGAAATGGATAACCACCAACGGATGCATGGTTCACCAGATTATCAAGGGCAGAAGCAACTCCTATCTGGTTATGGATAATAATATTTCAATATTGGTAGATACAGGGATGGAAAAATCCAGAAAAGAATTAATAGAAAAATTGGATGATTTTTTGGGCGAGAAAAGGTTATCTTATCTGGTGTTAACTCATGCGCATTATGATCATGTTGGAAATGCAGCTACTGTAAAGAAAAGATATGATACGAAAATAATCATTCAAAAGAAGGAGTTGGAATATCTGAGGGAGGGAGCCTCACAGGTTCCAAGTGGTACTAATTTTATCACTCATATTCTGGTGGCTTTAGCAGGGAGAATAAGTAAATTCAGTGAGTATGAAAAAGTACAAGCTGATTTTCTGGTGGATGATGAATATATTCTAAGCCCTAACTGTTACTTGATGCATACACCGGGCCATACAGATGGTTCAATGAGTCTTATTGTGGATGGAGAGGTAGCCCTGGTGGGTGATGCTATGTTTGGTGTTTTCAACTGGTCAGTTTTTCCACCTTTCGCTGATGATGTACCCACCATGATTAAAAGCTGGAGAAAACTCCTGAAAACAGGTTGCCATAGTTTCTTGCCAGGTCATGGTACAAAAAACAGTCGAGAGTTATTAAAAAAGCAGTACGATAAGTATAAAAAGAGATATATGGATTAAATTGAGTATGATTTATTTTTGATCTTTATTTATTTCATTATAGGCATTAGATAGAACTATTGAGTGTTATTTATTATAATGTGGTGAATTTTTTCATAACCTCTCGTGCAGCATTGGTTTTCACCAGGATAGAGACTTTCATACCTTTTTTTAAAACTATGTCTGGTTTGGGGATGGTTATGTCCCCATTTTCATAGACGGCTACGATTATGAAGTCTTCAGTGGGGCTAATATCACCAATTTTTTTGCCCACAACTTTCTCATTTTCCAGATTAAAATCAAGTAATTCAGCGTCCCCCTTACCCATCACCACCAAGTCAGCGATTTTCGGACGGATAATCAGTTTTTCCAGATAACTGGCTGCAGTGATTTCAGGACTTATAACCGAGTCAATACCCACTTTGCGGAATGCTTCGGCATGGTTGGGTTCACTTACCCTGGCAATGATTTTAGGAATATTGTATTCCTTCACCAGAATGCAGGCAAGTAAGTTGGCTTCATCATTTCCGGTAGCAGCCACGAAAACATTTGCACTGGACACATTAGCCTCTTCTAAGGTTTTGGTGTTGGTACCATTACCACAGATCACCAGGGCATCCAGTTCAGCTGCAGCATTGGAACACAAAGTTTCATCATTTTCAATTAGAGTAACATCATGACCATCAGCAATTAGAAAGGAGGCCAGGCTCAGGCCAACTCTTCCACCACCCATTACTACCACATACAATTGAAACACCTCTCAAACCAACAATAACAATATCAACATCAATATAGGTACTCATGTTAATGTAAAATTCCTGAACATACCCTAAAATCTTTAATTTAGGTTTCATATCATCATAAGTGACCAGATCAGAATCTCAAGGGATTCCTGATTACCCCTAACCTATGATAACAATCAACTTTGTAAACACTTTTAACCAGTTCACTTAAATCTTTACTTTCTGGTATTTAAGTGTTGTAAATACTCATAACTTGGTTTAAATTTGATTATTATTAACCTCGTAAAGATAGAACCTACGCGCATATAAATTTTCCTGAAAAGAGTAATAAGTCCATTTTTTCAAAAAAGAATTAGTTATTGTGCTTTAAAGGGGAGAAATGTTTTTATTATTCCTAAAACAAATAAATTCATACTGGATTTACTAAAACCTGGTTTATTTCCATTGTTCATGATTTCTTTTTATTCAAAATATCATAGCATATCATTAACTACCTCATAAAGATTTAATAGTTTTAATACCTACAATGGATTTTTCATAGAATTAAACACTGAAAACTCATTTAGTAATAAGAAAAAGTAGTGGTTATTTATAGTTAAAGTAGTATTTAATTCACTCTATTAAGCCATATGAATAAAAAAAATAATGAAATTTAATTTCATGGATTAACCTGCTGACTTTGTCAATCTAAGAAAATTTAAAGAAGTAGGGTTATTCCTATGAAAATTAAAAAAATAATTTTGGCTTTTTACATTGCTCCGTGAGGATGAGGATGTTGTTTTTTCAGAACTATGGTATTGTCTGCTGAATTTTTTAAGGCTATGCTGAAACCGGGTTCAGCACCAATAACTACTGTTTCTTTGCCATTTTCTTTAGCTATGTTAATTAGAGGTAAAAAGTCAGTGTTACGAGTCATCAATGCAACAACGTCAATATTGGGGTTTCTAATAGCTTCAAAAGCTTCAACTGCCATTTGAACATCAATATCTCCTGCTACAATGATAGGGGACAATCCCTGATTTACTATGGCTTCAATAAGTTTATCTGAGGCATACTGATTTAGAAAAACTTTTCCGACTTTTATTTTCCCGTACTCTCTTAATATTTCTTGTATTACATCTAAATCAAAGCCGAATTCCTTACGTAACATGTTAGGCCCATCAATTAACAGGGCAATGCTTTTAGCATTTGGTTCTCCCATTCTAGGGATGTATTCTTTAAAAGAACTTAATTTTTCAAGATTACGCATTTTTCCTCCTGGTTCTATTCGAGGTTACACGAGCCAGGTGTTTTTAATATTATTTTTAATATTATTAATATAGGTTATTTATAGTCTTAATTAATTTATAGTCTTAATATAGTCCTTAACATTATTCTTAAATATTTGTATTTTCCTGTAGGCTCACTAACTCATCAAAATTCAATTAAGAGTCCTCAGGATTTTTTATTTTATTTTGTAATTCCTTTTGGAATTAGATAAGAACTATTCTATTCTATTTAATCCAAATAATAAATAGCTATGCCCAAATTACACCCAACTATAACCATATCTTTACAACTTTAGGCCTGTTTGTGTGGTGATATCTTGATCGGTTATATCTTATCTTTATTTTTTTAAGAAATAAACACAAAATCAGCAAAAAAAGAAGGTTATTATTTTTATATTTTAATAACTGGAAACTGCACATCTGTTAAAAGTTCGCTTTCAGGAACTTCCATGGGGCTATTGAGATATACTTCAGTTACTGGGCCCACAATATCGTAACCATTTTTAACAGCGTAATCCACCACACCATGGATAACAGGACCCACTTCGGTGTAGGGTCCTTTGTGGATTGCTGCAAGGACTGTATGTTCTGGTATCTCTTTAATTCCTATTTTACCTTCAGGTTCTGTGTCTCCAGAGAATGAAAAACCGATTTCGTATTGCAGATTTTCCTCAGCTGTATCTTCTGGACTGTTGAAGTAGGTTCCGTAAACCCTTCCAGTCATTTGAAGGCCTTTACTCGCGACCCATTCTCCCACTTCTTGCATAAGTTCGGGAATTTTATCATAACTTCCCATATATGGAATATAAGCGACTTTAGCTTCTTTGATTCTTTTTTCAATTACTTCCATGGTTACACCCCGATTATCAATAGATACTCTAACTGTTAATTAGTTGTTGATAATTAAAATTTTTTGCATTGTTTTTATTTTTGTGAGAAGGGTTGATGGTCATAACCTTTATATATTAATACTCCCAATAAATTATTTTTAACTTTCAGAAAATACTGAAAGTTAAAAAATTTATAAAAGTTGGTGGTGTTGGAAAAATGAATCAAGTTCTTGAAACCATTAAAAACAGAAGAAGTGTTCGTAGGTACCAGGATGATCAAATAAAGGATGAAGAACTGGACGATATACTTGAATCAGCTATATATGCTCCTACTGGGCACAATAACCAGCCATGGCACTTTACCATAATTCAGGATAAGGGTCTGATAAACCAAATCAACGAGGGTGCCAATGAAGTGATGAGGGGAATGGATATAGAGTGGATAGCTCAGATGGGAAAAACAGAAAATCTCCACATTTTTCACCGGGCGCCCACGATCATAATGGTTTCCGCAAGAAAAGACGCCCTCACACCCTTACCTGATTGCTCAGCAGCAGTGCAGAATATGCTCCTGGCAGCAGAGAGTATGAATATTGGTTCCTGCTGGATAGGACTTGCTAAATTGTATTTCCTTAATGAAGAAAACATGAAAAAATTTAATATTCCTGAGGGTTACGAGGTCCATTTTGGGGTATCTTTGGGTTACAAGGTCAGAGAAAACCCAAACCCGCTGCCAAGAAACAAAAACGTATTTACTTACTTTAGATAGTTAAAAACCTAAAATAATAGATAAAGCACTGGAAATGGTAATTATGGTGAAAAATGACGATTCTCCTAAAGAAGAATTCAAAAAAGCAGTATATAACAGCTTTAGAGCTTTAGGAATCGATGATTTTCCTTCTAAGTTAATGTCAGTACTGCAAAGTGAGCCAGATGAAATATCCTTAGGTGAACTATCAGAAATGACTAGTTACAGCCTTTCTGCATTAAGCACCACTCTCAAAACCATGGAAGAAAATAACCTGGTGAAACGGTTTAAAAAACCAAAATCACGGAAAGTATATGTTTACATGGATAAAGATCTGGTTACACTCTACACAGAACTCCAGAAAAAACGTTACAATCAGTCGCTTTTGCCCTTTCTCCAAACACTACCCCGAATAATTCAAAGATACTCAGATAGAGAAGAATTTGAAAGCGAAATTGAAATGTTAAAGGACTTTCAAGAGCAATTAAATTTTTTAAATGAGGAAAATCGTAAATTTATTGAAAAATTAGAAAAATGGAGAGATATTAAGGGTAAATAATTGGAAAAAGGATTTTTTCATGAATGGATTTGATGAAAAAATCATGGAGAGCCAGGATTATTCTCCTTTAAAATCCATGTACTGTAATTTAAAGGTAAGAATAACTGGAAAACTTAACCAGAAAGATTTAAAAGATCTTTACAAGTTACTGGATGGAAATATAAATCCTTCTTTGAAGTTGTGCCTTATTAAAAATAAAAACAGTTTGATGGGATAAAAATGGAAGTAATTTCAGGAATACATGAAATTGACACTACAGCAGCCCGTAGTTACCTAGTGGTAGGAGATGAGTTAACCCTAATTGACACAGGACTGGCGGGAAATACTGGAAAAATCATTAATTATGTTAAAAACGAATTAAAACGAGATCCCACTGACATAAAGCTGATTATTATAACTCACCATCATTTTGATCATATTGGAAGTCTGGATAAACTAAAAAAACTAACAGAAGCCAAAGTAGCTGTCCATAAAGATGATGTGGACTACGTATCTGGGAGGAAAAGTCAAATAGGGCCCGCTTTTTTTAAGTTTATGGTTAAAGTGTTTAAAATAGTATCTCATTACCAACCAGTAGAACCCGACATCATCATGGAAGATGGGGATAAAATTGGAGAATACCAGGTTATACACACCCCGGGTCATACAAAAGGAAGTATATGCTTATACAACCCTCAAAACAAGACTCTATTTGTTGGTGACAACCTCAAATATGTAAATGGTAAACTTGAAGGTCCTGGGGCCCGATTGTTACCTGAACCAGAAAAATATAAAGAAAGCATGGAAAAATTGGCCAGACTGGATATTGAGGTGATTTTTTGTGGTCATTCCAAGCCAATTACATCACATGCCTCTCAAAAATTAGGGGAATATTTAAAAACCCTCTAAATTAAGAAAATCTTTAATTATTCTTTAGCCACAGGGAATTGCACTTCAGTTAGAAGTTCACTCTCTGGAACTTCATCGGGACTGTTAAGATAGCTTTCCAGGACGGGGCCTGCTATGTGGTAACCTTCTTTTGCAGCGTACTGGATAAGATCCATATAAATGGATGCAGCATCACCATAGGGTCCCTTAAACACGGTCGAAACAGCTTCATGCTGGGGAACTTTCTTTATTTTTATGTCATTTTCAGATTTTAGTTCTCCAATAAATGCTGCTCCAACTTCCCATTCAAGTTCTTCTTCAGACACTTCCATAGGACTATTATAGTACACCCCATAGACTGGCATCTGAATTTCCACATTTTTAGCCATTAACCATCCCACTACCTTACCCAGAGTCTCCGGGATCTGCTGGTAACTACCTTTCATTGGGATGAAGGCTACCTGGTATGTGGGGATGGTTTTTATTTCGATTTCCATGCTTAACACTTCCAAATAATATCTTTTTTCCTATGGTAAAATTATGATGGAATCTTAATAAGATATTTTTCCTAGAGCATATGCAGAGTAATAGACTAATTGTACAAGGTTAAGTAATAATCTAATATTGGGAGTTGGGGTTAAAAACTCAAACCAATGATTTTTATAGCTAAAAAAGAAACATCAGGTTATGTCGGATCGATATAGTTCCCTTAATTTATGGATGACCACCAGTCGTATTGAAACCCTGGTGGATGGTATATTTGCCATTGCCATGACACTATTGGTTTTGAGTATTGGGGTCCCCACTATTACTGGTCATTTAAGTGAAACAGCTTTTCAACAGCAGTTATGGGCGTTATGGCCTAATATATTATGTTATGCTCTATCTTTTTGGATATTGTCAGGTTTCTGGCGGACTAATCATCAGCAATTTCAATTTATCAAACGTTCCAACCCTACTTTAATAACCATAAACGTTTTATGGTTACTATTTATAGCTTTGATGCCATTTTCTACGGAAATAATCGCTGAGTATGGTGGTTCTTATTTCACCGCAAATGTAATTTTCCAGTTGAACCTTTTCTTTGCAGGCTTCATCTATATTTTAAACTGGCAATACGCCACTAGAAGAGGGTTGTTGGATGAAAATATAAGTGAAATAACAATTAAAACGCTGAATATTTCTAGCGTAATTTTACCTATATTATCCATTATAGCTCTGGTTTTGTCTTATTATGTTTTTGCTTGGAGTAATTTGGTATATCTAATCCATCCTCTTTTAAAGAAAATACTGAATAGATATGTGAATAATTCAAATTAAAATAAGATGAAAATCATTATTTAAAAAAGAATTTTCATCTGATACTTTTATAACACCATGAGTCTCACAATTTCGAACAAACATATTCTACAAGATTACCAGATTCAGTTTCCTTAAAATCAATTGAAAATCCCGTTTTTTCCAATAAACCTTCCATAATCCAGTCATAAGTGCTAAATTCATCACGAATATGCACCTCAGTTTCGTCTGCCATGGAATCACCAGCAGCCGAGCGCATGGTTTTTATCATCCCTTCAAGGGCTTTTTGATGATCTTGGATGTTAAAAGTGAACGTAACATCAAAAAGATAGAGTTTTCCACCTGGTTTTAAAATTTCTGCCATTTTAAAAAGGGCTACCGACTTCCAGAAGTCAGGCAGATGATGAAGTGCGGCCATAGAAACGATTTTATCCACCTTACCCTGCCCCTTATGATTGTAAGTTAAAAACCCTGCATGATACGTTTCAATATTATTAATATTCTGTTTTTTAGCTTTATTTTCAAGAACATCTAACATTTCTCTTGAAATATCTACACATATCACTTTATTACAATATTTTGCCAGGTTTAAGGCAATTCCGCCAGTTCCACAACCAAAATCTATAACTGTATCATCAGGTTTAATTCCCAGGACTTTAACAATCTTTTTTGCTTCCTCCGGGAAGTTTCTGAATTTTTGATGCTCATCATCATATGTTTGGGCTATTTCAGGATCTAAATAATCTACACCGGGTTGTTTTTCTTCATAGTACCAATTTGGATTGTTTTTCATCTTTAAGTTTCCCTTTTTCGTGGCTCTATGTTAATTTGATTAGTTATTAATAACATATAGTTTTATATAAGATCTCATAATGACCGTTTATATAATTCTATCATTAAGATTTCTATCCTAGAACTGGGAAAGATTCTGCATGTACGACTATTTTGAAATACAAGCCAAAATTGGCATAACCAAACATATTGGTGGCCTGGAAGCCACCCGAAAACTCTTGAAATGGTGTAAAGTTGATAATTTGGATTATGTTCTGGTTGTTGGCTCAGGGAATGGGGTATCAGCCATTAAAATCCATGAAATGACTGGTTGCACTGTAGTGGGAATAGACTTATCTGAAGACATGGTTCTAATGGCTCGAGAAAAACTTAAATCCTCTGAAACTGGAGTTGAATTTATTGTGGGAAATGCAGAGAACCTTGAATTTGATAATAATACCTTTGACGTGGTTATATCAGAATCTGTAACGGGATTCACCGATAAGACAAAGTCTATCCTGGAGTATCATCGGGTACTTAAAGATGGAGGTTTTTTGGGCTTGAATGAAGTGACCTGGATTTCAAATCCATCTCATGAGATTGATGAATATTGTAGGAGCGTAATGGGTTTAATGGCTGAAACAGAAGAGGTATGGTTATCTCTTCTCATGGAAGCTGGTTTTAAAAATATAAATAGTTCAGTAAATCGAATGAGCCAGTGGAAACAAATGAGGGGAGATTTTGAACTGCAGAGCATGGATTTTTTTAAAATTTGGGGTAGATTCTTCAATTTGTACTTTCATGAAACAGAATACAGGAAATCAGCCAACCGCCTTGCCTGGGAAGCTATTCATATTCCTAAAGGATTCAACCATTATTATGGTTATGGGCTTTATGTGGGACAGAAATAACCTAATTCTACAGTATTTTTAAAATTTCACAGTTTTTAGTAATATCAATATAATCATTTATAAAGAAAAACTTAAATTTAAAAACAGTGATTGTATGAGTTCTTTAAATTTTGAGAATCTAAAAGCATTGGCACAGAGATTTGTGTCCCAACTGTTACAGAACAATTATGATCGGGCTGTTAGTCAGTTTGATAAAGAAATGAAAACTGTTTTATCTGAAGTCAAGTTAAAGGAGTCCTGGGAAGGTCTAACAGATCAGGCAGGTGATTTAATCCAGATGACTGTGTTACAAACAGTTGAAATGGAAGGGCACAGGATTGTTAGTGTAAGATGCCAGTTTGAACGGGTTACTATTGACGTTCAGGTGGTGTTCAACAACAAGGGACATATAAGTGGATTGAATTTCATGCCCACAGAGATGGAGTACCATCCACCAGATTATGTGCATACTTCTGCTTTTCAAGAAGTTGAAGTGACCATTGGTGAAGGAAAATGGGAATTACCGGGTATTCTTACCATTCCCCATGTTGTTTCAAATGATACAGGAACACTTCCAGGAGTGGTGTTGGTGCATGGTTCTGGTCCTAATGATCATGATGAGACAATTGGTCCTAACAAAATATTCCGTGACCTAGCATGGGGGCTGGCTTCAAAGGGAATTGCAGTTTTAAGATATGATAAAAGAACGTTTAAACATACTGCAGAGTTCACAACAGATTCGATTTCGAAGATGACAGTCAAAGAAGAGGTTATTGATGATGCCATTTTAGCAGTGAATCTAATGCGAACTAGGCCTGAAATCAATTCAGAACATGTTTTCGTGTTGGGTCACAGTTTAGGAGCATCTATCGCTCCACGTATCGGTCAACAGGATCCTGAACTGGCTGGACTGGTTATTATGGCAGGAAGTATCCGTCCACTGGAAGATACTATTTTAGAACAATTCACCTACCTTTACAGTCTCTCTGGGACAATGACAGATGAACAAAAGGCCACATTAAAATCTTTGAAAGTTAAAGTTGCCCGTGCAAAGGATCCTGAACTTTCTGAAGATGTTCCTTCCAAAGAACTTCCTCTGGGCATTTCAGCAAGTTATTTACTTGATCTTCGCAACCATCCTACAGAAGAAATCTTGAAAAACCTGTCCATGCCCATGCTGATTTTGCAGGGTGGACGTGATTATCAGGTTTCACCCACTGAAGACTATGAAGTATGGAAAAGGGAGCTTAAATCCAGGAAAAACGTTTCTTTCCATATTTTTCCCAGTTTGAACCATCTGTTCATTCAAGGGGAGGGTATGTCAACTCCACAGGAGTATGGAGTTGAAGGTCATGTTAGTGAAGAAGTAATAGAATTAATCAGTGAATGGTTGAAAAATTATAGTAAAGGATATGATAATTAAATCAAGAAATTTAAATGGGGGGTTTCCCATTTAACACTATTTTTATTAATTTAAACAAAAATTCATTGAGTTTATAATGATTGTAACTCCTTTGATCTTCTAATAAAGAAGAAACGAGTCAGGACAGATGTTAAACAAATTAATATTAACACGATGAATAAAATTTGCCTTACTACAAATTCTGGGAATAAAATGGAGACTAATATCATTAACATAAGATACCCTCCCAAATATTTGCCCATTGGATCATAAACTGGTTTTTTAAGGCCAGATGTGGCAACAAAAAGCAAGAACATGGCTATGATCAGCAATAAAATCAAGGGGTCATACCAGCCCTTGATAACATATGCCAAAAAACAGACTACTATTAAAACAAAATCAGAGGTTACATCAAGGTAAGCACCCATATCTGAAGTAACATCCAGTTTTCTAGCAATATAACCATCTAAAACATCTGTAATTAATGCTAAAACTAGTATAGATACTGAAATTAAAAACAAATCATTTAAAAACGTGTAAAAAAAGAGAGGGGCCGCTACGAATCGGACAGATGTTAAAATATTGGGAATATAAGATTGGCAAGACATACTTAACTCCCCCCATTTTTAAACAGTTTTATGGTGTTTTAAGTTGTAGGTTCTTCATTTTTTAGCTGGTATGCCAGACTGCGTGCCCAAGATCTTATCTCATCCCAATCTCGATAATCATATCGTTTGGTGCTATCTATTCCTTTTTCTTCCAGTTCTTTTTTCACAAAACGCATGGTGAAATTGTACATTAATCCATGTTTGGCCTCAGGGTCATAAACACTACCAAAAAGCCCGGTGGCTATTGGTGGATTCATCAAGTTTTTTTGAGCCACTTCATCCAGATACTTTTCCTGTCCTTCAGGTCGGCTTTTTTCTTCATTTGCTGAACCGCAAGAGACAAAAATGGCCACTTTCTTACTGGCCAAAGATTTTTTATTTTTTTGAAGGAATTTAAGCGATTCTTTGGTCCATTTACCCATTTTAATCCCACTACCTACCACTACCAGGTCGTAAAGGGATGCATCATTATCTTTAACACTTTTAGCATCTCTTAGATCCACTTCAATTCCTTCTTCTTTTATGACACGTGCTATTTCCTCAGCTATTTCAGCAGCAGTACCATACCTACTCCCATATACAACTAATGCTTTCATAATACCCCTCTTCATCTTTTAGCTTCTTTATATAACTCATGAGATGTTTTTTCCAGTTTACCCATTATTTGGAATAATTTTTTTATTTCCTCATCTTCCAATCCTCTGAATAAAGAGGTTACAGATTTAACATCTTCCGGAGTTCTCTTATCCCAATATTCAAGGCATTCTTCTGTTATTTTTAAACGTAGAATACGTTTATTCTTATGATCTCTTTCTATTTTCAAAAATCCTCGGTCTTCCAGACGGGTAGCAAGTTGTTTCACATTCTGGTGGGTGGTGCTCATGGCATCAGCCACTTCCTGCATGGATGGAGGATTTTGGAAGGCGTTAACCATGACAATCATCATCAACCATTGTTTGGTGGTTATTTGGTCACTAACGAGGTCTCGGCTGATAATATAACTCCACCGCTGCTGCACCAGAAATAAAACCACCAGAATATATCTTTCCATATCCAGTCTTTGCATATCAAATTCTGCTTTAATGGTGTCTGAATCTTTCATTATTCTACCCTAATCATTGTTCTTTTATCACCTTTATTGAGTTTGATATATTTATTTCCATTCATGGGGTCTTTTATCCTGCTGTAAAATGCCACGGTAATTATTATTCCAAGTACGGTGACAATTATAAAGAACATAGCCTGCCCTACTTCAATATTCACACCATTTTGTACCATGAAATAGATCATGGAAAGTATTGCACTTCCCAGTAAAGATACCTTCATCAAGAGTATGGAAGCAAGTGCATATCCCCATTCTTTGCCTTTAAAGAGAAGTAATCCTGTAATTAATGCAGCAGGAACAACAACCCCCAAATCTAAAGCCTGAATCACCAGGGTAGTGTACGTTTCAAGTGTGGAAGGTGCAACACCAGTTAATAATGAACTAACAATCATTTTAAGCCACATCCCAGCAAGCATTAACCCGATAATTACCAGGAATATTGCAGTAATTTTTTGGATAACTCCAGGAGTGAAACTTTTCTTGATACTTCTGATGTCAAGAGATAATAGTTCTCCCAGCAGAGTATACAGTGATAGAGAAAATATGGCCACGTAGACCAGAAATAGTTGATTATAGGATGTAAGGAAGGCCATTGATGCATAAGAATACAGAAAGTAAAATATGGTTCCCATCCAAATCAATTTTCCTCTGAGTGAATCTTTTCTGATTAAATATAAGGTTCCCAACAATATTGGGATGCAAATTCCCAGTGTGACTAGATCCTGACCCATCATTTGAGCTGCCCCAGAAATAGTGTCATGCTGGTAAAGTTCTTTCCAGAATAATCCTGCTAAAGTTGCTATTAATGCCAGAAAGGCAATAATAATTGAGTTAGTATATATTATTTTTTTGTCCATTTTCTTTCAACTCCAATAGGTAATATATTACATATTTGGGTAATATATTACCTAAAATGTTGGAACTATTATATAAACTTTGTGGATCGGGGATTTAAAAAATCTTAAAATTGTTTAAATTAGAAGCCATATAACAATAATTGTTGATTTTAAAGGGATTTTGGGGGTAAAATGGAATGGAACATTCTCGTTCGGACCATGAAATGGACCATGAAATGAAAAAGAAACCAGGTGGGCATGACCATCACCATATGATTGCTGATTTTAAAAGACGTTTCTGGATATGTTTAGTTTTAACCATTCCCATCATATTTTTAACGCCCCACATCCAAAATCTTCTTGGTATTCGAGAATTACTGGGTTTTTACGGGGATTCCTATGCTTTATTATTCTTATCATCAATAGTCTATTTTTATGGTGGTTATCCTTTCTTCAAAGGTATGTACAACGAGTTAAAGTCACGAATGCCAGGGATGATGACTCTGGTAGCTGTGGCTATAACCACAGCCTATATCTACAGTAGTGCAGTGGTTTTCGGACTTAAAGGTGAAATCTTCTTCCTGGAACTGGTAACTCTGGTTGATATTATGCTTTTAGGGCATTGGCTGGAGATGCGATCAGTAATGGGGGCTTCACAGGCCCTTCAACAACTAGTAAAACTCCTACCTGCTTCCGCCCATAAACTAATGTCCGACGGGGAGACCATGGAAGTCCCACTGGAAAAATTAGAAGTGGGAGATCAGGTACTGGTAAAACCAGGGGAGAAAATCCCTGCCGATGGTCAGATCCTCCAGGGTGAAACTAATATTGATGAGGCCATGCTCACTGGTGAATCAGAACCAGTGTATAAAACGGTGAAAGATGAAGTAATAGGAGGATCTATAAATGGAGATGGCTCTATCCAGGTGGAAATCCTTAAAACTGGAAAGGAATCCTTTTTATCCCAGGTAATAAACCTGGTGGAGGAAGCTCAATCCGGTAAATCTAAAACACAAAACCTGGCAGATCGTTTCGCCATGTACTTAACCATAATAGCTCTTACAGCTGGTTTCATAACTCTGGTGGTTTGGATGGTAATAACTGGGCAGGATCTGGCTTTTTCTCTGGAAAGGGCAGTGACGGTGATGGTAACTACCTGTCCCCACGCACTAGGCTTGGCCATACCACTGGTAGTGGCAGTCTCCACAGCATTATCAGCCAGCAATGGTTTGTTAATACGGAACAGAACCTCTTTTGAAAAAGCACGGAATATAAACGCCATTATATTTGATAAAACAGGGACATTGACTCAGGGAGAGTTTGGAGTGACTGATGTCATCTCCCTGGATAATAAGGTTGGTTCTCGAGAAATTTTAAAATATGCAGCTTCCCTGGAGGCCTATTCAGAACATCCAATTGCCAGGGGAGTGGCTGCAGAGTCCAAGGATCATTTACCTGTGGAAAATTTCAAATCAATCCCTGGAAAAGGTGTAGAAGGAATAGTTCAAGGAAAACTAGTGAAAATAGTAAGTTCAGGATATTTAAAGGAATTAGGTTTTAACTTTGATGATGAACGGGTTGATGAGTTATTTTCACAGGGAAAAAGTACGGTTTTTGTTATTTTTGATGGGCAAGTGAAGGGGTACTTGGCTCTGGCTGATATCATTCGTCCTGAGTCAAAGGAAACTGTAGCAAGGTTTAAGGAAATTGGCATTAAGTGCCTCATGATCACAGGAGATAAACAGGAAGTGGCAGAATGGGTGTCCCAAGAAGTGGGTCTGGATCAGTATTTCGCCGAAGTCTTACCCCAAGATAAGGCACAAAAAGTAAAAGAAATTCAGGAAGAGGGTTTGGTGGTGGCCATGACTGGTGATGGGATTAATGATGCCCCTGCCCTGGCCCAGGCTGATGTAGGAATAGCCATCGGAGCAGGGACGGATGTAGCCATAGAAACCGCGGACATAATCTTAGTTCGGAGCAACCCCTTAGATGCCCTCTACATAATCCAACTAGCTCGCTCCACCTACCGAAAGATGGTGGAAAACCTGGCCTGGGGAGCAGGATACAACATATTTGCCATACCCCTAGCAGCAGGAATTTTATCAGCCTATGGAATCATCTTAACCCCCGCCATGGGAGCAGTATTAATGTCCGCCAGTACCATAATCGTGGCGGTTAATTCCAGGTTTTTGAAGATGGAAAAATAGTAAGGGTACTGATAATATGGGTAAAGATTGAAATTGAAAAGGCCATTTAAAATGAGTAACTACATCTTTTCCATAACATAAAAAATAGAACTGAGAGATTCTGAATCTTCCTTAAACGCACTTATTTCATGTATTTCTTTTTGTACTGTTTGCTGAACTTCTGTATTACCTTTATATTCCTCTTTTAACCTTTGGAGATGATTTTCATATGGCTGGTAAAAATCTAACTCCCAAGTCTGGTGGCTGATTACAAAAGAGTTAAGTAATTTATATCCACATTTTCTAATGGTTTCTAACTTTTTAGGATGGTCCTGATATTGGTCATGAACCACTAAAAACCCCTGCTCCTTAAGTAGATGCTTCCATTCGTTCAAACCCTTCTCGAATCCCATTACAAAGATGGATCCCTCACTCCAGATTATATCAAAACTTTCATCAGGGAAAGGTAGATCAAATAAGGAGCAATTAAGGGTCTTGACCTGTTCAAGTCCCATATCCTCTATTTTCTGGTTGAGAATATCCAATGCGTCCTGATCTATATCAATACCAACAACCTCGCCCTAGCTCATAATGGTAAGTTCCAAAGTGGGAACTCCTGTACCGCAACCAATATCCAATATTTTAGGATGGTTAATCGGGGGGAGTTGATTAAATGCTTTTATCGTGTATTCAATTAGTGGCTGGCGAAAAGCATCTTTATTTATGATTTTTAAGGTTTCAACACTCATATGAACTTTTTATTTTATTGGGGACTAAATAATTTTTTAGAAATATGTTTTTGGCATAGGTTTTCCAGAGATTTTTAAGGGAATCAGGTTTAACATGTAGAAAATGGGCTTTTGTACCCTTTATTTCTCAATTAACCATTTGAACGCCTGATATCATATTTCCTTTTTGATCACTAAAGTTTTTGCTATCATATCTCCAATCCTCTGTTTTTTTCCAGATCCAAAGCTGAAAATGAAACCCACCAATCCAGGTATCATATAGGGGATCAAATCTATAATCAGTAACAGATTCCTGATCATGCTCTGCCCATAACTTATTGGTTTTTGGTCAGACTCGTTTACTATTTTGATTCCCATTATCATTTTACCAATAGTTTGTCCGTTTTTATCGAATAAAATGAAATAACTGAAGAATATGACAAAATCAAGAATCAACCAGATTGCAGATATTAAATTCCTGTTGATAACTTCTCCATTGGCCATAACTTCAATAGCAGTGAGTGCTAATAAAATTATAACAAAAGTCACTCCTAACAAAACCAGGTCAATTATAAATGCCAGGGATTTGTGAAGTAGTGGAGCATATTCTAACTCTATTTTCTCCCCACATTCCATACAGTAAACAGCAACACTAGGATTGCTAGTTTCACAGTTAACACATTGAATTTCATGGGTTTCATTATTCACATAATCAATTTCAGTATTTGTTCGGAATACAGTCTGCAGTTTGTCCATTTTATTCCAGAACACAATGACCAGAAGGATAAGTGGCAGAATAAAGTAGGGAACACCCACTGCTTGTTCTGTTCCGGTGGCCAGTAATGATGGTAAATTACCCAGTAAATCAGGGCTACTGATTACTGTAGTAATAAAGACATTATTAACAATGTGTGCGCCTATAGCAGTTTCCAGACCTTTTTCCCCTAAAGTTATGATACCCATGGTCATTCCAAAAATAAACATGTTGAAAACCATGCCCATGCCACTAGAGACGTCAGAACCATTCCAAAAATGTCCAACTGCAAAAATTACAGAAGTGATTAATAGAGGAATGACGGGATTCTTTGTTAAGAGTCCTATTCCCTGCATAAGATATCCTCTGAAAAAAATCTCCTCAAAAGAGGCCTGAATTGTATAGATAATCAAACTTAAAATTAACAGGGCAAAGAATGCAGGATTAAAAGACCATTTAACAGAAGCAGGGTTAACCATCACATCTATTAGAAGAGCACATCCCATTATCATAAACCACAATCCACCACCCTTTAACATTCTTTTCCAATTAACATGAGAAGCTGTACTAATGAGATTGATAAGCTTTTTATGGTGAATAACACGGGTACAAACATAGAAGATGAGAAAGGACAGTGCATAGTATGCACCGAATATTGCCAGGAAAATCAGTGGACTTATACTGTTTAACAGTTCATAGGGATCCATTCCCCTTTTTATGGGATAAAAAATAATGAAAAAAGGGATCAAAATAATTATTAACAGAATCAACGGTCCAATCCAGGTTGTAATGCTGGTTAAGAGGTATCTCCACCAGTTGTTTTTACCATAATGTGCATTATCTATAAATGTTTTCCCTGCCATATTATCAACCAGAGTAACATCAAAGAGGAAGATGAGAATTTAATTATATTTTAAACAAACCATTTAAAGGCATGAATCTACTGATGTTTTGAAATTCATATTATAACTCTTATTTTTGGTTCATTATTCTCTACTTAGTAATTTATATAGATAGTTTTTCATGAAGTGTATAGTTGTAAGATCAATTGTTATATTAATATGTTGATAATTGTTATGATATGGGGGTGGTGTGTTTCTTTCAAAAACAATAGAATAAGGACTTAAAAAGTTTTTAGGGGAAGCGCCGGGACTGGGATTTGAACCCAGGGTGAGCATCGCTCATAGGATTTCGAATCCTACGCCTTACCTGACTAGACTATCCCGGCATATAATATATTCAAAGTGTGTTTGGGTACCATAAATATCTATTTATGTACAGAAATTTTTCTTATCTAAAATTTTTTTTTCCAATGGATTATGAGGGTGGTATAAGTTATAATGGAAATTCAAACCCAAACTTTAAATATGTTCATTTGAACATTTATTCATATGATTTAATGATCTGGACTATGATCTTTTTACAGGGATATCCTGAGGATATCCTACATAAGAGGAATTAAAAATGACGGAAAACCATGAACACTCTACAGAAGACGCAGATACACCAGCCACATGCAGCTGTTGTGGAGGAGACATATTCCAGGAAAAACCACCCCTATGGAAACAGAAACCTCTGCTAATCATATGCACATCTGCAGCAATATTTGCTATAGCCTTAATCTTTGAAAAATTCTTTAATCAGGGACTCCTGGCAGAGATAGCGTTCCTGGTTGTGGTGGTAGTGGCTGGTTATGAAGTTATCACAGGAGCTTTTAAAGGACTTTTAAAACTCCATTTCAACATGAACCTCCTTATAACCATTGCAGCTATAGGGGCATTTTTGATTGGTCACGGTGAAGAAGGAGCGGCTGTTATCCTATTGTTCTATGTGGCTGAGTTCTTAGAAGATTATGCCAGTGAAAGGGCACGTAATTCCATAGCTGCCCTCCTTAAACTGGCACCTGAAACTGCCTATGTACTTCGCAAGGGACAGGAATTGGAAGTTCATGCACATAGCGTGCAACTGGATGAAAAAGTGGTGATCCGGCCAGGTGATAAGATCCCTCTAGATGGACTGGTGGTTAAAGGCTCATCAGCTGTGGATCAATCCCCCATAACAGGGGAAAGCATACCAGTAACCAAAAAAAGTGGTGATGAAGTTTTTGCAGGAACCATCAACACTGAAGGATACCTAGAAGTCAAGGTAACCCGGAAATCAGATGAAACCATCATATCCAGAATCATAGAACTGGTACGTGAGTCTAAAGATAAAAAATCAAAAACAGAATCATTCATAGATCGTTTTGCCACCTATTACACTCCCACAGTAATTTTACTGGCCATCGCAGTGGCGATAATTCCTCCTTTCCTATGGGGAGTATCCCTTGATGATTGGTTCTACCGGGCCCTGGTTCTTCTGGTGGTATCATGCCCATGTGCCCTAGCCATATCCACTCCGGTCTCCATGGTCTCAGGAATAACATCTGCCACCAGAAATGGAGTTCTAATAAAAGGAGGAGAATATGTTGAAGAAATGAAGAATGTGAAGGCAGTAGTATTTGATAAAACTGGAACCCTAACTGAAGGCCGCCTGGAAGTCACAGATATATTCACCCTCAACGGTAACTCCTTAAATGATACGTTAAGAGTATCTGCTTCTTTGGAATCCCATTCCAAACACCCCCTGGCAAAAGCCATACTAAAAAAGGCGAAGGAATGTGGGGTGGAACTTGAAGAGGTCCATAACTTCAAGTCCATAACTGGAACTGGTTTAAAGGGCAAAATCAGGGGAAACCTGTTCTATATAGGTAATGAAAGTTTATTTAAGGACACCGACCTTTTTAATGATGAAGATTTTCCTCGGGAAAGAATAAGAGAATTAGAGGAAGAAGGTAAAACCACGGTCTTATTGGGGAATGAACAGGAAATTATGGGTTTAATTATTCTCATGGACAAAATCAGGGATGATGCCGGGAAAACAGTTGAATTTCTTAAAAAAAACGGAATTAAAACGATCATGCTCACTGGTGATAATCAGGGTACTGCACGTGGAGTGGCCTCTCAATTAGGTCTGGATGAATATTATCATGGACTCATGCCAGAAGACAAAGTGGAAAAGATTGATGAACTGGTGGAGAGCCATGGGCATGTGGCCATGGTGGGTGATGGTATTAACGATGCTCCGGCCCTGGCAAAGGCCAACATAGGCATTGCTATGGGTGCAGCTGGTTCAGATGTGGCTATTGAAACTGCTGATGTGGCCCTAATGAATGATGATCTTGCCAAAATAGAATACCTGGTGAAACTCAGCAGAAAAACCATGAGCGTTGTCAGGGAGAACGTCACACTTTCCATACTGGTAAAAACTTCTTTCGCAATTCTAGCTGTTTTAGGGTTTATAACTCTGTGGATGGCAGTGGGTATTGGGGATATGGGCCTTAGTCTGACGGTTATCATAAATGCCCTTAGAATAGGAAGTCAAAACTTCCAATGAACAGTTATTAACAACTTTTACTTGCTTCAATGAATTCATCCAGCTTCTGTCTGGCAGCCCCATTTATGATGGTTTCCCTGGCTAAATCCACTCCCTTTTTAAGGTCCGGTGCTTTACCTGCTAGGAATAAAATAGCCCCTGCATTAGCCAGACATATATCCATCCTGGCCTTCTGTTGGCTAGTTTCTCTTTTTCCCTCCAGCACATTCATAGCAATTTCCAGGTTTTCTTCCAGAGTATCCGGAGCCATAATAAACTTTTTATCCACTAATTCCAGTCCAAAATCTTCTGGTTCCAACTGGAAAACCTTTATTTCACCATCATCTAAAATTGCAGCCATGGTTTTGCCGATGATGGAAATTTCATCCATAGCTACATTACCTTCACCATCAAAACCATGCATTACCATGGCTCTTTTAACCCCTAAATTTTTAAGGACATGCGCTATTAACTCCACATATTCCGGGTCAAAAACACCCATAAGATGAATATCTGCATTTGCAGGGGAAGTTAATGGTCCCAGAACATTAAAGACTGTGCGGATTCCCAGTTTTTTTCTCACGGGCATTACATTTTTGGTGGCAGGATGAAAGTTGGGGGCGAACATGAACCCCATCCCTGTTTTTTCCAGACAAAATTCAACATCTTCTGATTTCCCTTCTATATTCACTCCCATAGCCTCTAAAATGTCAGCACCACCACATTTACTACTCACAGCTCGGTTGCCATGTTTAGCAATGGGAACTCCAGCTGCTGCAGCAATAATGGCGGCTATGGTACTCACATTAAATGTTTTAAAACGGTCTCCCCCAGTACCACAGGTATCCACCAGGGGTTCCTCTAGATGGGGTGATACTTTGATGGAAACCTGACGCATAGCCCTTACAAAACCCGTTATTTCGGATATTGATTCGCCTTTAGTGGCAAGAGAGGATAGGAAAGCAGCCATGTGCACATCACTGGCACTACCACTTACCATTTCCATCATACAGTCATAAGCCTCTTTTTCACTGAGATCCTCTCGGGAGACACTCTTTTTTAAACACTCTTCAATCATTTGCATCACTGTTTTATAGTGGCTGTCTTGAGTTCGTGGCAGAATGAGCTGATCTTATCCAACATTACCTCTTTATCCTGAAGATTCTCAGTTATCAGGTCTAATATGGCACTGGCCACAATAGCCCCATCTGCGCCACTGTTTATAACGTTTTGCACATGTTCAGGTTTAGAAATCCCGAAACCTACTACTATTGGGAGGTCACTGTGTGTTTTAACCCGTTCCACCAGTTCAACTGTGCTGATTTTAAGATCCTTCCGGGCTCCAGTGACACCCATAACTGCCACCACATAGAGAAACCCATTACACATCTTGGATATTTTTTCAAGCCTTTCATTACTGGTAGTCTGAGCAACCATGAAAATCTGCTGAACTCCATATTTTTCTGAAGCAACAACTGCATCCTGAGCCTCTTCAGGGGGTAAATCCGCAGCAAGAATGGCGTTAACTCCACTTTCCTTGGCAGTTTTGTAGAATTCATCGACTCCCATTTGATAAATTAAGTTATAGTATACCAAGAGTCCAATGGGAATGGAGGTGAATTCCCTGATTTTCCTGATAAATTCAAATCCTTTTTGGGTGGTTATTCCCGAGTTAAGGGCCCTGAGATCAGCACTCTGGACTGTTGGCCCATCAGCAACAGGGTCACTGAAAGCAAATCCAATTTCCAGACCATCTGCCCCATTTCCAACGTAGGCTTTCACAATTTCTAGGGAGGTCTCAAAATCAGGATCCCCCGCAACAATGAAAGGAATGAATGCCCCTTCTTTTTTGTTCTTAACCCGCTGAAACATCTCATCATAACTTTCCACTTCTATCTCACGTGGGCTCATACTTCCACCCCCATTTCACGGGCAACCAGAAACATATCTTTATCTCCGCGACCGGAAAGGTTAATTACAATAGTTTTACCCTTATTTTCTGGTATTTTAGCATATTTTACAGCATAAGCAACGGCATGAGAACTTTCCAGGGCAGGGATGATCCCTTCATATTTAGAAAGCATTTCAAAACCTTCAAGAGCCTCTTTATTGGTTATGGCATCATATTTTGCCCGGCCAGTGACTTTGAGGTAGGCATGTTCAGGTCCTACTCCAGGATAATCAAGACCAGCAGATACTGAATGGGCTTCTGAAATTTGCCCATCATAATTTTGCAGGATGAAGGAGAAGGAACCATGCAATACCCCTTCAGTACCTTTACACAGGGTTGCTCCTGTCCGATCAGTTTCTACTCCATCTCCACCCCCCTCAACACCGATAAGTTCCACTTCTTCGTCATCCAGGAATCCTGAGAAGATTCCCATAGAGTTACTTCCCCCTCCAACACAGGCAATGACTGTATCAGGTAGTTTACCTTCTTTTTGGAGAATTTCTTTTTTGGTTTCTCTGCCAATAATACTCTGGAAGTGTTTCACCATGGTAGGGTAGGGATGAGGCCCCATGGTAGAGCCTATAAGGTAGTAGGTGGTGTCCACAGTGGCCACCCAATCTCGGAAGGCATCATTGATAGCATCTTTCAGGGTTTTTGAACCATTTTCAACGGGTAAAACCCTGGCTCCGGAAAGTTCCATCCGGAAAACATTTAATTTCTGCCGTTCCACATCTTCTGCTCCCATGTAAACATCAACTGGAAGGTCCAGAAGAGAACCAATAACTGCAGTGGCTATGCCATGCTGCCCAGCACCAGTCTCTGCTATAATTCTCTTTTTACCCATATATTTAGCAAGAAGGCCCTGTCCAAGGGTGTTATTTATTTTATGGGCTCCAGTGTGGAGCATGTCCTCTCTTTTGAGGTATATTTTGCATCCTAATTTTTCTGAAAGATTTTTGGCATAATAGAGGGTTGTGGGACGTCCAGCGAATTCTCTTAGGTAGTAATCAAGTTCCTCATTGAACTTCTTATCATCCTTATATTTTAAGAAAGCCTTTTCAAGCTCTTCAAGGGCGGGCATAAGGAGTTCAGGTACAAATATTCCTCCATATTTACCAAATTTCCCATCAGTTATCATAAAATCACCTTATTATTCCTTTTTTTATCTACAATTGCTTTATTCTCAAACAGTTTTGAGTAATTCCTTTATAATACTTTAATTTTCATTAATTCGTTAATTTTATCCGTATTTTTAACTCCAGGTTCGTATTCTACGCCTGAGTTAACATCAAAGAAGGTAAAGATCTTTGCCAGTTTTTTGCCATCATTTTTAATTCTTTCAACATCCATCCCTCCAGCAAGGAAAAGTTCAATATTTTCATTATGGGATTTGGCGAAGAGAGCCGCTTCAATGGCAGTATCAGTGGGGATCTGTTTACCAGTTCCTCCGGTTTTCCCTTGAATTTCATAATCAAGGAGCAGGTAATCACAAACATCTGCAAAATCCTCAATCTCTTTTTTTTTATCAGGATTAATTACTTCAGATATTCCAATTGCTCTTATAATTGTTAAATGAGAATTATTGTTCTTAATCTCGCTGATTTCATCTGGAGAAAGGGAATGAAGCTGTATATTATTTAGACCTGATTTTTTTATTCTTTCATCAGCATCCGCCATATCAGAGGGTTCAATTACAAGCACCGCCCTATTTTTATCCTTCATAGATGAGGTTAACACTTTTATTTTGTCTGTTTCAACCATTCTCTTGGATCTTTCAATGTTGATAAAGCCAATGAGATCTACATCTGCCTTTTCACAAGCTTCCAGATCCTTTTGGTTTCGTATTCCGCAGACTTTAATTTTCATGTTGCTGTTACCGTGGCGTTCTTAGATAATCGGTTCACACGAGCATTTGCAGAGGCAGATACTAATTTTTTGACTTTTTCTTGGATGTTCCCTGCTGCCATAACACTGCTACCCACCAGAAGGGCGTCTGCACCAAAACTTGAAAGTAATTTAACATCTTGGACATTCTTAACCCCACTTTCAGATACCAGGATGATATTTGAAGGTATCAAATTGGCCAATTTCTTCGTCCTCTCAAGATCAATGGTGAAATCATTGAAATCCCTGTTGTTTATTCCTATTATTTCTGCACCAGCTTTAATGGCCATATCTATTTCTTTCTGATTTTTACACTCCACCAGAGCATCCATTTCCAGATAATGGCATAATTCAATTCCTTCTCGGAGATTGGGATAGAGACTGGTCATTAAAAGAACTGCACTGGCACCATAAGCCCGGGCCTCATAGATCTGGTAAGGATCCAGAATGAAATCCTTACGCAGTAAGGGGAGTTTGGTTATTCTGCAGGCCAGTTTCAAATTGTCAATGTTACTTTTAAAGTAGGATTCTTCAGTTAAAACCGAAACTGCACTGGCTCCCCCTTCTTCAAACTGAGGAAGAACCTCATTTATCATTAAAGGGCTGATATCTCCCAGAGAGGGGGAGGCTGGTTTATACTCACAGATGATGGAAACATCTTCCTCTTTGGTTAGGGATTTTTTAAAATCAGTTCGAAGTTTAACCCGTTTAATATTCTCTTTTAACTCGTTTAAGGGTTGGTACTTCATTCTAATTTCCAGGATCCTTTTTCTCTCTTTTATGATGTCAGTGAATTTCATGAAAATTCCATCTCCAAGAAATTTTTCATAATCCTCCGCCCATCATGGGTTCCAATGGACTCCGGGTGGAATTGAAGGCCATATATAGGGTATTCATGGTGTTTGATGGCCATGATCATACCTTCATCAGTTTCAGCTAAAATATCAACAGATGAAGGGGTGGTGTCCCTTTTACATACCAATGAGTGGTATCTGGCTGCTTGAAGAGGACTACTCACTCCCTGGAACATTCCAGTATTCTGGTGGATTATTTTGGTTTGTTTCCCATGCACGGGTTCTGTTCGAGTGATATCACCACCAAATGCAGTGAAAATCCCTTGATGTCCCAGACAAACACCTAATACTGGGATTTCTTTACCTATCTCCAGTATAGTGTCTTTGGAAACTCCAAAATCTCTTTCATTTTCAGGGTTTCCTGGTCCTGGAGATATGATAATTCTGGATGGTTGGAGTTTTTTAATCTCTTCTACAGTTATTTCATCATTCCTGTAAACCTGGATATTTTTTTCAAATTCTCCCACCAGTTGATAAAGGTTATAGGTGAAAGAATCATAGTTATCGATTATCAATATCATTTTGCTTCACCTGACATGTTTAGTGCACTTAGAAGTGCTTGAGCTTTGTTTTCACATTCATAATATTCACTGGTGGGAACTGAATCATGGACTATTCCTGCCCCTGCCTGTATTTTTCCCCGGTCTCCGTTACAAACCAGGGTTCTTATGGTTATGGCAAAATCTGCATTCCCATTTAAACCGAAATATCCCACTGCACCTGCGTATGGTCCCCGGGGAATTTGTTCCAGTTGGTTTATTATTTCCATGGCCCGTATCTTAGGGGCTCCACTTACTGTTCCTGCTGGGAAGATGGATGCAAAGGCGTCCACGGCATTTTTACCATTTTGGAGTTTACCCTGCACCCGAGACACAATATGCTGTACATGGGAGAACTTTTTCACAGTCATATATTCTGGGACGTGAACAGTACCGAATTCACTTACCTTCCCAATATCATTACGGGCCAAGTCTACCAGCATTAAATGTTCAGCTCTTTCCTTTTCATCAGCTAAAAGTTCTCGTTCCAGATTTACATCTTCCGCTGTGGTTTGTCCACGTTTTCGGGTTCCGGCTATAGGATATGTTTCAATATCCCGTCCTTCCACCCGTACCAGCATCTCAGGACTGGAACCAATTATTTCCCTTTCACCCAGCTTCAAATGGTACATATAAGGTGAGGGGTTGATGTTTCGGAGCGTTTCATAAAAAGACAGTTTATCCCCTTTAATTTCATACTCACGAGCATTGGAAATGACACTCTGAAAGATTTCACCGGCTTTTATTTTTTCTTTAGCTTCTAAAACCATATTTTCGAATTTTTCGCGTGAAAAATGATGACTTTTTTCCTCAAAGGATAATTCTTCACTTTCAAATTCTTCTTGGGATGTTTCTTTGAGTTCATCCAGCCGATTTTCTCCCAGGGTTACATATTCACATTTATTTTGAAGTCGGTCAAAAATCACAGCATCCAGGAAAAGTCCAAATTCGTAATCTGGCATTTTTCCCATTTGCATATTGATGGGTTCAAAGTATCGTACGGATTCATAGGATACATATCCCACCAGCCCTCCACGGAACCCTTTTTTATTACTACCATTCCCAATAATACTTTTAATTTCATCAAAGGGATTTGGAGTTTCAAATTCTATGGTTTCATCTTCTTTCTGGACTTCAAGAATTCCATTCTGAGCTTTGAGAGTTGCACTTGGTTTGAATCCTATAACCGAATATCTAGCCAGGCCACTATCACTTTCCATGGACTCTAAAAGGAAACTACTGGGATATTTAGAATATATTTTCTTAAAAAAGTCGAAAGGAGAGTCAAAATCTATTTGGGTCTTTTGAACTTCCCTATTTTTCAATTCATATTCGCCAAAAGCATTCACAGCCTTGCATTTTTTCACCATAATTAGTCACTGACACTCATATACTTCATTGTACTATTTAAACCTTTAGAGTACAAAAATGTACATAAAACTAAATATATGGGCACTGCCCATAAGGAAGTTAGGGAATGATGAATGCTGGTTAATTAAAATGAGATGGGTATAAAGAAACTTGACAAATAGGGAGATTAATTTAATGTGGGACCGTGTAAAACACAAATTCGAAAAATTCCCAGCAAGAATGGGAGTGGCCCGTAAAATAGTTGAACTAGGATTAAGGGTTGGTGAAAACGGCAAAATATATTGTGGAAATGTTGAAATAAGTGATGTATCCCTGGCACGGGGAGCAAATGTGGATCGCAGATCCATCCGGGCTACAGTAGAAGTGATAATGGATGATCCTGAGTTAGCAGCCATCTTCAGTAATATATTCCCTGCCGGAGCTCTCCTTAAAAATGTGGCCAGCGATCTTGGATTCGGTGTGGTGGAAATAGAAGCACAGGCAGGTGCTCCAGGTATACTGGCTAAAGCCACTCAGTTAATATCACAGGAGAATATAAGTATCAGACAAGCCCATGCAGGAGATCCAGAACTGGAGGAACATCCTAAACTTACCATAATCACTGAAAAACCAGTTAAAGGTGAAATGATCCAGGAGTTCCTGGATATTCCAGGGGTTAAGAGGGTTTCTATTTATTAAAAATCTAAAAAAACAATTTAAATAATAAAATAAGTAAGAGATTAGAGTAATAAAAGATTTGAATAGTTAATTTTAGCTAGCTTAAAATCATTTTATTGATTTTCAGTGCTTTCAGCATTTTCTTCATCCATAATCTTCAGAAGCTCGTCCCATGCTTCCAGAGATTCCTGGGCTTCCTGGTCTGATAAAACTTCTATTGCATATCCTGAATGCACCAGAACGTAACGACCCACATCGACATCACTTACTAAATCCAGTTTAGCTTGCTGTCTCACTCCACCAAAATCAACAGTGGCTACATTATCATTAATTTCTATAATTTGGGCTGGGGCTGCGATACACATTATAATCACCTTTTAAAACTTATTTAAAGAGTTAATAGAAATATTTTTAATCATTGGATTAACTTTACTTTGAATAGTATTAAACCGGGCTTTCTTGAGATTTAATCAGAAAGGGTTTAGTTATTTTATTAGATACGCATCACCATATAAATATCTTGGGGACAACAAATTTTTTGGTAATAATTACGGGGATAATAAAATGAAAATAGTGATTATTGGAGGGGGACCAGCAGGCCGTACCTCAGCTATGGAAGCAGCACAACTTGAAGCAGAAGTAACTTTGATTGAAAAAAAACATATAGGAGGGACCTGCCTTCATGAAGGTTGTATGGTGGTATGTGGACTCAATGATGTAGTCAGGTTCCATGAAGACTCCAAAAGATTTAAAGAAATGGGTATAACCTCAGGGGAAAGTCAAATTGACTATTCAAAGGTTACACAGGGAATAAAAGAGGTCACAGGTAAAATAGAACATGTTTTAAAATATGAAACCAGAGAATCCGGGGCAGAAATAGTTCAGGGTGAGGCAAAGATCATAGGACGAGAAGTTGGCAGTGAAGAGGGTGATATTGGGGGGATAGTTGAAGTTGATGGAGTAGATTACTCCTATGATAAATTAATAATTGCCACTGGGTCCCGACCTTCCATACCCCCAATCCCTGGTGCCGAGACAGCTTTGACCTATAAAGATGTGCTTGACTTTATAGAAGTTCCTGAAACTTTGAATATAATAGGAAGTGGAGTGATAGCCACAGAATTTGCAGGAATATTCTCATCATTAGGTAGCAAAGTCAAGGTTCTATGTCGAAACCAGTTTTTAAGCAACATAGATCCTGAAATTAAGAATTATGCACTAAAAAACCTTCTGGAAGGTGTTGAAGTTATAGAAAACGTGCAAGTAGATGAAATAACTGATAATGGTGCTTCTACTTCAAATGGTCCTATGGATGGGGTGGTATTTCTGGCCACGGGTATGACTCCCAACTCAGAAATCGCCAGTAAACTGGTTGAAATTGGACCTAAAAGAGAAATAATAGTTAATAATCATATGAAAACCAGTGCACCTTCTATCTATTCTGCTGGGGATGTGGTGGGAACTGTAGGTAACACTCCAGTAGCCCGTATGGAAGGAATGGTGGCAGCAAGAAATGCCTGTGGCATATCTGCTACCATGGATTACAGTCTCATTGCCCAATCAATCACTCTTTATTACCCTATTAGCTTTTTAGTCTCTCAAAAATCATCTAAAATAAATTCAAAAGAACATGAGGACTTAAAAGTTCGTATCCGTGGTTCTGGAGGTCCAGGATCATTTTGGAATGTCCTGGATGGAAGCACTGGTTTTACAAAAATGTCAGCCGACCTGGAAACTGGAAATATAACCGGAGCATCATCAATATCTCCCTCTTCCAGAACCAGTATGCCTTACCTGGCCAAAATGATTAAAGATGGCTATAAAACATCCGATTTCGAGGATTTTATAGAAACCCATCCCTCAACAGATGCTATTTACAAATTATTGCACTTTTTAGCTAAATATGGTTAGAAGTTTTTAAGCTAGTACTTTTAAACTTTTTAGCTAAATCCAGTTAAATTAAAGGGGGAGTCTATGGAAAAGCCTGATTAAAGAAGTCAGTATTCCATATGAACTCATAAATCCCAGATATAGTGTCCACAAACTCCTGATACTGATTCCAGATACCTATAGTTGTTTCAGATAATATTCGGTTTCCAGATAGTTTGCAGAAGGCTATTAACATCTCATTTTTATCCCTAACTACCAGTTTTATAAAAGGAACTGGGAAAAACTTTATTTCCGAAGGGAAATCTTTCATAATTTCCTGGGTAGGTACTTCAACCTCATCCACCCAACAGGAAGGAGTAGTAAGCATCCGCACATTAACTCCTTTTTCCATTGCTTTTTCCAAATTAGCTTGGAGTAAGGAAGGTTCTCCTGGAAACATTAACCCACCCATAATAAACAGGGATTCCTTTGCCCGGGATATGATTTCCATTTCCTTTTTAACGATTTTTTCATGACCATGGATTAACCATATGGGTGCAGGCACCTGGGGAATCTGACTCTCATAGACTATGTTAAGTTCAGCTTCGGCCTGTTCCATGGTATTCCGAATATGGTTTCTGGATCTCTGGAACACTTCATGTGGAGGTATAACTGTAAAAATCAACGGTTTTCCACGGCTAAGTTCAACAAAACCCTTTTCTACCAGATTCTTCAGTACCTGATACACTTTTGATCGAGGTACATTAGCAGCCAAACTAATATCCGTAGCATTAGCAGAAATTAAAGATGTTAAAGCCACGTAAGCTTGTGTTTCGTAATCAGTGAGGCCCATCAGTCTTAGAGCCTCCATGGATTCCCGGCTTAAGGTCATAATATTCAACTTCCCTTGAATTTTTATTTTAAATTCGTTTTAGTCAATTTTTTAATCAATTCTTTAATTCATTTTGATTTTATAATAATCATTCACTTTCTTAGATACCTTCATTTTTTTAGTTAAATGTTATGTTTCATTTTATACTCTATTAGTGACAAAACCTATAAATGCTTCTTTTCAAGAGATCATAAAGTTAGATGTAGGGAAGGTGAAAAATGTGACTCTAGAAAATGAATATGCCATATTCACCAACCATCTCACCAAAAAATTCAAAGATTTCACTGCAGTAAATGATTTGAACCTTAAAGTGGAAAAAGGTGAGATATATGGGCTTTTAGGCCCTAATGGTGCAGGTAAAACCACGGTCATCAAAATGTTAACCAGCATTCTCAACCCCAGTGCAGGTGATGCCCAGGTACTGGGAGAAAAGATCCCTGATGGGAAGGTGGCTCCAAAGATAGGTTACATGCCCCAGGAAACTGGTGTGTATCTAGGACTTACTGTGGATCAGAACCTCAAATTCTATGGCCGGGTTTTCAACCTAAAAAAAGATGAAATGGAAAAAAGAGAAGATGAACTTCTGAGATTCGTAGATCTTCTGGACTGGAAGAATGAAATGGTGGAAAACCTAAGTGGGGGGATGAAACACCGGGTGTCCCTGGCATGCACCCTCATCCACCAACCCGAACTTTTATTCCTGGATGAACCCACTGTAGGAGTAGATCCAGAACTTAGGGTATCATTCTGGGACTACTTCAACCAGTTACGCAAAAAAGGAGTCACCATCCTCATAACTACCCATTACATGGATGAAGCCCGGCACTGTGACCGTATAGGTTTCATGCAGAGAGGTAGTCTCATAGCTGAAGATGAACCCCTGAAACTTTTAGAAGAAAGTGGAGAGGATTCACTGGAAGATGCCTTCCTAGTGTTCTCTAAAAGAGATAAAAACCGTAGAAAGAGGGTGGTTTCATGAAATTCTACCGTGTAATGGCAGTAAGCCGTAAAGTGTTCCGGGATGTGGCTAATGATAAACGCAGCCTGGCGATGCTGTTTTTAGCACCCATATTTGCCATGTGTGTATTTGGGTTGGCCTTCAGCGGTGATGTGGAAGATGTGAATGTGATCATAGTAAACCAGGATCAGGGATACACTTCACCCATGGGAGACACCACCTACCTTTCAGAGACCATAATTTCCAACCTGGATACCAAGGTTTTGAATATAAAGAATATGGGTAATGTTGATGAAGCCCGGCAACAGGTTATTGATGGCAAGGCCTCTGCCGTGATCATATTCCCGGAAAATTTCACGCAAAATGCTCTTTTGAAGACACAGGACCCTTCCTATCCTGATAGTGCGGAGATAATCATCCAGGGTGATGACAGCATCACCAACATCAAAAACTCCATTTTGCAAACAGTGAACCAGGCACTTTCTGACACCATGACTGCAGAAGGAGTGGAACCAGCCTTGAAAATAACCTCAGACCCCATATATGGTAAGGACGCAGAGTTCATAGATTTTTTCGTGCCAGGAATCCTGGCCTTTGTAGTTTATTTACTTACCACCATCTTAACCCTCATAACCTTTGTAGGAGAACGGGTTAACGGCACCTTGGAAAGGGTGTTGGCCAGCCCAGTTACTGAAGGGGAGGTTATAACTGGGTATGCCCTTACTTTCGGGGTTTTGGGTGTTGTACAGGTTGCACTTCTCTTAGCAGTAGCCATTCTGGCTTTCAACATAATTGTAGTGGGTAATGTTCTCTTAGCCTTCCTGGCAGTGGCTATTTTGGCCATAAGTTGCCAAGCCCTGGGAATATTACTTTCTAGCCTTGCTAAACGACCTGAACAAGCCATACAATTCTTTCCATTTGTAATATTGCCTGCATTCCTTCTTTCAGGGGTTTTTTGGCCAATACAAGCCATTCCTGCATGGTTAAGGCCATTCTCTTATCTGGTGCCACCCACCTATGCTGCTGATGCCTGTAGGGCAGTCATGCTTAAGGGTTGGGGATTGACTAAAATATGGCCTGATCTACTTGCACTGGTAATATTTGCCCTGTTATTCTTGGGTCTGGCAGTCTGGTCCTTAAAAAGAGGGAAAAACTAATATCTACCCTATTTTTTTGAAATACTTTTTCTTAAGAATACTCTTTTTTTCTTAAGAAGAATTATTTTTTTTCTACTTTTTAGAAATTATTTTTTTGGCAAAAACAATCAGACTGATCTAATCTAAATGAAATCCTAAATAAAAGCTAAAAAAATAAGGGAAATGGGATATATTTATATATCCCCAATTTGGTTTCTTTTATTTCCTTTTTGGCAGTATCAATCCACCTAACACCATTAACACCGCGAATAACAGGGGTACTATTGGTGCTCCGGTAGTTTGCATTCCCACAGTTTGGCCATTTGGTTGAGGAACTGCTTGAGCATTTACAGTCACTGTTTGGATGTTACTTTCCAGGTTAGGGTCGTAAGTGTCGGTGGTAAGGCTGGGTTTGAATATGAAGGTTCCAGCACTTAATGCTTTAACTCTAACCAGTGCAATAGGGTCTCCAACCACTACATCGCCAAGTATCCAGGTCACGGTCCTAGTCACAGAGTCATAGGTAGCTGTTCCCTGATCCACAGTCACATCCACAAATTCCATACCATCAGGTATTGGTAGTGTAAACACTACATTCTGAGCAGTGTCCGGACCACGGTTACCCACTTTGAAGGTGAGAGTTATAATTTCACCTACAGAGGGGTTAGTTTTACTAGCCCAACTGTTAATGTACAGATCAGCTAATGGGACGTAGATTGTTGTGTCGGTTCCGTTGGCTGTGAATGGGTATTGGTTGTATGTTGCGTTGGCGGTGTTGGTTATTCCTGTGGTGTTTCCGGCCATGTCTGTGTTTATTTGGGTGATGAATGTTCTGGTTATGTC
>JAHKLQ010000158.1 GCA_020854975.1 Methanobacterium sp.
AACACTGTTAAACAGAGTTACCGTAAATTTGTAGGAGTGGATGCAGGATTTAACACTCTACTGCGGCCTACCATGTACGGTTCCTACCATCATATTCTGGTGGCAGATAAACCAGAAGCAAGCCCTACCCAGAAGATTGATGTAGCAGGAAATGTCTGTGAGTCTGGAGATCTTTTCGCCAGGGACCGGCCACTTCCAGATATTGAAGAAGGTGATGTTCTGGCTATTATGAATGCTGGAGCCTATGCTTTCAGCATGGCTAGCCAGTACAATTCCCGCCCACGCCCAGCAGAAGTCATGATAAATGATGGGCAGGTGGATGTTATCCGTGAGAGAGAAACCTTTGCTGACCTGTTATCGAAACAAAACCTACCAATAAGATTTTTAAAATGAATGGGACGAATTTAACAAACAATATGTTTGAAAAATAATAAATGAGTTTAAAATTTAATAAACTAATTAAAAAAAATGTTAGCTGGATTTTAAAATATATAAACCGGTTAAATGATTAATATGGGTTTTAAAATGACTGAAAAGATGATTCTACTATTCCATAAAATGCATGGACTGGGAAACGATTACGTGGTGATTGATGAATCCACAGAAGAACTGATCCCAGAAGATAAAAAAGAAGATGTGGTCAAAGCACTCTGCAGGAGAGGTTTTTCTATAGGTGCTGATGGAGTGATCTTCGTGTCTCCATCAGCCATAGCCGATGTAAGATTCCGCATATTTAACAGTGATGGTAGTGAAGCAGAGATGTGCGGTAACGGTATTCGTTGCTTTGCCAAATATGTCTATGAGAATGATGTCTTCCCAGAAAAGAAAATGAGTGTGGAAACCCTGGGAGGTATTAAAAACCTGGTATTGAATGTTGAAAACAAGACCGTGACTTCATGCAGAGTTGATATGGGAACTGCCACCTTCAAAACTGTAGATGTTCCTATGATAAGTGATGAAGAGGAGTTCATTGACATGGAGTTAACTGTAGGTTCCGAACAGGTTGAACTCACTGCCATCAACGTGGGCAACCCCCATGCAGTTTCTTTCACCGATAACCTGAACAAAGCATCCTTGGATCAGCTGGGTCCTATGATTGAAAACCATGAAGCCTTTCCTGAAAGGACCAATGTGCATTTCGTGAAAGTGATAAATCCCCAGGAAGTGGAAATGTTAACCTGGGAAAGGGGTGCTGGTTTCACCATGGCCTGCGGTACCGGAGCCACCGGTACAGTTATTTCAGGATACCGTTTGGGCCTCTTAGAAAAAGATGTTCTAGTCCACCTCCCTGGAGGAGACTTGCAAATAACTGTCTATGATCATGATGGCAAATTAGGTGCCTTCATGGAAGGTGATGCCGTAGCTGTATATGAAGGAATAATGGAACTGGAGTTTTAAGTCCACCATCCAATGAGTACGTGAGGAAGTTTTTAAAATGAAAATAAAGGACTGGTCCGAAGATCTGCAGGCTAATGGTGTTCCGTACATTAGAACTGATGTTCCCGGCCCCCAATCCCAGAAGAAGATCCAGGAAGCCAAAGAATATGTAACTAGTTACTGGACTGGTAAAAAGAAAGAGCCTAGAGATGGTTGGGACCTTCCTTTAACTGTTAAAAGAGTGGCCAACAGTTTAATTGAGGATGTGGATGAAAACGTTTATATTGATCTGAATGCTGGTATTTCCACCGTTAATTTCGGTTACAATAACCCTGAAATCTGGACTCGTGCCCAGGAAATTATGGAGGAACATGGCATCCAGGGTATTTTCCCCTCCAATGATTACAACTTACCCCTCATGATTGAAGCCAGTAAAAAACTCCTATCTACTGTTCCCCATGGATCCAAATACCGGGTTCACTTTGCATGTGATGGAACTGAAGCCAATGAGGCAGCTATAAAGACAGCAGTTAGTTACACTGGTAGGAATTGTGTGGTTTCATTTATGGGTGGCTTTTTCGGGAGAACCATGGGATCTTTATCCTGTATGGCTCAAAAAGCCCGGGATGTGGCCACTTTTCATCCTTTACGTTCCAGTAACATCTATTTTGCTGAGGGAGCTAACTGTCCCAACTGCATGTTCTCGGATGATCCTGAGGAATGTAATGGCTGTTGCATTGAAAAATTCCTTAAAGACCGGGTGTTAAGTTATCAGGTCAGCCCAGATGAGGTTGCTGCTTTTATCCTAGAGCCATACACCACTGGCGGTCTTATGAACCCAGCACCTGAGGAATTTCTTAAATCTGTACGGGAAATCTGTGATGACCATGGGATAGTGCTTATTTTTGATGAGGTACAGAGTGGTATGGGACGCAGTGGCCGGATGTGGGTGCATGAACACCACAATGTTGAGCCTGATATTTTCACCAGTGCCAAATCATTAGGTGGTGGGGTAAGTCCCTTGAGTGCGGCTATTATCCTGGATGAAATCATGGAAGATGTCCCTGCTTATCATGGATCCACCTATGGTGGTGCTCCCATCTCCCTAGCTGGAAATCTAGCTGCCCTGGAATACATGGAGAAGTACCAATTATTATCACAGGTGAATAAACTGGGAGACATCATTGAAAACCGCTTCAATGAATGGTCTGACTATGAAAATGTGTGGCAGACCCGTGGTTGGGGGCTTTTAAAGGCTGTTGACTTCCGGGAAAATAAACACAACCCATTAGTCGATTATAAAGCAAAAGTGCAAAATGAACTCTTTAAAAGGGGAGTTATCACCATGTCCGGTGGTCAGGGAAGGTATCTTTCCATGTTAAGGTTAATTCCATCCTTCACCATTCCTGAAGAGCAGTTAAATTCTGGGCTGGATGTTTTTGAAGAAGTTATAACCTAAAATCAAGTGTTCCCCTCTTGCTTTGGTCTTCAAATACTTGATAAAATCTGGCCAATGAAACTCCTGAAGACTTCAATAAAAAAAACTTGAATTTAATTTTTTAGATGATTATGATTTTAATTCATCTAAAATTTCCTTTAGTACAATTGCACTATTTTGTTCCGTGTTTCCTGAGGTGTAAACCAGAGTAACTATCTCATTCTCTTTTTCCAAGTCAAGTATCTGGTTTAAAAATTCAGTTTTATCTTTTAACTCTTCTCTATATTTATTTTTAAATTCATCCCAGTTCTGAGAATTTTGAGTCAACCATCGGCGTAGTTCATGGCTGGGTGCTATATCTTTCAGCCACACATCCATTTTTAGCTTTTGTTTGGATACTCCACGGGGCCATACTCGATCCACCATAATCCTGCATCCATCCTTCTGAGCAGGAGACTGGTGGGCTTTTTTAATACGAATCATAATATATCACTACAATTATTATGTTGGACATAGTACATTATATTATGGGAATATTGTTATGAAATATTGTTCATGCCCACCTCTTTTTATATACATATTTCTTATGAACAATAGAATCATGATTCTACTAAATCTTCTTTATAGAGTTTAATTATGATTTTAAAGTCAATACACGACTTGTTTTAAAAAATTAATAAAATAACAACTCCAGAATAGAGTTAGAATGTTATTTAGTTTTTAATATATGGATATCTACGTCTTAAGCTTGAGTTTGAACCATGATTTTAGTTAAGTTGAGTAAATGCATCAAATTGATTGAAAATCAGTACCATAATAATCAATATGTGCTAAATTTATTTAGTTAAATATACACATTCTCTCCTTAATTTAAGAAGCTTTTTCTTATTATCTTGAAGGTCCTCTACTTTTTCCAGTAGTTGAGATA
>JAHKLQ010000214.1 GCA_020854975.1 Methanobacterium sp.
ATCTTTTTCCCCATATGAACATGCTCCGCTCATCTGCAGATCTTTTGTTGGTACGTGGCCTGACCACAGGTGGATCCACAGTTTTATCCTGTGGAAATATAGTAAGAACCCATCGTGGATTAGGAGAAATTGGACTGGATTTAACCCCGGAATTTCAGGAATTAGAAGATAAAATACACCCTAAACCATTCCCCCAAGAACGTTGGAGGCCTTTAACAAGTAAAATGTACCATGTCGCTCTAGAGATGGGTTTAAAACCCCAACCCACTCCCAAAGCTGTTGACCCTCATCTATGTGTTTCCTGTGGTCTCTGTGAAGTGGGCTGTCATCGGGGTGCTCGCTGGGACTCCCGGAGATTCCTCAGTGAAGCAACCAACCAAGGAGCAACTTTACATACCAACTGTAAAGTGGAGAAAGTTATCCTAGAAAAAGATACTGTTAAAGGGGTTGAAATTAATCAGCAGGGTAAGAAGAAGAGTTTGAAAGCTGATCTGGTGGTTCTCTCTGCAGGGGGGATTGGAACTCCTCAGATTCTTAAAAATTCAGGACTAAAAGTTGAAAATAGGTTGTGGGCTGATATTGTTCTCACTCTGGGTGGGGTTGTTCCAAGAGCCCGGCAACTGGAAGAACCACCCATGGTATGGTTCACTGAACATGAAAATTACATCTTATCCCCTTATCTGGATATTCTCTCTCACTTCTTCCACAAACCCTGGAGAAAAGTTTCCGTCAAGGATCGGGTGGGTTTAATGGTTAAACTGGCAGATACTGAAAAAGGAGCCGTTTATGAAGATGGTACAGTTGAAAAAGATATCACTCCTCATGATAATGAATGTTTTGATGAGGCTGTTAGTCTGGCAAAGGAAATTATGATGGGTGCTGGTGTGTCTGAACCATTGGTTAATGGCATGTATAATGGAGGTCATCTGGGAGGAACTGTGCCTCTGAAAAAAGGAGATGTGTCCTTGATGAAACCTTCTTGGCTACCAGATGGTTTGTGGGTGGCTGATCTTTCATTGGTTCCCCGTTCTCAGGGGATGCCTACTATTTTACTTACAGCAGCTCTGGCTTTGAAGGTTGCTCGTGAAATAATTAGGCAATATGAAAAAATTTAGAGATTAAAAGTTAAGGTTAAAAATAAAAGAGTGTAAAAGAATGTAGAGTGAATTATACTCTGGAGTGGTTATTGTAGAATAAATGGTTAAAAAAATGGTTTGAAATAGGGAATTGGATAAATATGGTTGGAGGTGAAATTAGGTCTATCCCTAAACCCCTCCAGCACCTCCCATGTTTTCCCCGGTCATGGCGTTTATGTTTATTTCTCCTACAGTGGTGCCGTTTATAACCACTGGGACTGTGTAAATCATTTCACCATCAATTTCATCCAGTGTTGGTATTCCAGCCGTTGCTCCTGACTCCTCTATAAATTTTTCGGCTATTTGCTGGGCTTTTGCTGGAGTTATTTTAACTTCGTTAGTTTTGTTTGCAACAGTTGTGTTGTTAGTATCTTCTGTGGACATATTTTCTTTTTCTGGTTTTAGATCATTTTCTGGGCTTCCAAAAGCAGCCAGTGCTAATGCTACTATCGCTAGTACGGTTAACATCATCGCTACTAGCGCCAGTAGCCTTGTTGATTTTTTAATCATAATTTTCCCCTAATTCTGTTGTGAAGTTCCATAATAGTATTTCAACTAAATTCTAAACATTATAGCATATGCTAAACAAATAAAATTAACACTAGAAAGATAAATTTCCGATTAATTTTACCGCCTCCATGTCCCCTAACGTCCTCTTCCAGAATCATCAGACGTTTTTTAAGACAACAAGTATTCAACCTCCATACTATATAAATATTTTGATGGAATTTTCCAAAAAAAGTCAATCCTAAAGCTTTATTTTCAATTTAAAAGATTTAGATAAAGTTTTGAAAAGTCAGATATGAACAATCATTATTCATTTGTTTTTTAAATGATTCAGTCCTGATTACGGCTTATTTGTCAAAAATATAATCATTCTGAGCAATTATGCAATTAGCCCCTCCCTCTAAATTACTAAGTGTAGTGATTATGTAATCTAATACCCTAAAAAACCCCCTATTCATCTAAAAAAGGAATATACTAAACATTTATATCGTGATATTATCAATTATTGCCCCCTTATCCCTAGAATTAAATTTTCAAAAGTAGAATTAATAAATGAGAAACATCACATCTTTGTTATTAAAAATATTTTAATATTGGACTTGTAGTTATTACTTAACTTGAGATGGCTAACATCCTAATTGAAAGATAATCTGAGGTTATCTGTTTATTTTTTTCCAGTTTCTTACAGGAAACCCCTATTATATCCATGTAAACATCAACATAAAATATCTGTAAATCAAGTATGCAACTGTAAATGAAATTTCTACAGAAAAATGGAAAAAAAGTTGTTTAGGTCTAAAATAGGTTAAAAAGAGTATTAAAAAGATTTTTAAACTATTTTAATCTTGATTAATACCTTTTTCAGTTTTCAATTTATCCAATTTAGCTTTGGCCTTGCGGAAATTGCTCAGGTAGTTGTCTTCCTCTGTGAGAGGGATGAGTTCTAGTCCTAAGTGGCTTTGTTCCTCAATCCATTCTTCGCTAAATACGGGTACCTCTAACTTTATG
>JAHKLQ010000188.1 GCA_020854975.1 Methanobacterium sp.
AACACCTACAACTTCTCCTTTACGGGTTATAACCACTTCATCCCTGGGGAGTATTCCTGGATATGCATCTATAACTCCCGGTGCGAAAAGGGTGTTAGTCTGAAGAGCAAAATCGATTTCCACCCAGTTTACACCAATATCGTTCAACAGGACCCCTCCCTTAAGGTTCAGACTGTAAAGCCCGTTTTCATGATGTAAAACTGCGATCTGTTCCTCACCCTCCATTAACCTCCGGTCAAATCTTCCCCGTAACTTATAATCATCAGGTATTAGATGATCAGCTTCTATGGTGTTAAATTGGTAGCGTGCTATTGACCTGAGCATATGGAGTTGCCTCACATGGCTTTTAAGCTTACTATATTTTCTAACAGCCTCTTTAAGGTTCTTCATAGATTCAGAGGATATAGTTCGACCATCTTTACAGGTAAATGTGGCCTGGGGCAAGTATTCCTGACAGACTGTCAGGTAACCATGGGCCACATGGGCTATGACTTCTTTATCACCAACATATTCCCTTAAACATTCTCCTGTAAGATCAATCTCTTCAGTTGACCAGTCACCCACTGTGGAAACATCATAAGACTGAATAGGATAGGTGTGTTCCATTTCCCGAGGACAAACTCCAAAAGGAGAGGTTAAAATAGCTTCTTGCAGGCCTTTGGTAGCCTGGGTGAAGATTCTATGGGACTTACTTGATGAATAGGGTTTGCGCATGCTGCAAGGTAAGACCACCACCACTTCCCCCATAGGATCCAAAAGTTTCATCCTTTCCCTCCAGCGACGGGCTTCTGGACGATTAAGTGAAGTTTCAGTGGTGCAAAGTACTTTGATCATTATTTCATCCTTAAATTTCCTTTTTATTTCATTTGTATTCTATTAAATTCTGCTTAAGCTTAATATTTCCATGGCAGTGGGGTACTGGTTTTATGTTTTTGTTCTTGAGATCCTGAATTAAGATCTTCACTTTCACCTGTTTTATTTGTTTATCTTCTCTTCCAGTGGGCACTTAACACTAATATCTTAGTCTTTCCTTGAATGTTTTTCTTTTTATTCTTTTTATTATCATTTCAAATTATGACTCGCTTTCTATTATATATCTCGAAAAGTTCAATATAATTGTTCATGGATGAATATAAGATAAACCGCCCGGAGGAAATCAGAAATTTCGTGGCTACCCAGTCTTACCACCATCTCCTGGAAGTATTCCAGGAACTATCTAATGGAAATGGGCATATTATCCATGTTATGGGAGCCCCTGGGACTGGTAAATCAATTAACATCTACTCTGCCATAAAAGAACTTGAATTAAATGTTTATGAAGTTAAATTAATCCTTCCGTCTTCAGATATAAATTCTAAAGACGTTTTCCGATTGATGATGGAATCCATCAGGGAAGATCTTAAACTCAGTCCCTCAGAGGACATCCTCTCTTATCTAGGGAACTTCGATGCAGTACTATTTGCTGACCAATTCCATGACTCGCAGTTAATTTTTGAGGATAAAGTGGGTTTTAGCCAGTGGACAGATTATAAGGGATTTCAATCTTTAAATTTTTATTTAATATGCATATATGAATATTTAAAACATAAAAATGGCTTTAAGGATATAAACATGGTTCTGCAGACTGCATGGAGAGTGAGGAGAGGTGGTAAAAAAAAGGATCTTTTCACTGATATGGGTATAGTATCCTTGTTGGCTAAGACTATGGTGGATGTTCCATTTGAAGTGGTGGAAATAAGTTACTCTGAAGAGGAAACCATAAATATTGTAAAGAGCCATTTAACTGATGCTGACGTTGATACCATTAAAAAATATATGAAAAGATATGGCAATAAACCTCGTTTTATATGTCAAGCCCTTAAAACAGGCAGGTAACCTAAAACTGGCTTCAGATTCCAGGTGTTTATGGTTTAAATCATACAGTTCCCCTATAATGTGAGGATAACCATAGGAAGTTAAATAAAATAACAATAAAACCTAATGGAGTTAAAATGCTAAAAACGTTACTCAAATCCACTCGTATAACATGGGCTTCAAAAAATGTCAACATGTACTTGTTGGCACTTACATATGCATATTTTTTGCAAAAACCCATTAACAATCCTTTTGAGATACTGGGGGGGCTGGTTTTGGTGTCTGCTCTTTGGGGGGCTCTCTATACTCTTAACGACCTGACAGATTTAGAGGTAGATCGATTCGATCGGATGAAACAACAGCGAGCTTTCATCCAGAATAAGGTAAATAAAGAATTCGTACTCTTATTTGTAGCTATAGTAACCTCAATAGTGTTTTTAGTATCATCTACAACTCTTCCCACAGCTTTCACAATCATATTGGTCATGATGCTCGTCAATCAGTTGATCTACACTGTTCCACCCATCCGACTGAAGGAAACTCCACTGGCTCCATTCTTCAGCACAGCTACAAATTCGGTGTTACGTCTGGCTTCATGTGCTGTACTTCTGGGTGATATTTTCCTGGTGCCGTTGAGTGTGTATTTATTCATGTATCTGGCAGGTATGGGAACTTACCTCATGTACAAATCACGCTCCAGAGATGCCAGTATGGTGGGAGTCCTGGGAAGTTCAGTACTTTTATACACCTTATACACTGGTGATATGAACATAATACAGTTTGCAGTGGCAATTTTACCATCATTCCTTGCAGCAATCCCATTATATCTTTCTTTATTCACTAAAAAGGATGACATGTTTCATCTGGCAGATATCCTATACCACCAGGTAGCAATGGTGTTTTTCTTCCTGTGTGTCCTGATAATTATATTTTAAGTGTTCCATTTTAAGTTTATAATAATTTTAAGCTTAACCATATTTATGGCAAGTATTGATTTGGAACAATAAACAGTCAGTTAATTGAATAAAAGAGAACTAAAAAAGGATTTTAAAAAAATTGGGAGTTAAAAGAAATTTAAAATAAAAAATTAAACTTCTAAAACAACTTACCCAATTTTAAAAGGGCTTTTGGTGAGATTTTAACCAGTTTTCTTACCATTTCGGCAGTGTTAATAGTTTCAAAGTCACTGTCCTGGAAAGCCTCAGCAATAGTGTCTAATTCTTCATCAGAAAGGCTTAAAAGGTAATCTTTGGCCTTTAAATATTTCTTGAACGATTCTCCCAGTTCTTCTTCACAGAGCTTTTCGTATATTTTAAGATTTTTCTGGGAATAATCCCCATCAGACACTGCCTGAGCAGCTATCTGAGCAGCTATACGGCCACCCATCATACCACTGATGATACCTCCACCAGTGAGGGGGTTAACCATCCCTGCAGCATCTCCAGTGACCAGGACATTATCTGTAACCTTTTTCTTGAGTAATCCACCCACTGGATCACCACCAATATTTAGTTCCACTGGTTGAGCATTTTTAGTGGCAGGATTATTCTCCACAAACTTTAAAAGATGTTCATAGGCACTTTTATCAGTTATGGTGGTTAATACACCCAGACCAACATTGGCTATGTCATCTCCTTTAGGGAATATCCAAGCATAACCTCCAGGAGCCACACTACCAAAATGGAATTCTATACAGTCTGGTTCTGCCATTTGAACTCCTGCCATCTCGAATTGAGCACAAGATTCCATAATTTTAGGTTTAAGTGCAGTTTTAAGTCCAGCCCATCTTCCCACCCTGGATTCAGGGCCGTCAGCAGCTATCACAATTTTGGTTTTGATTTCAAGTTCCTGGCCCATGCTCTCGGCAGTGACCACAACCTGATCATCCTCCCTTCGCATGCCCGTAGCCAGAGTTTTAACCATGATCTTAGCACCAGCACGACCAGCATCCATAGCCATGTACTTATCAAAAATCTTACGCTCCAGAATGTACCCTGCTTCTGGAAGTTTAACTTTATCTTCAGTTAGGTTCACTGCAGTACCATTAGGTGAAACCATTCGTACTCCAGTGGCTTCTTTAGCAATCCAACGTTCCGAGGGTTTTATTCCTAACTTTTCAACACCTTCTTTGGATACACCCTCTGCACATCTTTTAGGGGCTCCTATTTCTGATTTTTTATCCATTACAATTACACTAACACCAGCCAGAGCAGCGTGTTTAGCTGCAGTTGAACCTGCAGGACCAGCACCTATAACTAGAATATCAGTTTCCATCATCTAATCATCCCTTTTTTCCAGGGCCTGCACTGGACACACCTGGATACATATTTTGCAATCTTTACATTCTTCTTCATTAAAATTTAATCTGGTTTCCCGTACTTCGATGAGATTACGGGGACAGACACCAGCACATTCCCCACAATACATGCACCATTCTTTGACTATCATATTATCAATCCTATATTCCTATTCTCTCAAAATTAAATTATTAAATTTTGCTTGAATTAGTTGTAAAAACTAATATTATTATCAAACCTTTTTCTTTCTTACTTATTAGTTTTACTTTTTTAAAACATTCAATGTTCAGTAAATATGGTCTTTTTTTTAGTTGATAGATTACAATTAATTGATCGCATTACAATTAATTCAATTTTAGAATCAATATTGTAAAAAAGAGTAGTAAAATAATTTAATAAAACAATATTAGGGTAATCATTAAGCAGTAGTGTTTCCACTCTCTTCAGAATCATCACTTTCCTCTTCTGCCTGGTCATTATTGGTTGATTGAGTATTAGATGTACGATAAGTAGTTCTTTGAGTAGTAGTTGAAGTGGATGTTTCTTTCGTTGATTCTTGGGGAGTGCTTTGATTGGTTTCAACTGTAGATAGGGTGGATGTATTTTGGGGTGTTTGATTATCGGATATTTGTTCTGGAGTTGGTGACTCAGCTGGACTGAAACCCATTCCTACCACTGATCCAGCAATTACTCCTACCAGTAAAATAGGTATAATTATCAAATCTTTCCCAATCACCAAATCCCCTCTTTATTTTATCTAATAATTATTATATTTATATTTTTTCTGGGTTTTCAGGTGTTCAGACCTGAATAATCTCCTCATATCTATAAAACTTTCAATTAAATAAAGAGTCATTATTTGTAAGTTCTCTTTGGTCTTTAGGAGATAATTCATAAAGCTATGAGATAATTCATAAAACAAATTTCATAGAATCTCATCAAAAAAATATTTCATTAAAAAATATGTCACTTAATATAAGCATAATTTTAGAAAATAGAATTAGTTTAGAAAATAGAATTATTTTGCTTAATTAACCTACAACAATAAACGTGAAGTGAAATTAGAGTTATATTAATCGATTATATTAATATGAAACCACTCTTAATTGGTCATCTTGCTTTCCCATCCCTGCAGAAATAACCTGGTGGTTCACCACTGAATAAATTATTCTCTTTCCATACCATGCATTTATCACACTGGCATTCTTGAAGTGAGTCTAGGTCAGTTATAGTTGCTTTTTCCTCTGCACAGTATAATGCAGGGATTCTCTCTTCTTCAATCATTATCCGGGAGTCCAGATCATCCTGTGAGATCTCCTGTATTATTTTCATCTTATCCAGAACACATCTGGATTTATTTTGCACTGGACAACAGTCACAGAGACATTTTTTAAGGTTTTCCAAATTGAACTCAACTTCCACTTGAAACTCCTCCTTACCCTCAAATTCGCTACTTACTATTAATTATAGTATCTCCATCTTTAATATCTTTAATAAATCATGGAAGATGATTTTCAATTTTTTTTAACAAGGAGTAGATAATATTCAAATAAACCCCATAATCAAGGCTAATATTAAGAAATTCCTTGTTTAAGTATTATTCAAATATTATTCAGGAGTTAAAAAAAATAGTATTCTTTAAAAAAAGGATTAAAAAAAATTCAAGATTAAAGAATGATGCAATGGAATGATATTCCATTATCAATTTTCATCTTTCTCTTTTTTCTCATCTTCAGGAGATTTGAACACATAACCACACTTACTGCATGTAAGAGATTGAGTTGTGCCAAAAGCATGATGTTCAGCATCCAATCTTCGTTTAAGGGTTTTATCCTTACATCCGCACTCAGGACACTTTTCGTTAAGTTTTCCTAAATTCATATCTATCTCCCACTTAATCCATTATTTATAGTTTAATTCTTTATTATTTTATATTAAATCAAAAGTTTCGAAATTATGATGATTACAACCTACTGAACCAATTAAATTTTGATTTTCATCCGGAGGTACTGGTAGTAGTGGTATTCTGACTAGTAGTGTTGCTACTGCTGTTTTGAGGGACATCATCATTGGATGTGGTATCAGAGGATGGTTGTTGAGTTTGACTTGTTTGACTGGCTTGTGCCTGATCTGTTAAATTATTATATTTTAGGAATGAATACTTGCTGGAATTATTACTGGAATTATTACCTGAATTGTCAAGATCAGCGAAGTAACCGAGGGCAGCTACCCCTAATATCAATAGAACGCCTATGATTACAGGTGTACTTCTTTTCATGTTCTCATCTCTTAAACTCTACGCTCATTTTTTTTATATACATCACATTATTTTTATTAAATTTTTCTCATAACAATTTAGTTTATTAAGTTAGTTAAATGCGTGGTATCTATAAGTTAAGAAGGTTTAAGCATTATAGCCATTACACCTTTCTTTGTTTTTTCATCCATACCAGAAGAATCAGGGATCATGCCCATACTGGATCCTAACATCTCTTTAGTGGCCCTTGTGGTTATTTCTTTAAATATCATTTTATAGGCAGTACAATGAGGATCTACTCCATTAATTTCGGCTTTACCAGTTTTCTCATTGATTTTAAGTGCATTGTAGGGACACCCACCTCTACAGAATTTGATGTAATTGCATTTTTTACATTCAGAATCAACATAATCTTTAAAGTCATGAAGAAGTTTCCAAGCTTCAGACTGAGCGAGATCCTCCATGCTGG
>JAHKLQ010000163.1 GCA_020854975.1 Methanobacterium sp.
AAGACTCCAACACCACTCTAAAAACCATCTACATCAACGACGGAGCCGACCTACTATGCAGCAGAACCGACTACTCCATCAACGACACCGAAGCCACAACCTACGCCAACTTCAACAACATAAACACCACCAACCTGGGAAACGCCAAAGCCATAGCCATACTAGCATCAGCTAGTGACACTGACAAAAGCAAATTCTTCTTCAACAACCAAGAATACACTGGATTCTGGAACGACTACATCAGCAGTCCTAACATAGGATTCAGCCAGTACGATGTGTTTGATGCAATACAAAGCGGACTTAACGCTGCCACCCTACAAAGCTACAACACCGGCACCAACGGAGACAACATGCTAGTCCTGGGAACCATACTCATAACTGAATATGAACCAACAGTTACTCCCAACCCTGAAGGAGGCTTATTTAATCATACCGTGGATGTAACTCTCACCACCACTGGAAAAACTATCTATTACACTACTAATGGAGACGAACCTACCAGCAGCAGCACTAAATATATAGCACCAATTACCATCAGTACCACCACCACTCTGAAATTTATGGCAGTAGATGCTAAGGGAAATCAGGGGCCCACCCGGACTGAAACTTACATAATAGACATCACTGCACCAACAGTTAGTGCTAATCCAACCGGTGGAATATTTAACAAAACCCAGGCTGTGACTTTAAATGCCACAGACACTCAGGATGCCAGCCCATCTATATATTATACTACCAATGGAGATGATCCAACAGTTAATGGAATATTATACAGTGCTCCATTGAGTATGGTAACTACTACCACCCTGAAATTTGCAGCAAAGGATAATTCTGGAAACTGGTCTCCAGTTCAAACTGAAAACTACATTATGGACACTACTACCCCTACGGTAACTGCTGATCTTGACAGTGGCTCATATAACACTGACCAGAACGTGACTTTGACTGCCACTGACACTCAGGATACTAACCCCGTGATCCATTACACCGTTGATGGGGTTACCTGGAACCAGGCCACTGGAACAGTTTCGATCAATCTTAACACTGAGGAAGTAGTGAATCTAAGGTTTTATGCAGTTGATTCAGCAGGTAATCAGGCTGAAACCCAGAGTATGATTTACACCATTGATAAAACAGCACCCACAGCTGCTGCAAACCTTACCGAAGGCACTTATAACACTCCACAATCAGTGCTACTTAATGCAACTGATAATCTGGACACCCAACCTGTAATTTATTACACCACCGATGGAACTGATCCCACCATCAGCAGTACCATATACACGGGAGCAATCACCATCAGCAGCACTACCCTCCTGAAATTCATGGCAGTGGATGCTGCAGGAAACCCGTCCTCTGTTTACACCAGGAGTTACACCATACCCAATGCAGATGTTTATGTCAACACATCTGTCAGTAACAGCAATCCTCAGGTGGGTGACATCATCACTATGACCTTTAAAGTGGGTAATGCTGGACCTGAAAATGCAACTGGAGTAGTGTTCACCTATGTGATACCCTCTTCCTTTGAGTTTGTGAGTATGACTGCTGATGCCCAGCCTGATCCAGTGTATGATCCAACAACAAGGACTATTACCTGGAATTTGGGTAATCTTTCTGTCTGTGACCCCATACTTGACCTGGTTTTAAGGGTGCTCAATGCAGGAAGTTTAACCAGCACTGCCAATATTTTCTCCACAACCTATGACCCTGTTTCAGAAAATAACATCCTCCAATTAACAGTTAATGCCCTATCAGATCAATCTCAAGGCTCCAGTACTGGTACGGTCCAAACTGTAAGTGCAAATGCAGAAGAAACAACATCAACCGTGCCCATGCAGGATACTGGAATACCATTGGCTGGTCTGATGGCATCGATTTTATCCATTTTCACTGGATTAGGATTATCCATGGGAAAAAAAGGGAAAAAACTTCCACTTTTACTCTTGGTGGTGTTAGTGTTTTCCCTGGCCCTGTGTGGAACTGTTTCGGCAGATCCTTATTATGGTGGTGATAATCTTACCACTGTTCAGAATGGAACAGTGAGTGGTGGTTTATACAGTGATTCATATTATGGGGATAATGGTACAGCAGTCAATGGAAGTACCAATAAAATAAAGGATGTGAATGTGACTTATAACTTCACTTCACTTCCTGATAATGCTCAGGTTGTAAATGCCACCCTGTATATTGCAGTTTACAGTGGAAACATGCAGTCTAATTATCCTGTGGATGTAAATGTGACCTTTAACGAAGAACTGGTTGCCAGTGAACATCTGAGCAGTACCTACACCTACCCTCAAGGTTCTGGAACATCACAGGCCCTTACTATCAATGACCACTGTAACCGGGTGACCAGTGACTACCTGATGTGGTACGATGTCACCAGCCTGACGCAGATAAATAACATAGCCAACGTTGTAACTGATTCCACCTTTGATGGCCGGATAAAACTCATAACCCTCATTGTAGCCTACGATGATGGTGATACAGATACCATAGCGTACTGGGTGAACCTGGGACATGATGTTGATAATGTTGATGGTTACACTGGTAACACTACCTTTGAAAGTGCCCTACCATCAGGATCTACAGTACACAATGCCGCTTTGAAGGTGTTTCACATGGCAAGTGCCGATGGTTATTACACCTTTAACAACGTGGTTCAGCCCAATGGGAATCCCCAGGCAAGTTACAGTGGTTCTAATATATGGGATGTGACTAATTGTCTTACCACTTTCGGTACCAATTACATGACCTATGAGAGCACCAGTAGTTACTATAAAATAGTACTATCACTATTAACCGTGAATTACACCGCACCATCTGATACAAGACCTGATTTATTTGTCCACATTCTGGATGCCCCCAGCAACCCCGTTGTTGAGCAAACCTGTAATGTGGGAGTTACCATTGCCAATGGGGGGTTAACTGATTCTGGTGCATTCCAGGTGAAGTTGTATGATAATGATGTGGAAGTGGGAAGTCAGATCATAAATAACCTGGGAAGTTGCACCAAACAAACACTCAACTTCAGCTGGACACCCACCAGTTCAGACACACATAACCTTAAAGCGGTAATTGATCCTTTAAACCAGGTTGATGAGTCCTATGAAACCAACAACAATCTAACTAAATCCTTGTATGTGGAAATAATAAGACCTGATTTGGTCATTACCAGTATGTCTGTTCCAGATGACCCCCAGGTTAACGAAACTTACAAGATAACTGCCAGTATAACCAACAGTGGACTTGGAGATGCAGGAAGCTTTGCTGTATCACTTTACGATGGTTCTACCCTGGTGGGTACTAAAAATTTAAGTTCAGGTATGTTAGTGGGGGATGTTTTCAACCTCTCTTTTAGATGGAAACCAACTACAACCGGTTCACATACTCTTAAATTAATATTAGACACGGAAAATTCAGTAAATGAGTCTGATGAATCTAATAACCAGTTCAGTCGCTATGTGATCATGACTGAAAATGGGGTCATAAATGTGTTCATTATAAGTGACTCACCCGGTACCAATATAGCTAACCTGGCTGCCCATGACATACTTGATGATCTAGGAGATGCAGTTTCCATACAGATCAGAAGTGGTGTTCAGGTAGAAGAAATGAGTGAAGATGAACTCCGAGAATACCTGGATAGCTGTGATATATTTATTGGGGAATGGGTAACCACCAATGCTGGAACTATTCTTGCCCAAGTCTTAACTGATTATCCTGAGGTTGCTAATAAACCAAATGGACTTTTCCTCATACTGGAAGGTCCATTGTCCGTTAATAGTTCATGGGCGTCATACATTAAATATACTAATATCCGGGGTGTTAACATCCTAGAAAACTTTACAGATGAGGAGTTACTGGATTACTACACGAACACTTGTAGGGGTTTAGATTACAGTAATGTCACTACTTATCTAACAACAGTGAACTTCCCTGAACTTTACAATACAGCAGTCCTTTACAAGGATTTGAATGATAAGGACAGTATCAAAAATCAGATCTTATGGACCCTTGACCTGATAGGTATGGAAATGGAATTTGAAATGCCTGCTCTTTCCTCTGAAAAACAGCAGTACGGTATTTACAGATACAAATGGTACACCCTAGAGGAGTATATGCAGGTCTACTTTGACCAGACCCGGCAGGGTACGGTAGGATTAATTGAAAGTACCATGTATGTTGATTCTCAAATGCTTCAGACCTACTATGAAATCATAGATTCTCTGGAGGAACAGGGACTTAATGTTATACCAGTAACAGCTTATGGTGCAACCACTGCTCAGTTAGAGATCATGGTCCAAGCATTCACCAGTGCCCCTGATTATGAAAGCTTCATTGCAGACCCAACCCAGTATGTGATATATGTGGATTCCATTGTGGAAATGGCCGCATATGGACTGGGAGGTGGCTCCTTCACTGAAGTTATCAACTTTTTAAGTATTCTGAATGTGCCAGTGGTCAGAGCCATACATTCAGATTTTATCAGCAATGAGGAGTGGGAACTGGAAAGTACTGGACTCCCCAATGATGATGGAAGTAAATGGTGGCATGTTGCCATATTAGAAGCCCAGGGAATAATCGAGTACACCTTTGTAGGTGGACAATCCACAGAAGTTGATCCAGACACCGGAGCAGCTATTTCAGGATATGATGCCCAGGAAGATAACATTGAATACATGGCAGAAAGGGTGGCATCATGGGTTAAACTGCAGTACATGGACAACGCGGATAAACTCATTGCCCTTATATATTACAACTACCCACCAGGAAAAGACAACATTGGCTCCAGTTACCTGGACACCATAACCAGTCTTTATAACCTGCTTCTGGTGCTGAAAGAAGAGGGTTACACTGTGGAAAACATACCTGAAAGTGCAGATGACCTGGAAGATCTTATGATTGCCCTAGGAATAAATGTGGCTAACTGGGCTCCGGGGGAACTGCAAAAACTGGTTGATAACCCCAATATCATACTCTACCCTGTGGATGATTATATGGAATGGTTCGAACAACTGGATGAAATAACCCAACTTCAGGTGGTAGAAGGGCCAGTGGCCTACATTGGAGAGCTGTGTAAACGAGCAGTGGAACTTGACTACACCTCAGAAATGGCTTCACGAATCGAAACCTGGTATTCAGGGATGCTTTCACTACTCCCTGATGAGGATTATGACGTTGCTGTGCCCATACTGGATAACATTGTCACCACCCTTAAAAATTATATTATATCCTATGATTCTGCGGATTACGACACCTTCCTCGTCTACAAAGCACAATTCTTGGCTCTGGATATAAACGGGACAACTGGATGGGGAGAGGCCCCGGGAGATATTATGGTGGTGGAAAAAAATGGAGTGCAATACTTTGTAATTCCGGGATTACAGTTTGGTAACATATTCATAGGTCCTGAACCCCAAAGAGGATGGGAAGCAGACATTGCCCTCCTGTACCATAGCACTGTGGTTGCTCCCCCTCACCAGTACTTAGCATACTATGCTTACCTGCAGGAAAAGGGCACCAATGCCATGGTTTTCATGGGAAGACACGCCACCCATGAATGGTTACCTGGAAAAGAACTGGTACTCTCACCCAATGACTTCCCCAGCATATGTGTGGGTAATGTACCCCAGATATATTACTATATTGTGGATGGTCTGGCTGAAGGTATACAGGCCAAAAGAAGGGGTTATGCAGTTATAATCAGCCACTTAACTCCTCCAATGACCTTCACCAACCTTTATGGAGACCTGGGAACTTTAGCTACCCTGACTGACCAGTACGATGGGGCCACCAGCACCGAGAAAACTGAAATCATAACCCAGGTCAAGTCCCTCATATCAAGTAACTATTACGATCTGGGAGTGGATATCAGTACATTAAGTGATGATAGATTAATGGAAGCACTGGAAGAATATTTGGATGATATCCAGAGTACTCTATATCCTTATGGTTTGCATGCCATTGGTGAGGCCTGGAGTGATGATGAGATTGCACTCATGGTGACATCCATACTCTCGGTGGAATTTGAAATCACCAACTCCACTGAGAGCACCACCCTGCATGATGAGATATCCCAGATAATGAATGGGAAGGCCTATGATGATCTGACGACTTTGGAGAAGGAGGAAGTTCAGGAGCAATGCGTGAATGTGGTTGAATCACTTATATATTGGGATGTAAATACTGTGGCTAATATAATCACCTCTTCACCCAGTAACAACCTCCTGTACACCCTGCAGCTGGCTAAATATTATATCTGGGCCATAAACCAGAGTGTGGAAAATGAAGTAAGCAATTTAATTGATGCTCTTAATGGAGGATACATAGAGCCTGGTGCAGGTGGAGATCCTGTGGCCAATCCAAATGTACTACCCACAGGAACCAACTTCTATGATGATCAGGCCTCAGAAATACCCACCGAGGAAGCCTATGAATATGCAAAGATATTGACCTTACTGGCTCTGGCAGATATAACTGATGATACTGAAAAAATTGCCATGGGAATATGGTGTGTGGAAACAGCCAGGGACGATGGAGCATTAGTCTCAGTAGTTTTATACCTCCTTGGAATGGAACCTGTATGGTCTGATTCACCCAGTGCAGGTGTTGATGGGCAGAAACTGAAAGAAATGCCAGTTTATGTGGAGTTAGAGGATCTGGTGCGGCCAGATGGATGGGAGAAAAAACGGATTGATGTGACCATAATTACCAGTGGTCTTTTCCGAGATCTCTACAGCAGACAGGCTGAATTAATGGATAATGCCTTCCGGGTGGCTCTGGCTAGATCCTATTATACCATAATCAATGACGCCACTCTCCAGGCAAAATATGGTAGTGATTTGAATGATGCTCTGGATACTATAATGAAGGGTATAGGATATTATGGTGCGGGTTCTGAATCTTTGGACGATAATTATGTGGCCAAACATTGGGTAGAGGACTTTGAGTACTACATGTCATTGAACATGACCATACCTGAGGATATGACCAAAGCAATGTATGTTGGAGAACTGGCTATAACCAGGATTTTCGCACCACCTGAAGGTGATTACGGAGCTGGAATTAGTAAATTGGTGTCCATGAGCTGGACCTGGGATGATAGTTCGGAACTGGGTGAATTCTACATTAACCGCATGGCCAATATGTACAGTCACAACAATTGGGGAACCAGTAATCCAGTGGTTTTCACCCGTGCTCTTTCTGGAATAGGCACTGTCTTCACCAGTAGAAACACCAACCTCTACGGAGTATTGGACAATGATGACTATTTCGACTACTGGGGAGGATTATCCATGGCTATTGAATATGTTAATGGAAAAGCACCCACCATGTATGTTCTGGACTACTCCGATAAAAACGACCCTGACTCCATATCATTAGAACAGTACATGAACCGTGAATTAACCACCCGATACTACAACCCAGAATGGATCAAAGGAATGATGAATGAAGGGTACAGCGGTGCCCGGTACATGTCAAAAAAATTCATAAGCAACCTTTTAGGTTGGCAGACAACACGGCCGGGTTCTGTGCAGAACTGGATGTGGGATAAGGTGGTGGATGTTTACCTCCGAGATTCCTATAATCTGGGGGTTACCGATTTTCTCTCATCAGGTAACAATGCTTATGCCATGATCAGTCTCACAGGGACCATGCTGACTGCAGCTTATGAGGGTTACTGGACCACAGATGCAGCTACCATGAGCCTGGTGGCCAATACCTGGGCCCAAATGATCATCCAAAATGGTGTGGCCTGCTGTGACTGTAGCTGTGGTAACATAGCCATGATGGAATGGGCTACTAACTATGTGAATGCTGACCTTCTGGCCCATTTGAATTCCATGTTATATGAGGCCACCCAAAATGCAGCATTTACACCAGGACAGACCCCACAATCAAACCCTACAACCTCCACTTCAACAGGATCCCAGTCTTCTAGCTCTGAATCCTCTTCCCAGTCACAAGACAGTAGTTCATCTGGATCAAGTTCTGCCGGGGATGAAGAATCAGAAAGTACCACCACACCTGGTGAAGAAGGAGAAGGCAAATCCTATGAAGTTTCTGAACAGAGCTCAGGAGCAACTTCTGAGTCTGGTCTTCCCATAGTGGCAATAGTGGGTGTGATTGCCCTGATAGCTCTAGTTGGATTCGGTTACTTTAAAGGGAACTTTAAGAAAAAATAAGGGAGAAATATCCTCTTCCTTTTTTTTATTTTTAAAATTTTTTTTTAGAAACTGTAGCATATAAGTAGCCTTCACTTCCGCCATATAATTTAAATAACAAAAAAAACCCGGTAGTGAGGTTTAAAAGGATTCATATAATTATTTTTGGGATAGAATTATGAAGAGTTAGATAAAACAATTAAAACCACTCCTAACACCATGATTGAAGCTCCCAGGAGCCGTTCTTTTACTCCTTTTTCATGGAATATGTAATGTCCCCACAGGACACTGAAAACAACACTGGTCCTTTTAATGGCAATTACATAGGCTACTAAAGTGAGTGTGATGGCATATATTTGAAATATTGATGTCAATGTACTTAAAATCCCCATTATCACCAATATTTTTATGTTCTGTTGTATTAATACAATATTATTTTTATCCCTGCTGGATCTGATCTTGGAGGATGGAGAGAGACCTGATGTCTTTTGGGAGGCTGGAGATAGAACAGATATCTCTTGAGAGGATGTTAATGAATATTTGAGGATTAGGGGGATCATGCAGATGGCTATGAAAAGGTTGACTGCCAGGATCCAGATGATTGGTGAAGAGTTTAGGGCCCCTACTTTATCATAGTTGGAGGTTATACTCCATAAGAATGCTACTATTAACATCAGTTTAGGTCCTCTCTCCCGGAAAAGGGCCTTAAATGGTGCTAAGTATCCCTGCTTCCATTCTTTGATATTCAACAGGTAAGAACCACTCACAATTAAAAAGATACCCAGTAAACCTAGTAAACTGGGGAATTCCCCTAAGATGAGGGGTGAGGTGACCAGAAGGAACAGGGGTGTGAAGGTGAGCATGGGCACTGAGATAGAAAGGTCTGAGTATCTCAAAGCTTTCATATAGAGCACCGTTGTAACCACATTGAGTGATCCTCCTATTAAGAGAGCTGTCCAGAATTGGGATCCAATATAGGGAAGGCCTAGGAAGATGGCAATCAGGATCAACACTGAAATGAGAAATATGAAGGTGAAAAAACGGATTGAAAAGGCCACTATATATTCATCCAGGTATTGGAGACCTTTCTTACTGGCAACATCGGTTAAGGATTCGAATAGTGCAGTTAACCAGGCAAATATTAACCAGAACATGGTTAAAATTATGTTAAAGCTAGAATAAATTATTAATTGTAAGAAATTATCAGTTATGGGAATCTGTTATATTATTTACTATTAACCAACCCCTAAAACAAAATTAACCAGAATCTAACCCTAAAACAAAATTAACTAAAATCAAACCATATAACAAATATATTATTAAAATTAAATTGGAAATATAATTTAGATTATAAATAAATTAACATAATTTTTTGAAAATATTATAGTGATTTTTATAAAAGGATTTTGATGGAAGAGAATAGTATGAACTGGAATGGAAAAAATGTCCTCATCACCGGGGCGAATGGATTTGTGGGATCATATTTAGCAAAAGAACTTTTAGATAATGGTTCCAAGACGTATGGTTTTATAAGGCCTGAAGATATGGTGGCCATGGAGAAAAACCTGACAGATAAGGGTATTAAGGATAAACTGATAATGTTAGAGGGAGACCTTAATGATATAACTTCTCTGGCCAATGCCCTTGATCATGCCCAGCCAGACTTTATCTTCCACTTAGCAGCCCAGTCCAGTGTAGAATTCTCATTTAAACGTCCTCTGGACACTCAGAACATTAATATTATAGGAACTGCCAATCTCCTGGAGGCCGTGCGTATTAAGGATGTGGATTGTAAGATCATATTTGCTGGTTCCAGTGAGGAGTATGGTATGATGTTATCCTCAGAGGAACAGTACCAGCAGTTATTAGATAAGGGTAAAACTATTTTTCCTGAGCCGGAAACAATTCCAGAGTTACCAGTCAAAGAATCCAATCCTTTACGTCCCATGTCACCTTATGCTGTGTCCAAGGTTTCTGGAGATCTCTTGATGCAGAATTATCATCATTCCTATGGATTGGATACCGTTGTATCAAGAGCTTTTAACCATGAAGGGGCTGGGAGGGGTATGATGTTTGTAACCTCTATCATCACCAACCAGGTTATGAAACTGAAATATGGTGAAACTGACCGGATCACCATTGGAAACCTGAATGCCTGCCGGGACTGGTCTCATGTGATGGATATTATACATGGATACCTGGTACTGGCAGATAAAGGACGTAGTGGTGAAGCATACAATCAGGGATCCATGCGAACCAACTCAGTTTTAAGTTACATCTTACTGGGACTGGAACAGGCTGGATGGAACATTAACCGGATTGAATCCCTTAAAGAGGATAAAGATGAAACTAAAACCATTGAAGATCCTACTAAAATGAATAATGACCCTATCTTTGGGGTTAAGTTTGATAAAACCCGGGTGGACCAGATGATCCTGGAAGACCAGTTGGAGTACACCCTCCAAGATAAGGGTATTAAAGTCACCACTGACGAGAAAGATATAACCATTCAATTTAATCCAGACAGATTCAGACCCTCTGAGATTCCTCTGATTCTTTCTGATAACCGTAAAATACAGAAGATTGGTGGAAAGATTGAATACACTCTCAGTGATGTTATTCAAGACCAGTTGAACTATTTTGATAAAAAGGAGAACCGGGTTTAGACTATTCTAAACTACCTTTTCTTAATTAGCTTTTTTTCAAGAGAAATCTTATTTAGTGTTGTTACCAGTACATTAACTGAATAACTAGCTTTACTGCACAACATGTCAAAACTATCATTAATGCAGATGGTTTTGGTGGTGGCATTGGAGTCCTGGTAGACTACTGTCAAATATGCTCCGTAGAGTGAATACTTAATTAGCAGTGGTTCAATTGTAATTTTTTTTGTCCAACCGGAACTAGCATAGGCTGTGTCTCCACTACTGTACACTACATCATGGGTACCAGTGAAAGTTTTCTGAATTTCCTGGCTGTCACATTCATCATCATTGGTGTATTGTTTGCCTTTGTAACCGTTGCTGTATACGGTAAATGTAGTGGTTAGTTGGTTGGTTGTTGGTTTTCATCAGTTGGATCTCCAGGTGCTTTCCCACCTAATGGTTGTTGAGGGTTACTGGACTCCTGATGCAAGTACCTTGAATATGGTGGCTAATATGTGGGGTCAAATGATAGCTACTAATGGTGTGGCCTGTTGTGATTGTAGTTGTGATAATATTGCTACGATTGAGTGGACTATAAACTATGTGAGTGATGACCTGCTGGCTCATTTAAAGTCAGTGATGTATGGGGCTACCCAACAATCACAGTTTGCACCGGGACAAACACCTAATCCAACCCTACAAGTTCCGACCATTCAATATTCCCTGATTCTCTCAAATAACCGTAAAATCCAGAAGATCTGTACAAAGATCAATACAGTCTTAGTGATGTTATCCAAGATCAGCTTGACTATTTTGATAAAAAGGAAAACAGAATTTGAGAATCAGAAACATTAAAATGTACTGAAAAACGTGCCTTGAAATATTGAGTAATTGTATTATAAAACGTCCTTAGAACATTATATGAATTATCAAAGAGACATATCAAGTGATCCTAAAACAATAAGGTTTAGGGCCTTAGATTTTTCTTGTTGAAAGAATGATTTTTCTTCTTGTTTTTTATATTTTATAAACTGTTTGATGATTATTTTCGTAAAATACAATTTAATTTTAGCTTTATGAGAATAAATGGGCTTCTAAACCGTTAAATTTAAGTATAAATGCTTACATATTTTTATTGGGCGAATAAAATGAAGCATCACTTAAATTACAGTAAAGAAGACCCAAACTATATCTTGTTAGAGAAAATATTTAAAATTATCGGTTGT
>JAHKLQ010000103.1 GCA_020854975.1 Methanobacterium sp.
TCGAAGTAGCCTCCCAGATTAAAAAGCTTAACATTCCCCTTATTTTTATAACAACCCATGTAAATGAGTTAACACTTGAAAAAGCTATGGATACTGAACCTTATGGTTATCTGATCAAACCATATGATGAGACTAAACTCAGACTATCCATTGAACATGCCCTGCACAGGAAAAAGATACAAGATAAAGGTTCCCAGGAAATTTCCCTAACCAAAGCCATAAACAGGGTACTTCAGGAGTCATTAACTAGTACATCTGCTCATGGTGTGGCTAAAATATGTATTGAAGTGGCTGAAGAGTTGACTAGTAGCAGTCTTGGTTTTATTGGTGAAATCAATCCTGCTGGTCGTTTTGATACCCTTGCAGTCAGTGATCCAATATGGGATACATGTATAGCACCAGATACAAAGATCGTGAAGTTATTAAAGAATATGAAGATTCGTAGTTATTGGGGTCGGACCATCAGCACAGAAAAATCCGTGATAGTCAATGATCCAACAACCGATCCAGACCGGTTGGGAGAACCAGAAGGCCATCCTGAAATAACATCTTTCCTGGGTGTTCCACTTAAACAGGCAGGTAAAACTGTGGGCATGATTGCTCTGGCTAATAAACAGGATGGTTACAACCATGACGATGTGCAAGCCGTTGAAACACTTTCTGTTGCCTTTTTAGAAGCTTTGTATCGTAAAAAAACTGAGATAACTCTCCAGAAAAGTGAGGAACGGTTTCGGGCAGTGGCAGAGTCTGCTGTGGATGCCATAGTCACCACTGATGTTAATGGCACTATCCGGTTTTTCAACCAGAGTCTGGAGAAAATATTTGAATATTTACCCCAGGAGTTGACTGGTTCATCTTTAACCCTTCTCATGCCGGAACGATACAAAAATGATTATCTAGAGGAACTGGAAAGGTTCAAAAAAAGTGGAAAACATAGATTAGTTGGTAGAACTGTTGTAACCACAGGGTTAAAAAAGGATGGAACAGAGTTTCCCTTTGAAATGTCACTTGCCTCCTGGAAATCAGGCACAGACATATTTTTCACTTCTATTATCAGGGATTTAACCGAGAAAAGGCAAGCAGAAAACGAACTTAAAAGGAGTGAAACTCGTCTGAAGATGGGTATGGACATGGCTAAACTGGTTTACTGGGAGTATGATCTTGAAAAGGATATTTTTACTTTTGATGATCAGTTCTACTCACTCTATGGCACCAGTGCAGAAAAAGAGGGAGGTTACCAGATGTCCTCTGCAGAATATACACGTCGTTTCATACCCCCAAAAGAACAGGCCCTGGTGACAGAGGAAATTGGCAAACTCTTAAAAACTGATGATCCTGATTATTCCAGCACAATTCAGCACAGCGTTATAAGACCTGATGGGAAAAAAATGCACATGATAGTGCGTATAAGAATCAGAAAAGATGAAAATGGCCGTAAAATTGGAACTAAAGGTGTTAATCAGGATATAACTGAACTCGTGAAGGTAGAGGAAGCTTTAGCTGAAACAGACCAGCGTTTATCTGATATTATTGAGTTCCTTCCTGATGCTACTCTGGTCATAGATAGTATGGGTCGGATAATTTCCTGGAACCAGGCCATTGAAGAATTAACTGGTGTTAACTCTGAGGAGATGATTGGGAAAGGTAACTATGAATATGCCATACCCTTCTATGGTATGCGCCGCCCTATACTAATTGACATGATCAAAAACTCTAATGAGGAGATCTCTAAATATTATCAGGGTATTAAACGTAAAGGCAAAGTGTTAATTGGTGAAACCAGTTCAACCTTAAAAGGTGATAAACGAACTTTATGGGGTAAAGCTGTACCATTCTATGATTGTAAAGGAGATTTTGCTGGTGCTATTGAAGCCATTCGGGATATTACCGACATGAAGGAATCCCGAAGGAAACTCAGACGAGAACTGGAGATCAATAAATCCCTGGCCAATATCTACACCCCCCTGGTTTCACCCCAGTCCACCCTAACTGATGTAGGTATGGCCATACTGGGTGAGGCCGGGAAATTAACTGGAAGCCCCTATGGTTTTGTTTCCATTATAGAACCTGCTAGTGGGGATAATATAAAGCAAACCGTGACTATGATGTCACCTGATTCTGATGAACCCTATAAGGATGAAATCATGGTTAAATTACAACCTAACCCTGATGGTTCTTATAATGGGATATGGGGCCATGTCTTCAACACCCGGAAGTCCCTATTCACCAACTCTCCCCAAAAACATCCTGCCTATGCTGGTGTTCCCAGTGACCATCTTCACCTGGAAAAATTGCTTCTTGTACCAGTGATCCTTGGTGAAGAGTTGGTAGGGCAGATCACCCTGGCCAATGCATCAAAAAATTACACTAAAGATGATTTAAAAGCTATTGAACGATTAGCTGTTTTTTATGCTCTGGCCATTCAGAATAAAAGGGCAGAACAGGAAATCAAACAATCCCTTCATGATAAAGAGATCTTACTCCGGGAAATCCATCACCGGGTTAAAAATAATATGCAAATCATCTCCAGTCTTCTTAACCTTCAGATCTGTCAGGCGGATGAAGAAGAAGCAGAAAATGTGCTTAAAGAAAGTCAGGGAAGAGTGAAAAGTATGGCCATGGTCCATGAGAAATTATACCAGTCACCCAGTTTCACTAAAATCGATTTCAAAGATTATACCGAAAAACTGGTCTCTGATATATTCTTCTCTTATGGTGTTTCCAGAGATACTATTGAACTGGAACTGGATATAGAAGATGTACAGATGAATATTGACACGGCTATTCCCTGTGGTTTGATTATAAATGAGTTGGTGACCAACTGTGTTAAATATGCTTTCCCCCATAAAAAGGGAACTCTTAAAATCCAGCTTCACTCCCTACCAGAACACATGGAACTCATCATAGCTGATAATGGCGTAGGACTCCCTGATAACCTTGACTTCCAGAACACAGATTCACTGGGTTTGCAACTGGTAGATAGTTTAGTTAATCAAATTGAAGGAAAAATAACCCTGGACAAAAACCAGGGAACCAAATTCACCATAACCTTTAAGGAATTACAGTACAAAAACCGGATTTAAACAACACCTTTTTTTTAAACTATTAAAGTTCCACCTGCACCCTGAAAATTCTTTTTTTTTATCTGGGAATAAATTGGGTGTAAACTTGGAATAATTATTTTTAAGGTAAAAGCTTTATTCATCTAACAGAACCATGAAAAGCCTTAAACCGAACTGTTCGTATAATAGGGAATGGTTGGTTCTAGAGGTGATGGTATAAAATTTTTTGAATTATTTAGAGATTTTTGGATTATTCTTTAAAATCTAATTTATATACACAATCGGAGAAAATTTAAATGGTTTATGATATGATATTACCCATAATACCTTTTGTTGGAGGGTATTTATTAACTTACAGTCTTTATAAGCGGGGTGTAATTAGAAAATCTGTCCATATAAGTTTATGGAACCTGATATTATTATTGGCTTTCCTGATATCTGGAGGGGCAGGTTTTATTCTGACCATATTACTGGAGTTTGGTATTAGCTTACCAGTGAATCAGCCCTTCCTTTTCTGGCATGTTGAATTAGGTGTGACTCTGGTTTTAGTAACTGTTTTCCATTTACACACTTACTGGAAATCTACTAAGACCATGTTCATATCCCCCAAAAGGAGGGATGAACATTAACTTTAAGGAAAAATTAGTCAGTGCAGTTTCAACCATACCCCTTATTGCCGGGGTCACCATGTCATCAAGTTGTGGTGTCAGCTGTCCTTACGGGTTAAGCTGCAGTTATCCTGGTGAATGTCGACGTTACACTGACGCAGGAGGAGATGGAATATGTGATCTGGGACAAACCTCCAGTTCCAGCACAGACACCGCATCTTCATCCACCTATGATGATGGTTCTTCAACCAGTTCTACAGATTCCAGTTCATATGATCCTGCAAGTTCTGCACAGGACCAGGCTGATACATCCACTAGCCTGGTAGATACAGGGAATACTAATGATAGTAATGCCAGTGCCGTGACAGACCCTGGAAGTGGAGTGGACAGTAGCCTGGGGGATAACCCTAACTATTTTGTGATACCGGTTAGCATGCTCCTGATTGGTCTTTACCTATTCACATCCTTCCTCTTCACCAGGGGAATTCTGGACCAACAGAAACATCGCAGAATATGGAACATCCTCCTCACAGCCGGAATGGCAGGAAGTGGAATCACTGGAATTCTGCTTATAATGATAATAAACCTCAGTATAAAAACAGCTCTGAATCCATCTCTAACCTTCTGGCATGTGGAACTATCCATACTGATGGTACTGGCAACAGTGATACATCTTCACCTCTACAGAAAACCTTTCAAGAACATGTTCAGAGTCCTGTTCGGTATTAAAAACAATTGGCATTAGACCAAAAATATTTGTGAACTATGCATATTAGTAAAAAAAACGAGTTATTTAATCTCCGTTGAGATTTATTTATTCTGTTAGTTCTTATTTTTCTGATAATTTTCTATAAGGCTGCGTTATAGTGCGGCATAAGAATGTTATGATTTAAATTTTATCTGTTGGGGATAGCACATAGTCAACGTTTAGTTTTCTTTGCCATGGATAGGCATTTTACTGAAGAAAAGAAAGTTATTTTATTGATTGGAAAATTATGTTATTGATATCTGTGAGTTTTTGCTTATCTAAAACAAGCCCAGATACTGTAATTACATATACATCACCCTTTTTTTGAAAATACATATTATCATGCCTCCAGTTGAAGATTAGGAATTTGCTTTCTGAATAGCTTATTTTTTCTACAGCAACACCATTAGAGTTGGTTTCAGTAGTTGTGGATAATACTTTATAATTAGATAAATTTTCAATTTTTGAGACAGCCACATCTTTTGCTTCAGTGGGGGAAGTTCTAGTTTTACTCTTAAATACCCGAATGGCAAAACCGTCCTTGTTTTCAAGCATACCTATTAAACGCATCGTACTAGAATCTATTTCATTTCCAGAATAATCAACATCATAAAAATCAGCAGGATAACTAAAGCTCATATTTCCATCAGAAAATGTTTTAGTTTCGTTCGTAGAAGAACTAGTGCAACCCGATACCAAAACAATAGAAACAAGTGTTTCTATAATTCCTATCTTGAAAATATTGTTGTTTTTCAATATTACCACCTAATTTATACTATTATGAAGTTTTATCATATATTTTTATCATAGTTTCTATTTGCTTTAACAATCACAATTATTTCTAATACCATTGCTTGTTAGTTTAGCGTTTCTACCTCGAAACTATATCCACAGTTGTTACACTCACAGACTAACATTACTTTACCTGTGGTGTTGTTGGTGTAGTTTTTGACAATTTCCACATTGGATGAACCACAGTTAGGACAGGATTCTTGAGTGGTGATGCATCCAGATATGGATAGAATTCCGGTGATTAAAAGAAAACCTATCAATATGATAGATATTTTTTTATTCATATTATGCACTTCAACTTTTATGGATTATTTATTTCTTAAAGGAAATTCATCAATTTTAGGGAGATTTTTTTATGCTGAATTGTTGAAAAATGAAAGAAATGAAAGATTTTGATGAATATTCCAGGGAAATTAGTCCCTGATTAAGGATACAAGTATTAATACAGGTAATATTATGGTTATAAGGTTCAAAACAGAACCCGTTAGGTCATTGATTAATAAATCACCTATGACCAGGAAGATAACACCTACAAAGTATAGGATTAGGAAGTAGGGATTTATATGCTTATTTTTCTGAATTACAGTTTTATAGAACTGAATTATCCAGGCTATGGTAATTAGTATTAGTCCAGTTGTGAAGTACATGGGGGACCTCTTTATTAATTAGATTATAGATTTTGCTGGTTAATTAGCTTAACTTAAAAATTACTTAAAGTATGGCTGTAATTAATTATACATCTAAACATTTCTGTATGTATTCGTGCACAGAATATAGTTATATAAGTGAATTCTGTTAATTAAAAGGATATAAAACACATCTGAGGGAGATTAACATTAAATACAAACCCATATTATCAATTTTAATACTATTTAGTCTGATATTGATGGGTGTAGCTGCAGCAGACAATGCCACCACCACCCAGACCAACAGCACCAGTGACAAATTACCAGTATCATATTCTGACACTCTAGGTCCCTGGTATCATATCCCCTCTGTGGGGACTGGTTTTATTGTGGGTTATTATATCAATCCCCGAGTCACACCAATATCAGAGATCAATTTTACAGCCTTAAAAAAAGCTGGGATCACAGATATATACGTTTTAGCAAATAATAATAATTATTCATCGGTTCTGCCTGAAGCTAAAGAAAGGGCTGATACTGTGGGGATTAAGACCCATGCCTGGGTATATCCTGGTTTCAGTCATGCTTCAGAGGTTGCTCAAATGAAAATAGGTGTTCAGTTGGATGTGGAAACCTATGATATGCCTGATTATCTTCCAGAAATTAAAGCCATGAGGCAGGATACTGAGGGAGTGCCTTTTTCTCTGGCTGTTAAACCTGAAAGATGGGATGGAAATCAATATTATTATTTAATAGCACCCTACTGTGATTACATAGTTCCCATGCTCTATATAGCTGACTATGATGAGGGAGTAACTGGTTTGAGAAACTGGGCTGAATTTTATAACTTCATCTATCCAGGTAAAATAGTAGCAGGACTTGAAACCTATGAATCTGACCAGAATCTAACTCCTAAAGATCAAACCACTGTATTAGAAGAGATAAATGCTGTTCAATACAATACACATGGTGTAATTCTATTCAGATATGGATTATCCGAATTTCATGATTAGTTGACTTCATATACCATCAACTTAACACTGATATCATGAAATAATTTGAGTAAGGGTAATTTTTTTATTTATCAGAAGATTTGGAATTTTTTTTTTAGATAGGTTTGATTCAGAAAATTGCAAAAAAAGCAGAAATAATCATATAATCTCCAATTAAAAAAAGATAAAAAATGGAGATAATCTTTTTTTATCTCCTTTTACTTGTTGCTAGTCCTGTAAATATAGATAAGGCCCCTAATACGAGAGATACTAAAGGTGCACCAGTAGATTGCATTGGCACAGTCTTAGCATTAACTTCTGTATTGTTTTTGGGTGTTTGTACATGGACACTTGCAGAGTATGATGTTGCGGGATCGTACTGATCCATTGAGAGTATAGTGGTGGTGAAAGTAACTCGGTTACCTGCAGCAGCTGCTGTAGGCGTAACATAGAGTTTTAACACTGCACTATCACCTTCAGGGATTGTTCCGACATTCCACACACCATTGGCAAAGGTACCTGTACTTGCCCACCAGTTATCTAATGTGAAACCAGTAGGGATAGGAGCACTTATAATCACATTCGTAGCATTACTAGGTCCGTTGTTGGTTGCTGTAACAGTATAGTAGAATTGTTGACCCACTTCCGGTTGGGAGTTACTGGCAGTTACCAATAACAGTACTTCAGCAACAGGTTCTAAGAAAGTGGCACTGTACTGGTTATTGGATGTGTCCTGATCATATAATGCAGAACTTATCACTGCAGTGTTGGTTACCATACTTCCCTGTGCAGGATCAACTGTGCAGTTAATCATCAACACAGCAGATTGGGCGTTGTTAAGAACACCCACCTGCCACCATCCTGCATTGGGCCCAGTAGTGAAGTACTGGCCCTGGGATGCAAATGCATCCAGGAAGGTCACACCTGCTGGTAACGGATCATAAATCCACACATCTGTAGCATTTTCCGGTCCATTATTGGTAGCAATGATAGTGTAGTTGATAACCTGTCCAATATCTGGAAGATTATCATCCACAATTTTTATTACTTCCAGATCAGCAGCCATTACCACATTAAGTGATGCGGTACTGCTATTATAAATGTGGGTTGGATAGTAAGTGCTGGTGGTTACATTGGCGGTGTTATTAATAGTACCTTCATGTATGGGTACTGTTCCATTGAATTTCAACAGATAAATAGCACCATCATCCATGGAACCAATATTCCAGGTAAGTTCATTTAAAACCCAGCTCACATTAGGATCACTACTGATCCAGGTCACCCCATTATCATAACTGGTTAAAACCGAACTGGTTAAAACCACCAGATTATCTGGTATGATATCAGTCATCACCACATCCTCGGCACCATCAGGTCCTCTATTGAGAACTCCAATGAGACAGGTTACATTATCCCCGTACCAGCTAGTGGTAACAGGATCACCATTCGAGTCAATGAACTGTTTAACTATGGTAACATCAGCAGCAGGTGGAACATCTAAGAGTCGGTTGGCAGTTTGCCATGATGGTTCCGATGTTGCTGTTGATTGTGTTTCAGTTACCGTGTTGTTGATGGTGACGTTGCTTTCAATAACCTCTACCGGTATCTGGATGAAGTAGTTACTATAAGCATCTAAGATGCCAATCATCCAGGTTAATGTGTTTCCAGTTAAGCTTACTGAACCCATGGGATCTTCCCAGTTAAATGGATAACCATAACTTACCATGATGTTGGCAATATCCACATTTAAGGAGGTGGGTATCACATCAGTTAATATAACATTGGATGCTACATCAGGGCCGTAATTATAGGCTTCCAGGTACAGATAAGCTGTGTCCAGATAATTTAAGGCAGTGTATCCTGGGTAATCAGGATTTTCACCAGTAACGTCACTGTACCATTTCCAGACACTGGTTCTAGCATCCAATTCAGGTATAGTAAGAGTTTTACTATCTGTCTGCCAGGATGGTTCAGTGGTATCGGTAATCTGGTCTAATGTCACTGTATTGGTGAAGGTGGTGTTACTAGTAATTACCTGTATGGGTATCTGGAGGAACATGACATTATTCAGGTTCAGGTCACCAATTCTCCAGGTTAACGTGTTTCCAATTAGGGTTACCGAACCCATAGGGTCTTCCCAGTTAAATGGATAACCATAACTTACCATGATGTTGGCAAAATCTACATAAAGTGCGTATGGTATCACATCAGTGATAATCACACCGGTGGCATTATCTGGACCGTAATTATAGGCTTCCAGGTATAAGTAAGCTGTATCCAGATATCTTAAAGTGCTATAACCCGGGTAACTGGGGTTAAATCCAGTATCATCACTGTACCATTTCCAGACACTGGTCCTGGCATTAAGGGTTAACTGTATCAGGGCACTGTCCTGGTCATTTAAGGTGTTGGGATCAGTACCTCCCATGGAGGTGGGTAAAGGTGTTAACTTGGTTACTGTATTGTTCACCAAATTATCGGTTCCATGGATAGTGGCGTTAATGAACAGGTACTGTGTAGTGATCTGGTTAAGGGTTCCCAATGGATATAATGTATCCGTGGTCCATATACCTGAAACTGGATCCCATACAGTAACTGAAGTATGCCAGCTTCCATCATAGTACCAAGTTTCCCAACTGTTCAGGGTGAAATCTGTAGAATTCAACACATCATAGATGTTAGCCACATTAGCACCAGAAGTTGGTTCTGGTCCATTGTTGTAAACATATATTGCCAGCCAAACTGAATCTCCGTTATGTGCTGTGCTTATGGGAGTATAAGATGCTCCTCCCAGGAAATCTGCTGGATTGAAAGTTGAATTATAAGCAGCAATGGTAACACCTACATCAGGATCTGGAAGAGTTGATGAAGTATTATAGTTAGATTGGTTGTTGTTAGTTGTTACTTCTGATTGTGTATCAACTTCTACTGGTGGTGGGTTATCTGCCATATTAGATTGGGCCTCTAATGACGAACTATCATTAACAGCAGGCTCTGCAGCAGTTACACAACCAGCTAGAGCCATGGTTAATGCAACAGTCATTAGAATAAAAACAATTCCCTTTGGCATGTTCTTTTTCACATTTTCACCTCCCCCTAATTTTTAACATGCACCACAATATTGTCCATAATACTATTTATATTTGTTTACATAAATTCATACAAGAGTATTTAATAACATAAATAGTCGAAAATGATTAAAGAACAATCCCAAATGTAAACATCTTTTAAGGGGATTTTAATGAAGTATGTTAAATGTAAAAAATGCAAAGGTTATTATATTTTAAAAGAAGGAGAATATGCTGATGAATTTGGAAATTGTCAGTGTGGGGGAGAATTAGAGTATATAGAAACTCACAGTGAAAACTTGGATAAAAAACCAGAGAAACATGAAGAAAAAACTGATGAAATTAATGGTGGTTATCTTCTCTGCCATGACTGCCATGGTTATTATGTATTACAAAAAGGGGAATTTCTGGATGATTTTTTAAACTGTCAGTGTGGAGGAAACTTGGAGTACATCAAAACCCATCAGGAGGTGTTGGATAAAGTTTCTCCAGAAGGAAAGGAAGATAAAAATGATGACTATGATTATCTCAACAACCAGGGATTATCCCTTTATCATGAGCAAAAATATTCTGAAGCAATAAAACTTTATGATAATGCCCTGAAAATAAATCCTGATTTTCCAGAAGCCCTGAACAATAAGGGTAACGCCACTATCCAAGTTATAAAAAATATGAAATCTATGGATAAAATTAAAGGATATAAAAAGGCTCTTTCCTGTTATAATAAAGCATTAGAACTTGAACCTTCTAATCTAGATATTTTAAACAATAAAGCACTGGCATTGGCTTATCTGGGTGATTATGAAAATTCTTATAAAATATTAAATCAGGTGGTGCAGGACAATCCCTCAGACCTGGGAAGCAAAATTAAAATGAAAAAGGTTTCAGAAATTATTGTTGAAGAGTTCACAGACAAAGGTTATGATAAATTAATAAATGGTAATTATACTGAGGCTATAAAGTATTTTAATAAAATATTGGAAATTAAACCTGATAATATTGATGTTCTGATGTATAAAGGTGGAGCATTATTTGCCACTAGAAATTACCAGGAAGCTATTAAATGCTTTGATGTGGTGATATACACCAGATCTGATAACTCCATTGCATGGTTCAGTAAAGGGGAAACTCTGGAAAGGTTAAAAAATTACAAAGAAGCTGAAAAGTGTTTCCGGAAGGTGATGGAAATTGTATCCAAACGCAGGGGTAATCTCCCGGCAGAAAGCATTTCACCCATACTGAATATGGATCTAGTGGCAGATACCCAGAAACATATAAAAAAATGTAGAGAAACATTTGAACCCAAAGAAAAATAGATATCAAATAAAAGAATCTCTTACACTTTCTTGAGAATATTCCCTAAAGTTCATTATTCCCTCTGCCAGGTCTTTTTCCAAATCCTTATGTTCAATATGAGTAAGGGCAGTGAGGATGTTACATATTATATCTGGATGTTTATGAAGGAAAGATCGCACTTTTTCCAGTCCCACCATCTCATAAAGATTCAAGGCTATATGAGCAGCGTCAATCTGATATTGAATGTTTATATCAAACCTTTCATAAAATTTAAGGATTTTCAATCCCCTCTTTCTACCCTTTTTAATTATCTTGATAAATCCTGCCTTTTTTAACTCTTTCAGATCTATATCCATAGCCTCCAATATTAAATTGGCAGTGTCCAGAGACATTCCATCGAGTCCATATAACCTGCAGAATAAGTAAAATCTGGTAGGATCATCCAATTTTCCATAGTCCTGGACAAATTGATTAAGAACCCATTGAATGATCTGGTGCTGGGAGAAACCCAGTACAGGTTTTAAGTTGATATCTTCAGTCAGGTTAATCCCAGGAACTTCTCCATTATTTTCCCATTGGAGTTTTTTTCCATTGTCATTATTGACAGTGTTCGATTCCTCTCTGTTTTTAGCATTATCAATGGTGATCATGTTATCCTGGATTAACACACTGAGTAGGGATCCCATTAAGGAAACAGTGAGATCTGTTCCCCGCAGACCCTGATCCCACAATTCAGGGATGCGTTTTTCCAAGTGAGAGTTGATATCCTGCTTCTTCCAGGATGTTTCAGGGTTCATCTTCCTGACCACCACTATCAGGGAGGATTCAAGGGAAGCATAATCCTGGAGTATTGGATTTATAGGTTGCTGGGTATAAAAAGGCCATAACGCCGTGACCTGGAACCCTGATTTAATTAAAGTGTTTATCAGATATTCCCATGACTTTAGTGACTGATTGGCAAAATAAATAACCATTAATCCATCATCTTCCAGTAGCAAATGGAGTTTTAAGAAAGATTGATGGAATAAATGCTCAAAGTAGGTAGAGGTTCTCATCCCACTGGTGGTGGAGAGATCCTGGGTTTTTGGTGATTCAGAGGGCAGATCCATATACTGGTTGAGAACTGATCTTTCAAAAACATAAAAAAAATCACCCATCTCTGCATATTGCACATCATCTTGGTAAGGGATATCAGTAACAATTAAAGGTGTCTTATAATTTGATTCCAGAACAGATCTGTTATCAGTCTTCAAATAATCAGGGGAGGAATGGTTTAAATTTTTCGGTAAATGGTTAAAAGAGTACTCCAAACCCTTCAAAATCTCGTCCTTAATAACAAACAGACTACCTGAACTTAAAACAAAGGGATTGGTTTCAGTGTGATCCCATAGTAATGGAATTCCCTCCTGTGAAACTGTTCCCATGATGTTTTCATGTTTTCGGTTGTATCTGGCTGACCTGCAGTTGCGGTTAATATGTTTACCCACCATAAATGCCAGATAGGTGAGTATAGCCCCCCGGTAATTATCATCATTTAGAGAGTCTGCATATTCTCTGATGGATTCAATGAGTGTGCTAAATAGGATTTTCTCCCGGGGGTTCAGGAGTTTGTGCCAGTATTTAAGATAGGGTTGAGCATGAGTTTTCCCTTCAATTTCCTCAGGAATTTCATCCAGAGGGATTAGATCCTGAATATGTATAAAATCATCAATATCCTTACCTATTATTCTAGCCTCTTCCACGGCCTTTAAATCCTCACTGGTGGGTAAAGAATATTCTTTTCCATTTTTTCCCAGGGTCACAGTGGCCATGAGCATTTCATCCTCATTTTTTAATATTTCACGGAGGAGATAATCACCACTCATGGTTTCTTTGCATTTAAGGCAGTGAGCTTCTCCCCCTGATATGTTACCAGGTGGAGGTGTTCCCTCAGTTTCAATACTTAAATGTATTTTATCTTCAGAAAGGGTGGGTTCTAAGTATAATCTCTTTTTTTGACGTTTAACCAGCCACCACTGACTCATAAGGGGGTTTTGAAATCCACACTCTGGACACCGGACCACCCAGGCATAAAGATACGTCACTGTGTCTTGCTGATTGTTCTGGGGATAAAACTCTTTCAGGGAATCATATGCATGGTCAATTATCCCGGTCATGGCCTCATCCACATCCAACCATAACTTCTTACTGTACCGGGCAGGGTACTTGATGGTGGCATTCTGGATTAACGAGGCCAGGGGACTGTAATCACTGGCCATGACATCACATCCCATTCTAAGAGATTCAAAGGGGATTGATCCACCTCCACTGAAAGGATCCATAATCAGGGGCCTATCCCTCCCCCACTCTTTCCCATAAACTCCTTTCAGGGATCTTAATTCTTCAGGGGTTAAATCATAATTATAAGCTCTCTGATTAGGATTTTCTAAACCCATCAATGCCTTGAATTCCAGGAGAGGGAATTCTTCGGGTAGGAGTGCTGCCAGGACCATAGCCCGGGAGAGAGTTAAGGGTGTTCTATTCCACCAGTGATGTATACCAAAAAGTGGGGGACGACCATCTTTTTCTTTTTGGGTTTCTTTGCTGATGGCTTCCACTGGAAAAATGTTTTCAATGAATCTTTTCTTTATTTTACTCATGGAAACTCCCATAGATCAAAATTTATAACTCCTCATTTCCCTAGCTAAAATAATATATATGTATTACTATTTCATAATTACATAAAATTGTTATGGATATTTTCATCTTAAAATAGGAATCTTTACAATGGCTTGAAATCCTCACAATTTGTCCTGAATAGAGTAATGAAAGTTTTATACCGGGCATCACTGCATTTAATTCAATATTATCTGTACCATATATCACTGTAATTTAATTCCATATTATTCTCGTTACCGTGTAGTGCTGTAATTTTATTATCTTTACCGTGCAGCGCTGTAATTTAATTCCTTGTTACTATTACTGTGCATCACTAATTCTTTATTACGGTCTAGTTTCAAATATCATCCACTAAAATTGTTGTTTCATTTTCACTAACTTTTTTGACTGTTATTTTTTTATTAACGCCTTGATCAAGCTCAAAGTTAAGATTAAAATTGTTTTTAACGACATCGTTGTTGGAGCTGTTTTGGGTGTCTTGGCTGGCTGCAAACACTAAATTTTGTTCTTCACTATTTCCCCAAAAAGATCCAATATTGGTTGTGAAGAGTAAAACAGGGACTAAAAGGAGTAATATGAATATGAATGCTGCTTTTTCCTGATTTGTACCTGTTTTTATTCTTCTTTTTCTATTAAAACAGACGAAATCCGTGTCCTGTAGGGGATATAACAGGGGACAACCATGGGTGGTCAGGATATCCAGGAAGATATGAGAGAGGAAACCTATTATTATTGCAACTGCGATGGGTAGATCCCAGAAGCCTATGATGGTAAATGGAATTAACCAGAAGATTGAATGACCTATGCCCCTGTGTTTTCCGGTTAATTTGTCTATGATGTCAGGGAATACAGAGATCCAACCTGCGAAGAATATTCCTATTAGTAAGTTGGAGAAATTTGTTAGATAGGCGAAGGTGAGGAATAAAAGAATGGCACCTGCAATGTGGGTGTAGTCTCTCATGATCGTCCCCCGGTATACATTAAAGTTCTGAATATTAGGAATGCAAACCAGGCTCCTCCAATTAATAGAGATGCCATGGAACAGGAAAATGATGTTTTCATGTAAATAAAAAAGCAGTAAACACTTATAATGGCATAGACTATGTAAGTGATATTAATTTCATTGGTGGTATTTTCAACTTTGTATTCTTCTTCATTAATTAGTTTAAATGTTTTTAAAAATAAATAAACATCTGGTTTGAATGTTTTTACTATACTGAAACTACAGATAAAATGAATATTTTCCCTGCTGTTTAGATACTGGTATATCTGTAAGGATCTCTCGGTTAGTCGTTCAAAGTGGTTGAAGAGTATTATTAGGGTTGTGGATTTTAATTCGTCTATCAGTAGTTTTGTGAGTTCGGTTATGGCTAAACGATTTAAATGTGTCTTACTATAACCAGATATGAAGTTTATTGAATCTACTAATCTTATCTTGATAGGTAAGGGTTCATTGTAGTATATACATAGGTAATCTTTTTTTAATTCTTTAAAACAATCGTAAACATTTTTCTTATAGAACATTAAGTTCTTTCCATTTCCGATATTCTCTTTTATATGTATTAAATTCATACTACATTATATGATTTTACTAATATAAATAGAGATGTAGTATGATGCAGTATTTAGTAGATTGATCCTTTTGATCTTTCAAGTGCATATAAGGGATAATTATGGATTAGCAGATTGATCCATTTGATTTTTCAAGTGAGTATAATGAATAATTAGTAAGAAATAATTAGGGTAATGATTAATTGGGGAATAATAAGGTAAAATGAACTAAAATTGAAAATTATAATCTAAGGAAAAATAAAATAAGGAATAAGAAATAATGAAGTAAGGAATAATGGAATAAAAGATTTATTGATCCTTATGTTGGTTTATATATTCTTTGATTGCGTCTTGTAAACCTTTTGTTCTAGAATTATATCCATTTTCTTTTAAAACTTCGTCAAACTCATGTACTAGTTTCAGTGGTAATGTTGCACTAATTTTATACATAGATCATACCCTCCTTATTATTATCATAATTGAACTTAGTATTATATAATACTTGTGATCTATATTATTATTACAACTGAGTTTGAATTGTTTTAAAAAAAAGATGTTTTTAGTTTTCATCTGAAAAATAGGGTAAATAAATCCTGAAAGATATGGAAGAACCCTATCAATTTCCAGAATAAAAAGAGAGAAAAAAAGCCAAATTCAATATTAATAAATATTATTCATTACTAAGCGGAATTGGGTATTATATGAACTGTTAAATTATAGCAAGTTCGCCTGCACTGGTAATATTCAAGGAGTTTTCATCTATTAAACCCATTTCCCGGAGTTCTCTTATGTGGTTGTAGGTCATTCCACGGCTTATGCCGATCTTGGTGGACAGGTTCTTGACATTGTTTTCTCCTGTGTGAATTTCTTCCAAGATAATCCTCTTGGTACGGGATATTCCAAAGTTGAGGATGGGTAATTCTATTATGTTTTTATCTTCTTCAGTGATGTAGACGATTTTCTCAACCATGTCTTGACGGGCGTAACATCCGAATAAGGCACCTAGGGCCTGTGGTTTCCTGCCACCACTGATGTTAACCACTATTTTTCCACCATGTGCATACTCTTCTTCAATGATATCTGCAGTGTCACGGGCAATCATCACTACGTTGTAGATACTGGTAGGTCGGGATTCAATGGTGAGAACTTTACCCACAGTTTCCTGTAGCATACGCTCGGATTCTTTGATCTTGTCTGGAGCATCTTCTTCTCTTAGAAGGATAACCTTGTTGGGAGAGAATTGAGTAATGCAGGACATCACTGGCTCCAAAGAGTATATGGTTGATATTAATATGTTTTCCATTTTACCACTTTAGAGATATTTTTATGGGTTTTTCCTTGATTAATTAGTATAATTCTCCTTTAACCTATATATTAGTGTTTTGATGCTGATCAGAATATTTACATGGTTAACTGTATTCTTTTTTATTTAATATGCATGGTTTACTATTGTGTTGTAAGTATATAATCTATTTTGTGAATGTTAAACATTAACATTTATATATGATGACAATAATATGAATGGTATGTGCCACTAAGATGGGTTTTAATATTGTAGGGAGTTATGGATATGGAAGAAGAAATTACTACACAAATGGGAAAAACAAGGAAAGAAAGGTCTAGAACCCTGGAACTAGCCTTAGGTATTGTTGGTGGAATATTCGGTTTATTGGGAGGTATTTTTGCATTAATTTTTATCCCTGAATTAGGATTTAGTGCAATATTAGCTTCAGTTATTGGAATTTTTGGAGCGATATACGTTACTAAAAATAGCAAATGGGGAGGAATAATATTAGTGATAAGTTCTATCTGGTTGTTAATAAGTATCTCTTATTTTGGAGTCTTAGGATTTATATTACTAATCATTGCAGGCTTGGTAGCTATGTTCAGGAAATAATTTCATTTTCTATGATGGAAATAATAAGGAGGTATGTAATTGAAGAAAATAGGTTTAATAATGGTAGTATTGGCTATACTTTCAGTTGTAGCCATAAGTGGTTGTACAAGTTCAGGAGATAAGAATTCAATCAATGTTACCAATCTTCAAGTGTCAAATGAAGGTTATGGTATGTATTATGTGACCTGTGATATTGTGCCTAATCAGGATATAAGTTATCTGGAAATGGTGCTGGTATGGTATGATTCCAGTGGTGCAGTTATAGATCGTACTCCTCTTGCATGGAATATTAACGATGCAAAAGCAGGGCAAACCATAAAAGCAAGAGGTATGGCATCATTGTATGAAAAAGGAGCACCGGCTAAAGTTGAAGTTTTACTCTTTGATTCTAGCTTTTCCGGTGGAAGTGATGAAGGAAATATATTCCACCAAACTATACCTGTATAATTTTCAGGTCATATCCACTTTTTATTTTTTTTTTGATTGGTTTAATGAATGAAGATGAAGGAATGTTCTAAATCTTTTATAAGGATAACGATGATGGAATGGTACGATTTTGTGGTAATTGTAGTTGCAGATGGGAAAATAATAACTAGGAACTTAAAGATGAAGCTAGAGTCCTGTGTTTGTGCCGTTTGTCAAGTGGTTACATCTGTATGATATTCTTCTAGATATAGACGGATCTTATCTTTATTTGATATAGCGATAGGTGGAGAAATCGACGGCACCGAAATGGGGTGTTAATTTAAATATTCCAATAATTCATCTTACTGGAAGAAAATAATGAGGAGTAGTGGTTTAAATGGATGAATTAATTGCTGATTATATTCATGAGATGGAATTGGGAAAAATACAGGAATATAAGGGAATGTCGGTTTTCCCTCTTTACATTAGTGGGGATGAGTCCCTCTATATCACCCTGAAAGAGGCTCTGGATGATGATCTTATAACAGTAACTGAGGTTGATGAATCGGGTTTAGTACCCGAGTTAAAGGTGATTAACAGAGCTAATATTCCTGTTTTATTATTGGATGGTGAGGAACTGGAGGGTGCTAAACAGAATCGGGTGTTAAATACCAGTATCCTTCTTAAAGAGAATTCTGAGACTATTGTTCCGGTGAGTTGTACTGAACAAGGGAGATGGAGTTACAATTCTCTGAATTTCCAGGAGTCCGGAAATATTGCCACGCATCGGGTGCGCAGAACCAAAGCTGCATCTGTATATGGATCATTGAAGGTTCAAGAAGAGTTTCGCTCAGATCAAAGGGCAGTTTGGAATGAGATCGATGATGTGAGTCGTGACGCTCAAGTAAACTCTCAGACCAGGGCCATGCAGGATGTTTACCAGGCAAGAAGTGCGGATCTAGATGAGTATCAAAGATATTTCCCTGTATTTGAAGGACAAAATGGCCTTCTGGTGATGGTTAATGGAGAGGTGATGGGTTTAGATATCTTATCCAGCAGCCAGGCTTACTTTATCCTCCACAGGAAACTCTTAAAGAGTTATGCCTTGGAAGCAATCCTCCGGGAAGGAGAAGGTGAAGGGAACTTTAATGGACGTGATAAGGCTAAATCTTTCCTGGATGAGGTGCAGTTGTCCATGGATGAGAAACATCCCTCCATAGGTTATGGTTGGGATCATAGACTGGAAGGACCCAGTGTGGTGGGTTCATCACTCACCTACAATGATCAGGTGATACACACAGTCTTCTTCAGTAAAGTGGGTAGGGAAAAAGAGGATGTATCAAGTTACAGACAGTGCCGGAGTTTCAGGATGTAATTTTTTTTACATCCTTTCTAAGCTCCTGAGTCTTATTAGTTAACTTAATAACTGAAATATGAGGGATACTGGTTAATATAATGGGAATACTGTGGTAAGAAAACTAAAAGATTAAATATGTATTAATTGATAGTAATTTTATTAATTGCTATTAATTTTGGTGTAACAAAACAATTAAAAATATGGGGAGGGGAATAAATGGGTTATTTAGTATGTGAAAAATGTGGAGGACACTACGAACTCGAAGATAACGAATCACCTGAAGATTTTGATGATACTTGCGAATGTGGGGGAAAACTAAATTATATCGAAAGTTTAGAAGAGATGAAAGGTGTAAAATTATCATCTGATTCCAGTATAAGTAGTGAAAGATTTTTTAAAAAATGCCCCTATTGTGGTTTTAACAACAAATATCAGGCCAAGTTTTGTAAACAATGTGGTAGAAAGTTAGAAAAAAATCTCATTACCCGTATTAATGATGAAATAAATGTATTAGCAGTTTTCATTGGTCTTGGTGTTTCATGTATCGTTTTAATTATTGGATCTCTTTTGTTTGGGTCGATTGTTGCTTCTGCTAGTTTAGACCTGTCAATATATGTAGGTCTAGTATTGATTGTAATGGTATTCTGTGGAGGGACAGCTACAGGTCTAGTGGGATGTCATGACTTTAAAGATGGGATAATGAATGGGTTAATTTTAAGTTTAATTTCCCTTGTGATATTGGGCTTTGTAGTAGGGGTGATGTTATTTATTACCCTGGGAATTGCAGCTGCAATATCAAGTGCTTTTGCATCATATTCATCAACAGCTGCTTCATCCTCATCATCAATAGGGACAACCAGTGCCAGTTCGGATAGTGGATCTTTAGATTTTATTTTCACCATTATCAAGGGTGTAATCATTTTGGTGATGGTTTTTATATCAGGTGCAGTAGGAGGTTCCTTTGGAGTTTTCCTTAAAAATGGTTTTAAAAATATGACGACTAGATAAGAGGGGTTAAATAATGATTTGTCGAAATTGTGGACATGAAAATGATGTTGATGCTGTATTTTGTGAAAGATGTGGTGCAAGGTTAGAACAACCCTATGGAAGGCGTCAACCACCTCAAAAAACAGGTATGAGTTCGTCTACCAAGTTGTTGATTGTAGTGGTGGTGATTTTGGTTGCTGTCTTGGGGATTGCTGCCGGAGCTTTGATGCAGATGAATCAGGAAACTACAACAGCTAACACTCCAGTTTCAGTTAGCGAGTCATCAGAACAGGTGACTTATAAGGCAGACTGGCACCAGGTAACTAGTTTCTCAGGAACCGGTGATGATTATCGAACCTTCAGTATAAAAGGGGAACGTTTTAAAATAGTGATGTCAGCCACACCCACCCTGAATTACAACACTAACTATATGAACCTTGATATCATGGGGAGTAGTGGAACCATTGGCTCTGGAAACTTAAACTGGGGACCTACAGATTCATTAACCACTAAAGAAAAGACAGTTGAAGTCACAGGTAACCCAGGAACCTATGCATCTGATGTGACAACTAAAGACCTTGAAAGCTGGACTGTAACAGTATATGATTACTACTAAACGAATGTACCATGGAGTTACGGGGGGCTAGTGTGTACTGTAAGAATTGTGGTCATGAAAACGATGAAGATGCAACCTTTTGTGAGAACTGTGGAGCTAATCTGGGCTCCACATCTCCTCAAGAAACTTCAGCAGGTATGAGTAGGATTAATAAGATTCTCATAGTTGCTGTGATCGTGTTGGTTTTAGGAGTTGGTCTTACTGTAGGATTGTTGTTAACGAGTAAATCTCCAGCTAGTAACACAACAGTTAATAACACTTCAGTTAATGTAACAGAGTCAGAAAACACTCTTAATACTCCTACAGATACAATTGAACCTAAATTAATAGATTCTGGAAGTATGAGTGGGAGTAACGCTAAATATCAGGATGGTCCTTTCACTTATGAATGGAAAACTTATCAAGTTGATGATAATGATTTATTAATGTATGGTACTTATGTTGCTGGCAGTAAAACAGTTAAACAAACTATAACTTTGAAAAAATGGGATGAAGATTATGTTGAGATAACAGCTGAACCTAAATCAAGCGGAAAAAGTAGTTGGTATACTGTTACCACCCTACAAGATTATTCAACTGTAGTTGATTATTATTGGGGAGTATTCAGACCAGCGCGAGAACAGATTGGACCTGTTAGTTAACATACCAATAATTGAGTTTTATTAAAAGAAAAGTACAATCAACAATTTAAACTTAGACTGTGAATTCTATGGGATTATTGAGTACTAAAGAAAAAACAGATGAAGAAATATTAATTCAAGATTTGATGAGGAGACCATTGACAGTTCTATAAGAGGTCCTCTTAAACGTTCACTGAAAAAGATGGTAAAAAAAGGCAAAAGTATTGAAGAAATAGAAGAATTTTATCGCGAAACAGTGGCCAAAACCCAGTTCATAGAAAAACGAAAGGAAGAATATGTCAGAGAAGCAAAATTAGCTGACAAAGTCTACAAGGCATATATTACTGATGGATTATCAAGGATAGAAAAAGTTAATGGAAGATTTTTTGCTTCTCAATCCATAAAAACGGATATTTTAATAGAACAAAATAATCGAATTATTGAATTACTTGAATTAATAGTAAATAAAGGTAATAGTACTCTGCCAGTAGTAGCTTTTTGTCCAGAATGTGGAAACAAAACAAATGATGCAGCAGAATTTTGCGCCGAATGTGGTTCAAAACTGAATTAGGTTTATTTGTTTTGTAAACAGACACATTTCCATTCACAAGTCTTATAATTAATGTTACTATTGAGGGGAAAAATTAAAAAATCCTATAGTTGGATTTTCACCCCTATAGGGCAGTGGTCAGATCCAGTTATCTCTGGACGGATGTAGGCTGATTTGATCTTATTTTTGAGATTTTCTGTGGCAAAGAAGTGATCCAATCTCATTCCTAGATTCTTTTCTCGTGAATTGTAACCATAGGCCCACCAAGTATAGTTCCCACCTTCCTGGTTGAACATCCGGAAAGTGTCCATGTAACCATTTTCTATGAGTCTATCTAAGAAGGCTTGTTCTTTTGGTAAGAATCCTGGTTTTTTAGCAGCTTGATCTGGGTTAACCAGATCTATAGGATGGTGGGCTATATTGAAATCACCACAGATTATGACGTTATTTCCCTGGGTTTGCATTAATTTTGTTTCATCTAAAAAGTGTTCATAAAATTCAAATTTGTGCTCCAGTTTCTCTGCTAAACCTGCTCCAGAGGGAAAATAAATATTTAATAACGTGAATTCATCAAATTCAGCCTTCAAGATTCGACCTTCATCTTTGTAGTTACCATCTTTGAAACTATCTTCAACTTTTACTGGTTGGATTCTGGTAAATATAGCAACTCCACTGTAACCTGGAGTTTTGGTAGATGATGCAAAATAAGTATAATAATCATCAAAGCCCTTTAAGGTTTCTTTAAGCTGATCTTCAGTGGCTTTGGTTTCCTGGACACAAAAAATATCTGGTTTTTCGTCTAAGAACCATTGAAGATAACCATCATTGAATCTTTTCCTTAAGCTGTTGGTATTCCAAGATAAAATTTCGATTGACATTCAATATCACTTAGTATATTAATTTAAATATTGTTAAGATTATGTTATAATAATATAAAAACAATTCTCCTTTTTATGGAACAGTAAACTTCTTAGTACTAGCCGAATTCCTGCAAAAAGTCTTATAATCACAAGCATCACAAGTCCTTTTATCTGGATTGGTCTTCCAGGAATCCTGTATCACCTGACCATCCACTTCTTTTACTATGCTCCCTTCAATATCTGCTACAACATGATCGAATTCTTGGAGTGATTTTTCAAGGGAAACCTCATCCATGGGTATTATACGAATGGAACGTAAATTTCTGAATGGTTCTGAGAGTGAAGGAATTCGTTTTTTGGGATTCCATTTTAATATAGATTCCCGGTCACTACCATCAGGCATAATATCAGTACTCTCTTTAGTCACTTCCCTTTTAAGTTCAGCCAAGTCTTCCTTGAATAAGGATAATTCATTAAGGTAGAAGAGTATTCCTATTAGAACAGGGTTGGATTCTGGTTGCAAAGATCTTAACCATGCATAAGTCTGCACCTGCCAGTAGTGATGATCCCAGGAGGGTGAACCAATGGAAGGGCGTTTCATACCCTTATAATCCACAATAACCTCATATTTATCGGATTTAAGATTTTCTAGTTTCTTCTGGAATACTGGATCCTGATGTAAATATTTTATAATCAGATTCTTATCAGATGCCTCTTCCAGTTTAACCGAACTTAGAACATCAATTATCCCAGTCACACCATAATAATTGGATCTGCTCCTCCCTTCATGGTAATGGGGCATGTCTCTTATACCTTTTAAGCGGACCTCATTATCATCCACCAGGGGGAAAAGGTGTGGTCCCCAGGTGTTGAGGGCTGTTTCTGCTCTGATACTGGCCACCAGTTTATGTGGATGGTGGGTGTCAGGGCAGAGTCCCTGATGTTCATCTTCTTGAGTGAAGGGACAGAATAGATTTGCTGGTGGTTGCAGCCCTCTGGATTCCATTCTTTTATGGATTTCCAGTTCTATTTCTCTCGTCTGGGCTTCCCAGTCCCATGGGAAATCCTTCCAGTCATTTTCTTTCCATTTAAGGTAGGCTTCCTCCATAACTCCATGGATGAAGTCCCCGAACCATAACTGGATAGGCATGGATGGTGGTAGAGTTCCCTTGTTCTGGTAACGGTACTGTAAGGGACATGTTAGATAAGCTAACAAGTCACCAGTGAGACTGTACTCGGGGATTATGTAAGGTTTGCTTCTGACGGAAAGTGGCATGTTTGGCTCCTTGAATGTTTATAATGAATATTAATAAAGTTCATTGATATAAATGATAACATGAAAAACCAGGAGGAATATCAAAACATCACTCAAGAATTTTCTAATCTTGGTTCTTGAAAATAATATGTTCAGAAGATTTATTCACAGAATTAAAAAAAACTATAATAATTTTTTTTAATAATAATTTTAAATTATTTAATCATTTTCATAACTAATCACCATTCCTGGTCCAACCAATGGCCACTTTAGGCATATTTGGATAGGTGATAAGTCCCACAAGTAGAAATACGTCTTGTGCTTGGCTGTAGGTCATGAAGAATCATTATTCATGTTATTCAACATCCATATATACAAAGATTACCAGATTTTCAATAGGATTAAATATTTTTTAAAACAAATATTAGTAAAGTAAAAGTCGAGAGGATCAACATGGTTCAGTATATCTATGACTCCAAAGGTAAAAAAACTGGAGTGATAATTCCTATTGAGGTATGGGAGAAAAGTAAATTAAAGATTATTGAAATGGAAAGTTCAAAAGATAGGAAAAAAGATTTTCACCCATCACTATTTAGGGGAATATATAGTAATATGAAGTTGGATCTCCAACAGGAAGCCAGGAAACTTCGTGAAGAGTGGGTAAGGATATGAAAGGTTATCTTTTAGATACCAACATCCTTATTTACTATATGGCTGATGATTTGCCTAAAAAAGAAATATCTCATGTTGAAGACATATTCAAAAATTCATTCAATGTTTCTATTATCACTAAAATAGAATTTTTAGGCTGGGATAAACACACGAAGGAAGGATATCGATCTGCATTGAAATTTTTATCATTTTCTAATGTTATTCCTCTTGAAAATCATGTTGCTAATCTGGCAATTAAAATTCGGCGTGAATCTCATGTTAGATTGCCAGATGCAGTTATTGCTGCCAGCAGTCTACATCATGAATTGGTTCTGGTTACACGAAACCAAAAAGATTTTAAAGATATTTCTGGACTTGAAATATACAATCCGTTCCAATAACTCTTTAATATTACTGCTTTTATATTAAAATCAGTTCAGGTAACCTTTCCCAAGGCCATTTACCATTTCGGGTCCATCCAGTGGCCACATTAGGTATCTCAGTATAGGTGGTGAGTCCCACCAGTAGGAGTACGTCTTGAGCTCTGCTGTAAGCCACGAAGTAGTGTCTGGTAAGGTCATCAAAGGCTCGTTCTTTTCCAGGTCTTTGGGGTGTTCCTAAGGGTGAGCAGGATCGGATCTCATCTTCCATGGTGCAGGATTTACCTCCATCATCTGGGAAACGTTTAAAGGCATTCATACGATGGTTAGTTCTGAAGTCTGAACCCACATCCACAATTACCAGAGGAAATTCCAATCCTTTCGACTGGTGGATAGACATAACGTTTATCCGGTTATCTGGCAGGGTATCCAGAAGTCCTTCATCAACCTTTATGGCACCCGTGGCTAAAGGCACAAAAATGTTCCAGTAAGCATCTTTTATAGAATAGCATTCTAGGTTGGGGTCTTCTTTATCGAAAACAAGTTCTCCTGCGTAGTTACTGAATAGGGCGGTTTCGGATATGGTGCGGGTGATGGCTTCCAAGTATACTAAGCCCTCCACATCATCCTGCAGAGTAGGTATCCATGTTACTACTTTATAAGCTAGATCTAGTAGGGGGACAGTTTTTTTCCAGGTTTTTCTTCCTAGGGGTTGTCTTTTTTGCCAGGCTGTCACAAAAGATGTTAAAGAAATTGGAGATGAGGGTTCTGGATTAGTTTCCAAGTATTCCCTGGCAGTTTTCCTCCAGGTTTTGAAGTTATTCTTGGCAGTGTAGGGTAATTTTTCAATGGATTCCTGTATCTTGCATTCTGGGTCTATGCAGTCTAACATCAATCCACATAGAACTTGTGTCTCCCAGGTTCTTTCTAAACTTTGACCACGGGGGTTGAAGAGGGGTATTTGGAGTTTTTCCCTTAAATAATATGGAAGTTTCCTGGTTTTGTAGACCTGTTCCTGAGGTGAACTTAAAAGAATAGAGAGATCAGTGGGTGATCCTTCATCCTGGTTAACTTGGATTTTATGGTCCTGGATTTGGTATCCATCTCCACAGACTACTTGTTCAATGAATTGGGATAGGTCACAGGCTAAAGTTTCCACATCCTCACGGAACATGCCCAGGATCGGGAAGTCCGTGAAAGGGGGTGATCTTTCAGGTTGGATGGCTGGTTTGTCCTTTACCCGGGCTGGTTGGAAACCACTATCCAATTGTGAGAAGGCATTGCAGAACTTTACAATGTTTCGAGTGGAGCGGTAGTTTTGAGACAGGTTAATTAGTTCTGGTTGGTTTCCTTCTAGTTGACTAGTGAATCGTTCCAAGAAGTTGGTGAATAGATCCACGGTGGCTCCTCGGAAGCGGTAGAGAGATTGGTCATCATCTCCCACCACAGTCATACTGCCCCCATTGTTTATAGCAGCCTGGGCAAGTTGGAAGTAGATCTGTTCCTGAAGAAGATTAGAATCCTGGTATTCATCCACTAATAGAAGTTTCAATCCATCTAGGAAGTCATCCAGTTTTCCAGCTTTTAGTTGGTCCAGAAATTCTGCTTCTAACATGGCAAAGTCATATAGACTTCGGCTTTCCAGTTCACTCAAGTAGTCGTTAATGGCTTGGTAGGCGACTTCAAATCCAGGATGTTCATTCTGTTTTTCACAGGCGAGTTGGTCCCATGCTACTTGGTCATAATAGACCCGATCTTTAATTTCCAAGAGTTGTTTGCACATTTCATTGGTGTTAAAACCGAATTTACCCCCTCTGAGTTGGATGAGATATTCTTGTAGGTCTTCGTTGTGGTGTTTTTCCTCCTTGAAGAGGCCTACATTTAGCATGAGGGCACTGGTTACAAAGTCCTGGATGACGACTGGTGGTGCTGCACCAGGAGCACGATGTATTTTCAGGATGTCCTGGGATATGCTGTCCAGGGTGCCAGTGATGATTTGATTGAAGTCCAGACGCCTGAGATGGGGATGTATGTCTTCAAATTCTGAGGACTTCAGGAGAACTTGCCGTATTTCATCTCCCCATGAAAGGATCCTTGACCTTAATTCACTTGCTGCCTTTCTGGTGAAGGTTGTAGCTAAAATAGAAGAAGGGTGAACATCATCAACGTAGATGAATTTTAATATCTTCAACACCATGACCGTGGTTTTACCACTGCCTGGTCCTGCAACTAAAAACTGAGATTCACTTACAGGAGCACTGATGGCCTGGTTTTGATCAGGGTTATCTTTTTTGGATATTTTTCTGTTTAAATATTTAATAACTATTGTTTGATAATCTTTCCCCGATATCAATTGATACTCCCCATATTTATGTTAAAATAATATCTGTTTAGTAGATTCATTATATTTACATAAAATTGTTGTGGAGATATGTTGAAATTTCAAAATAGAATCCTATTTTTATGATATGTGACGACAGAAATATGCATAAACTCAAGTTTATGTATCCATGTAACAGAATTTTATGATATAAGATAACAGAAACGAGCATTAAAGATTTTGAATGTTATGGGGGAATGAAAAAATAGATATTGAAGTTATAGTTTTTGAACTTGCCTGTAAATTAAGTAAAATGCCATCTTTAGAGTCTGTGGTCTTATTTGGGTCTGCAGCACGGCGTGAAATGCATAAAAAGAGTGATGTTGATATTTTACTTATATTTAATGCAGATCATGACCCTGAAATTAGTGATGAGGGCAGTTTCGTTCATAAAATATCAGGTGAGGTGGAAAAAACATCATATCCATAAGTGCTTCAAAGAGGGTATAACCTAATATGGTTGAGTATAGGGGAGATTATATTATCCTATGAGTACTGTGTTGGATCCAGCATTATATGAAAAAAATGGATAGTTAATAAGGGTTTGAAAATTAAGTGTTTCCATTTTCAGTTTTATCTAAATACTTCCGAGCCACATCCTTATCAAAATCACTAATATAATCCCTATCCTGGATTTTGCGATATTTTTCAAATTCTTTATTGGCAATTTCCTTGCTAACTGCATGGGAAACTTTTCCAGGATTCTCGAGAATATCGTATTCATTGAATTTTAGAAATGCATCTAACCTAGACGCCCAATCCTCCATGGACATAACTCTACCTTTTTTAGCTTGGTTTTCAGCATAATCCAGGTACATGTTAACAATACGATTTAATTCTGAGATTTCTTCTTGGGATAAATAATTTTTAGCCACATCAATGTCAGATTTTAAGATCTTACCTTCAGGTGTATTCTTCCAATTAGTAAGGCCCATATTCTTTTTAGTGCTGTCAGCTCTTTTGAATATGATCTCTGCAGCGGTGTGATGAGTTATGGCCCAGTGGAGTTTGTTCTGGACTGTTGCATAGAATTTTTTAGTTATCTCTGCATTTTCATTGTAATCGTAACTACATTCTGCGTATAAATCAGTGATTTTCTGGTAGAATCTACGTTCACTGGCTCGGATCTCACGGATCTTTTCCAGTAATTCATCGAAATAATCGCGACCAAAACGGGTGCCGTTTTTTAAAAGTTCATCATCTAAAACATAGCCTTTGGTTATGAATTCATTTAACTTTTCTGTAGCCCAGATACGGAAATGGGTGGCTTTTTTGGAGTTTACTCGGTACCCAACAGCTATAATTGCGTTTAAATTATAGAAATTCACATCTCTAGTAACTTTTCTTTTACCTTCTTGTTGAACTATCCGGAAATTCCGGATAGTTGAATTTTTTTTTAACTCTTCACTTTCAAAAATATTTATTAAATGTTCGTTCACGGTTCTTACATCAACTTCGAAGATTTCTGCCATTGTTTTTTGTGTTGACCACATGGTGTCATCTTTAAAAAGAACCTCGATGGTAGCTGCGCCTTCATCACCCTTATAAAGAATTATATTATTTTTTTGTAATTTTTGATCTTCTGCCATAGATCTCAACTCTTAAAATAAAATTGAGTTATAGTTATAGATAGTTTGTTTAGCTTAATAAAACCAATAATTAAACTGTTTTTTTATAGAATAGATTTTATGAAGGTTTTATTAAACCTGTAAGTTTTTTTCTATTTGCATAAAAAGGACATATATGTGATATATGGACTTGTTCTCATAGACATTTTCCACCTCCCCTGGTATTTGTTAGTGTGTGTGCTTTACTATGATCATATATTAGTCATGGTAGTTGTCCTGAGGAGCATGTGAGAAGTAAAAAGACATCAACTCTAACCAAATAAAACAGGCTTAATTATAACAAAAATTATTGTTCAACTCTCATTACTTCATATGTCTTTTTATAATATTTTTAATTGCCGACCTAACAAATGACGCTGAGTTTACA
>JAHKLQ010000048.1 GCA_020854975.1 Methanobacterium sp.
GTGATTTTTTTCGCTTGTGGTATGTTGGGTTATATTCCAATTTTGCTGGTATTTCTTCCACTTATTTGCCCCATTGTAACTGGAATTCCGTTTATGTTATTTTTAACCAAGGTAAAGAAATTTGGAATGGTTACCATAATGGGATTTATTGTGGGTTTGGTCATGTTTTTAACCGGACATACCTTTGTACCCGCCATAACAGGATTGGTATTTGGTTTGGCTGCAGATTTAATATTTAGAGCAGGTAATTACCAAAGCTTTAAAAATTCTGTTCTGGGATATGGAGTATTCAGCATGTTCATAATTGGAGCCATGATCCCCATGTGGGTTATGAGAGATAGTTACTTTGCACATATGAGTTCCAGCATGGGAACTGAATATGTTACCACAGTGATGGCACTCACTCCTGACTGGATGCTCTTTGCTCTGGTAATTGTTGCTTTCATAGCAGGCATTATAGGAGCTTTTCTTGGAAAATCTGTCCTGGAAAAACATTTCAAAAGAGCAGGCATAGCCTAACTAAGATGAGAAAAGAATAGATAAGAGGATAATTTAATGAACTGTGAAATTCTACAATCTTCAGATACCCGTGCAAATCTTAAAATTGACCCCAGAACGAAAATTATTGTACTGGTAATACTGAACCTGATTGTATTTGGGGAAACAGCACATTACGCAACCCTATTCATGGTTGCCATCCCCTTTTTTCTTTTATTATTAAGTAAAAGAGAAAAAGCAGCATTGATCTATATTTCAGCCTACACCTTGGCATTACTGGGAGAAATATTTCTTATACCTGTAACCCATGGGGTCTTAAACATACTGATTGTAATGATCACCAATCTTTTAGTTCGGATGATGCCGGGAATTGTCATGGGATACTATTTAATAGTTACCACCACTGTAAGCGAGTTTTTAGCATCAATGGAAAAAACTAGAATTCCGGAAATTATAGCCATACCCATTTCAGTAGTTTTCAGATTTTTTCCAACTTTAATTGAAGAGATTCGTACCATAAAAGATGCTATGCGCATGCGGGGAATTGGATTTAATCTAAGGACGGTTAAATCTCCATTAATACTATTGGAATATATTATGGTACCGTTATTGATCAATGCGGTTAAAACTGGAGATGAATTATCTGCGGCTTCATTAACCAGAGGACTTGGTAACCCTGTAAAACGAACCCATATCTGTGAAGTGGGGTTTCATATTCAGGATATAATTTTATTAATCTTTTCTGCTGTGGCATTAATTATTTTTATCTTATTTAAATAGGGAGCTTTTTAGCATGCTTGAAATAAAAAACCTTAATTTTTCATATAATGAAAATAAGAAAGAACCAGATTTAAAAAATATCAATCTTAAGATTAAAAAAGGAGAAATGATCCTTCTATGCGGAGAATCAGGTTGTGGAAAGACTACTTTAACCCGGCTTATCAATGGCCTGATACCACACTTTTATGAAGGTTCAATAAATGGTCAAGTTATGATAAATGACTTATCCGTAGAAAAAAGTCCCATATATGAAACAGCGAAAATAATTGGATCAGTATTCCAAAATCCGCGTTCCCAATTTTTTAATGTTGATACCAACAGTGAACTGGTTTTTGGTTGTGAGAATATGGGACTTCCTGTTGAAGAAATTCAAAAACGGCTTCATGATGTGGTATCAACTTTTAATATTCAGCATCTGTTAAATAAAAGCATTTTCAAACTATCAGGTGGAGAAAAACAAATAATTGCTTGTGCTTCAGTCTCAGCCAGTAAACCTCAAATCTTACTTTTAGATGAACCCTCATCCAACCTCGATTCTGCGTCAACCTGGGATCTTAGAAAACTAATTTCAATATGGAAAAATGCAGGAAACACGGTTATAATAGCAGAACATCGCCTGTATTATTTAAATGACTTAATAGATCGTATCATCTACATGAAAGATGGCAAAATTCACAAGGAATTAAGTAGAGATGAGTTAAGATCCATGGATAATAAATCATTTTTACAATTAGGTCTTCGTCCTTTATCTTTGGAAGATCTTTCTAAAAATAAAAAGGATTTTTCACCAAAACCCTCAAAACCAAATGATATTAACACTCATCTAAATCTAACCAAATTTAGATATTCTTATGGGAAAAAAATAGCAATTGACATAGAACAATTGGAAGTTCCCCAAAATGAAGTAATAGCCATAATTGGTAAAAATGGAGCTGGAAAATCTACCTTTGCCCGGTGCCTTTGTGGACTTGAAAGAAAATGTAAAGGTTTGTTGGAAAAGGAAGGAAAAAGTCTAGGAAATAAAGAACGTTTAAAGCTTTCTTATATGGTTATGCAGGATGTAAACCATCAAATTTTCACTGAAAGTGTTGAAGACGAAATTTTACTCAGTATGGAATATGATAAATCCACAGAGAAAACTGAAGAGATTTTAAAAAATCTTGATTTATTACATTTAAAAGATACTCATCCCATGGCATTATCCGGAGGACAGAAACAACGGGTGGCCATTGGCAGTGCAATTGCATCAAGAAAAGAAATTATCATATTTGATGAACCAACCAGTGGTTTAGATTTAAAACACATGAAAGAAGTGGCATATAATATAAAAAAACTTCAAAAAAAAGGAATTATCATCTTTATTATTTCTCATGACCTGGAACTTATATTGGAATGCTGCTCCCATGTTTTACATTTTGAAAAAGGCAAAGTAGTTGATAATTATGTTTTGGATGATGCTGGAGAAGAAAAATTAAAACATTTCTTTATAAACCCAATCAAAGATACTAACATCCCCATAACTTCACCTGTATTATTGTTTCCACCCAAAAGATGCTAATACAGATTATTTACTGGAGAGGGTGATTTATATGAGTTTAAGTAGGAAAATTTTTGCAAATACACGTAAACCTGGAAAAGGCGTAACTGGCAAAATAATGTTGAAGATGATGAATATCATGCATAATAAAAATGCTTTGTGGTGTTTAAGTAATATAGAAATAGAAAAAGCAACCAACATCCTGGAAATTGGATGTGGTGGTGGGAAAAATATTTCCAATCTATTAAAAAAAGCACCCCATGCCAAGGTTTATGGTGTGGATTACTCCCAAACAAGTGTTAAAAATTCAAGGAAATTCAACAGAAACGCAATTGCAGAAGGGAGAGTAGATGTTGTTCATGGAACTGTTTCATGCCTCCCCTTTGAAGATGGGAAATTTGATCTGGCTACTGCCTTTGAGACCATTTACTTCTGGCCAGATATAATCAACGATTTTAAAGAGGTTAAACGTGTTTTAAAACCCGACGGTAAATTCTTCATCTGTAACGAATTATCTAAAGGAGAAGAAGCCGAAAAATGGACTAATATAATCGACATGAGTGTTTACAGCGAAGAACAGCTAAAATATGCACTCATTAATGTTGGTTTTAGTGATGTAGTCTCATATGAACATGAAAATGGAAAATGGTTATGTATGATTGCTCAAAAATCTTAAAATCTTACAAAATAAGGATTGGAAAGTCATTTATCATTATCATACCAAAATACCTAAATCAAGGCGTATTTAACCCATATTCCGCATAATAACTCGATAAATGTATAAAGGAACATAATGTAATGCCAAAAAAAGAAGAAAATGTTTGGAATCGTTTTTCATCTGTTTATGACCGATTTATGAAAAAAGACGAAGCGGCATATCAGGATGTCATCCAACGGATTGTTCGAGAGCTCAACCCAGAGGATCATGTGCTTGAAATTGCCACTGGCACAGGTATCATTGCCCTAGGACTTGCTCACCATATTAAGTGTATTGAAGCCATTGATTTTGCACCAGACATGATAGAGGCGGCGTGCAAAAAGTCAAAACAGTCTTACGTAACAAATATTAATTTTTCTGTTACCAATGCGTATGATCTTCCCTATGCCTCCGACAGCTTCGATGCGGTTATTATAGCTAATACCCTACATATCATGCCAAATCCAAAAAAAGCACTTGCAGAAATTAGAAGGGTACTCAAAACAAATGGTTTGCTTTTTGCACCTACATTTATACACGCCGGTAGTAAGAAGGCAGCTATACTTTCTCAACTGATGTCACTAACAGGTTTTCGCACCTATCATAAATGGACAATGATGAGTTTCCAAGCCTTTCTTGAAGAAAACGGATTTTCAATTGTGGATTCCTCTTTAATCAAAGCATCTTTTCCTCTGGCTTATGTTGTTGCAAAAGAATCCGAAACATTATGAAACATTATTTTTCCAAAAAAATATTCCATTCCCCATTAGATACCAATAGATGTGAAATAATGGCTTAACTATATTAATAATATTAAAAAAAATGTATACTTCTTTTCATATTATGGAGTTCAATGGTTGGTCGTATTTATTGTTAAGAGAAAGTAGGTTTAGGTTCAACGAAGTTAATATTGACCAGTTTCCAGTATCCTTTTTAAATTTACATTATCTTCTTTCATATCCTGTGAGATCAAATCCCAGTTAGCCTTCTTACGGACTAATACCCTGAAAATTATGAAATTTATGATATTACCTATGATAGGAGTTTCCAAACCAAAACTTTCGATGTGAGTAAAAACACAACCACTCTCTGTTGCTTCTGCCATGAATGTTATGTGTCCTAAACCAGAATTGGTTTTAAAATCCACTCTAAAACCATTTTTATTAATTTCTTTCCTTGTAATCTCACCTTTAATCTTATAAATGGTTCCATTTACATTTTCTTCAAAATAGATCCAGTCACCCACATCCATGGAACCAGTTAGCTTCTCAAATTTCACATGGTTGGGATGCCACTTTACAAAATTCTCATCCAGATTAATAAGCCAACTATAAAGCTTTTCCAAGGTTGTATTTATCGTTACTGAATCTTTTAGAGTTATCATTTATTTTCCCCAATTTTTACTTGATAATATGTTCATATATCAAAAAGAAAGAAGTTTTAAAAAATAGTACAATGGACTTACAAATTTCATTTGGCACATGTGACACATATTCATTTATCAATTCTGGGTTCATGCATCCGGGTACCTACTTTCAATATTAACCTTTTTTTGTTCACCATGCTTCAAGTTACCCTTTACCAATCAATTTAGATACCTACTTTTTCAGGATATAGGGATTCTTTCAACCATTAATATGCCAAGTTCCCCCCTCAAATATGTAAATTCTAGCCCAATACTTACCATATCATGAACAACACTTTATAGATGATTGATTACTTGATTTTCCCCCCATTGTTTGTGAAAAAAGACAGTTACCCCAAAGCAACATCCAAGACCATCATGATAATAAATCCAGCCATAGCTGCAACTGTGGCCAGGTCAATATCTTTATCCTGCTGACATTCAGGGATTATATCCTCAATTACCACAAATATCATGGCCCCTGCTGCAAAGCTTAATGCATAGGGAAGAATTGGTGTAAACATGGTTACCAGTAAAGCTCCAATAACTCCTGCAACAGGCTCCACAAATCCAGATAATTGACCATAGAAAAAGCTTTTTTTCCTGGATAATCCTTCACCCCTAAGTGGTAGTGATATGGCAACGCCTTCTGGAATGTTTTGAATACCAATACCAATGGCCAGGGCTAATGCAGCGACTAGTGCAGCATAGGATGTTTCCATAGTCAATGCTCCGAAAACAACCCCCACTGCCAGACCTTCAGGAATGTTATGCAGGGTCACCGCAAGTACCAGTAATCGATTTCTATGCCAGGTGGTTTTAATACCCTCTGCCTCATCCAGGGCGCAGCCAGGATGGAGGTGAGGGAGTATACGATCCACTGAAGCTAGAAACAAACCACCCATCAGGAACCCAAGTGCTGGCGGTAACCATTTAAAGGCACCCAGGGGTTCAGACAGTTCTATGGCAGGGGCTAGTAAAGACCAGTAACTGGCAGCCATCATAACCCCTGCAGCAAATCCCAGTGAAGCATTGAGAAGTTTCCGGTTAACATCCCTAACAAAGAGTACTATAGATGCTCCAAGGGCTGTCATTAACCAAGTAAACATGGTGGCTAAAAGTGCCAGTATTACTGGAGGATAATCAAGTATGTAATTCATTTTATTCACATCCCTTTAATTTATAAGAAAATTTTTAACCAACCATATTTTTTAGGTATGCCTAAATTATTGTTAGGTATACCTAAATATTTTATAAGGTATAAAGTTTGCTATTCAATTTGATGAAAATATAATTTCCAGAAAATAATTCTAAAAAGGATAGGTGGTCGATTTTAAAAAAAAGATTATTTCAATATTAAAAAAATAAGATATAATATTTGATAAAATGTGGAAATAGAGTTAAATGAAGAGTTTGAAAATTTATGATTCAACTCATGATTCTTTCGTGTCCACAAAAATATTACGAGCAATCTCCTTTCCAATAGTTAGTTGGGAGCCCTCAACTGAAACTTCTACCTGATCGCTTAAATGATCAATATTTACCATACTAATCATGGTTCCTATGGTGATATCTTCATCTGAAAGTTCTTGTAATAGTTTATAATCCCCTCTTATAAATGATATTCGGCCTTTTTGATTTTTTTTAAGCTTTATAAGTGAAACCAGATTTTTGTTTCTTTTCCCAATTTTTTCCAAATCGTCATTAATAGCTTTCATACATTCATCGCAGCTTGTAAACTCCAAGTCACATTCTGGTATAAGTGCATCATCATCAGGGCAAGTATCTGGATGTTCTAAAACCTGGCAAAGAGCTCTTTCTGCAGTATCAGACAAAGTATGTTCCATTTCACAGGCTTGGGAATGTACATCTGTTTTTTTAAGTTTTAAAATACCGTACATGAATCTTTCCAATAACCTGTGTTTTCTGATGATTTTTTTAGCCAGCCTAAGGCCATCTTCAGTTAATTTTGTTCCTTCATAGGGAGAATACTCAACAAAACCAAGATCATACAATTTTTTTAACATTTGAGTAACACTTCCAGGAGCTATGTTCAAATTTTTAGCAATGGAAGTAGTTTTCACCAGTTCATCGTTTTCACTGAGTTGATAAATGGTTTTAAGATAATCTTCAATATTTGCACTCACTTTCTCTTTATCATCACTCAATTAGGTTCACCTAATCATTTATGATATTCCTTTGATTTTAAACTATAAAAAGTTTTAAGTTTA
>JAHKLQ010000034.1 GCA_020854975.1 Methanobacterium sp.
ACCAAAGAAGCCATGGAAAGCTGGGATAATTATGTTGCAGAAGTTCAGGCAGCAGCCGGTGAAAGCAGCAGCTCTAGCAGTTCAAGCAGTTCAAGTTCAAGTAAATCCTATTCCACTTCTTCCAAAAAATCCTATGCTACCACAGTAAGAAGCTACAGCAGATCATACAGTAAGTCTTACAGTAGCAGTTATGGTAGTAAAGGAACTGGTGACTGTTGGGATAACAGTGCAGCACTATACAGCTCATTAACTTCATCAGGTACCAAAGCAAGAATTGTACAGTACGCAAGCAGTTGGTCATCCAACCACCGTTCAGTTCAGACCTGGAATGGTAACAGTTGGGTTGACTACGACTACAAAGGAAATGGCTACGCTATGAGATACTACGCTACCAGTGGCAGCTCATCTGGAAAAGTAATTGCAAGTAGTTAAACATACTAGATCAACAGTTTAAAATAAACACTGTTGATCAAAAACCATTTTTTTTATAATTTAATATATTAATGTGGAAAATTTCCAATCTAATAAATTAATTGTATTCTAGTTTTAACATTAGAAACTATCAGTATGCTGTTGTAAAGGTATTAAGTTGCTTTAGATTTCATTAAGTTGCATATGGCTTCATGATGTTGTATATGGTGCTAAAAAAAATTAGGAAAAGTATAAATGAATAAAAACGTTAAGAAAAATTAATCTTACAATGGATTTAACATGTAGATGCGAGGGATATCAACGAAATATTACCAGTTAATGATCATTTTATTAGTATCAATGGGGGTTGCCATCAGTGGATGTACAGATATCACTGGAACTACAGGAACCCTTAAAACCAGTACAGGTGGTACTTTTGAGAATGAATGGGTTAAATTTCAGTATCCTGCTGATCTGGTGATTGTGGATAATTCCAACAGTACCAAATGTAATCTGGAAATCTACAATAGTTCCAACACCACCATCGAAAACATGGTTGGTGAAGTTTTCTACTACAAGAGTAACAAAACTGACATGCAATCTTTCACCAAACGAAAAAGCATAAGCATTGCAGGTAAATCCGGTTTTAAAATTGAAGATGGTCTCCAGGTCTGTAGTTACATATTCTTAACTTCAGGAGATATTGATGTTAAAACCATGATTATAAATTTTAATGCCCAAAAGTACAGGGATGCTTACCAGAAAATCGCGGATACCATGGAAATCAAAAAGATTCCCACTTAATACTACCTTCTATTATCCGTTTTATATTATCTATCCATTAATATCCACTCACTACTACCCGACTATCACTACCTAACTATTACTACCCAACTGTTATTATCTAACTATTACAGAGGACTAGATTTGAAATAAGTAGATTATGTTTAAAATAATAGGTTTAAAATAAAAATTTAAAAAAAAGAATAGTTTTAATCTTTATTTATATGGAAACTATTCAGTATATGGTTTATATCTGATTCTATGTCCTTTATTGATCCACCTGTAACAAAGGAGATGGTGTAGATATAATCATCTTTACTGAAGAGAACCAGCTTAACTTCACCTATTTTACCACTGTCAGGACCTCCCATTTCATCAATGTCAATAACAGCAGCTTCAACACCGTCAATGGTTCTGTTGGTTTCATTAACAATGCTACCTGTTTTGATGTATGGGTTGTCATTTCGAATCTGGTCCAGTGAGGTTTCATTGGCTGCGATTCGATTAATGGTAACTACAGAACGGTTGGTGGAGTTATCTGTACCATTTTTTTCTCCCTGAATCAGCACACCAGGGGTACGGTCTTGAAAAGCCCAGCCATTGGGATAGTTAAAAGAAATTTCAATCCCATCCTCACCCTTACTGGTGTAAGGAGTTCCTGCAGTCAGTATATAAAAAACTAATCCTAAAACTATGATCACAGCGATGGCTATGATAATGGGGATTTTTTTATCGGTGATTTTTTTATCCAAACATAACACCTCAAAATAACTTAACATGAATCTGTTTATTCTGATATTTATGACGTTAATATAATAGTACAAATCATAAAAAGTTGTCCCTAACCTGTAGGCCTTTTTAAAACTTAATCATGCCTATATTTCACATAACTAAAATCTAAGTTAGTTATTTGTTTGGTTTTTAACAATATTCATAAGGGAAATATTTAATATGACCTGTGGACAATTATTATAATTGTTTTATGGTTAATATGAATTCCCAATTCATGAATTAATACAATATAATTACCTCTTGAAAATGGTGATACACTTGAACAAAATTGATGAGTTATGTTACCAAGGGCATCTTAAAAAGGTGGAACCATCACCTTTAAAAAGTGCTTTGTCTCTTAAAGAAGCAAAAATTTGGCTAAAAGAAGCTGAAAAAACTTTTGAAGAAGGTTATTATCGTTCTTCAAGGGTTTCAACCTATTTTGCCAGTCTTCATGCAGTACGGGCTGTTTCTCTCAGAGATGGAATTCAAGAAGAAAATTCATTTTATTTAATTGATTATATGGAAAAATATGTTGCTGAAGGAAAGATCAAAAAAGAATGCATAGACATATTAAACTGGGTTTTTGACTTTTATTATCAGGACCAGCATCATTTCCAGTCCACAAGAAATCCCCAGGATCTACAACAGGCCATCAGATACTGCCAGGTGTTCATTGAGAACATTAAACTACTTTTGGATAAAACAGCTAAATTACCCCGGGCCCTGGTAAAAAATACAATTAAAGAAGATGAATTTGTTAAATAAATTCATAAAACTTTTTTCTAAAGCAAATCATTTTTTTCTAAATAAAATTTAATTAATCCTCATTTGTTCTGTTTTTCTTTAACTTCAGCACGTCCTTATACATATCAATCCATATCTCATCCATTGAATCCTGTTTTGGTTTCTTGGTTAAAGAATCAAGTTTCTTTTCAATGGCTTCAACATCAGCTTCATGCATGAGTTGGTCATATTTTTTCTTAACCCGTTCCTGGTCCCTTTTCAGATATTCATATGACATTCAGATGGCTCCTTGAAATGTATAATGTTAATTCAGGTATAATATTAATTTAGGTCATTTCCCCTTTATTTAGTTAATGAATTTAGGGTCTTAGATTTTTCATGCTTCTGAAAGCTTTTGTAGGGCTGTTTTAGAGTTGTAACCTAATGTGTGATAAACCCTGCTTCTTTTTGTAACTAAATTATAAATAATTGTCTAAATTAAGCCAGGAATATGCTGTTATAATTGAAAAATTCATTTAATATCCTGTAAAAACTGTATTGCCCGTTGCCACAACAATTCAGATGATTTTCTGTTGTAATCTTGTGAATCTGGATCAGTGAACAGGTGTCCTGTGCAGGGATACTCAAAATATTCATAACTGGCGCCAGATTGATGAATGCTCTTTGAAAATTCATCGATAAATTGTTGATTTTTCCACGGATCTTTAGCTGCATAATGAACCTGAACAGGGACACTTGATGGCCACCTTTCAATACCAATCATATTAAGAGGTAAAGCAGCGTGAAATAAAAGACATCCCTTGGCACCAGGTTTTGTTCCAGCAAGTAACTCAGCCGATGTTCCTCCATTAGAAAATCCTGCGTAAACTGTTTCTCTGGGAAAATCTTTAACTGAAGAAATGGTACGAGACACCATTTCTGTGATTCCAATTTCCTGAAATTTTTCGATTGCTGGTTCCATATCATCAAATGTTTCACCATTATAAAGATCTGGAATGAGAACATTATGTCCTTTATCCTTTAACATTTCTGCAGCTTCAATTATTCCCCTTCGAAGCCCTAAAACTGAATGAAAGATTACTATATTTGCCATAAATCGCTCCCCTTTTAAATTATTATTTACACATACTTCTTTTTCAATTATGTAAGTTTATCATCATGGAAACTTCTACCTGCGTGAATTCCATAGATAGATAGGTAGATAATATTCTATAACAATGCCTTTAATTTTGAAACTATAAATAATAGAGGGTCTTAGGTTTTTCATGCTTCTGAAAGCTTTTGAAGGGCTGTTTTAAAGAATAAAAAAAATAGAATAAAAAAAATAGATGCTTTAATGTATAGTTTTTCTTACCTGTAAGCATCACGAAAGTGGTTATTCAATTTGAGTAGTCATGTGATTTTAAATTTTATCAAATGTTACTTCTACATCTAAATTATCCTCTTCTGCCAGCACTCTGAACTCTTTAGTAATTCCATACATCTGATTACCATTCACATACCACATTTCTACCTGGTAACCAGGCTCAGGTTGAGCATGAAGATACACATAACTCAATTTATCAACCACAACCTCTCCTACTGGAGTAACAGTTCCATTATCCCCTGCACTAATTATCACCTGACATGTCACAAAAAATCTCCCCATTTGTGTGATATTTAATAATTAAAAATATTAACAGTATAAATTTTTCGGATTTACAATGATATACAGAAGGAAATAGGAAGGAAATGCCGGACAAATAATACTAATGTCCAGATCTTGGATTTTATAGTAAAATTAAAGAACTTTATAATAAAATTAACGAAAATATAGCTTACAAAATTACTTGTAATTTACTTCTTGTAACGGTTAATTATTGAAGTGGTAAATCATTATACATTAAAGATCCTGTGACATTCAAAGCAGTTAATGAGGTATATGTGGGAAGTGCACCAATAGAAACCAGGTATGGATATATGAAAAATCACAAATAACAGTGCAATCAAAAAAAGGAAAAAATATTTATAAATTAAAAAAATGGATAATGAAGGATTGAGTAATCAGATCTGTATTGGAACAATGATTATTAGAGTTATAATAACCTTGAAACCCACCCAGATTCAAGGGGGATTAAGGATGTTCAGTTTTATGTTCCAGATGCCCACCACATTCACATTCATCAGAGAAATCTTCTGGTGACTCACCTTTTTCAAGTTCATAGTATCCACCACACTTATCGCACACCAGGAAGTGTTGTTCCTTCTTTTTAGGTTTTATGGATTTTTTTGAACTCTTTTTGGAGGATTTATCCAGGAAACCACCCAGATCCTTCATCAACCCCCTTCCAGTTTTTTCAACATCCTGCATTATATTCATACCCGTCTCTTTAAGATCTTCCATGGGATCTTCTCTCCTGGCAGATGGCCTGCTGGAAGAAGTACCTGGAGACATATTGGTTATTTTGGTACCAGTCTGAATAGTAGAGGTAGGAGGTTTGTACTCATAGACATTGATTCCACATTCAGTGCAGAAACTATTTCCAGGTTGAATCTCAGCATTACATTTAGGACAATTAGTTACAGGTTCAATTTTCGCTCCGCACTCAGTACAAAATTTATCATCAGGTTTTAATTCTGTATTGCACTTAGGACATTTAATCACTGGTTGGGCAATTTCCGCTTTTTCAGGTGCATCTTCCACAGATTTTCCACATTCAGTACAGAATTTGGAGCCAGGTTGAATCTCAGCATTACATGAACTGCAAATTTTAGGTGCATCTTCCATTTTATAGTACCCCGTATAAATTGTTCTATTAAAATTATGTAGGTTAATTATTCTATATGTTAATATCTTATAAATCTATGAATTTAAAAAGTATCCTCATTTTCAGGGCATCCTTGAAGTAATTGTATAAATATATCATTTATTTATCGGTTTATTTAGATTTCATCCAATTATTAAGAATATTCAGACTATGCAAAATTATCATGTTAACAATAATAAAAGCAGTTTTAACCCATTTTAAGTGAAATATAATAATTATTAATAAATTAGATTAATAACTTCCAACAAAAAACTTCAAAGGGTTGATAACTGTGGTGGAAAAATTAGCATCAAAATCTTCGATTCAATTTAAACCATTACTCCTCGTAACCATTGCCATTATCATTTTATTAGCTCTTTTCCCTTTATTATTCTGGAATACCCCAATTTCATCAACGTATATAACTATTTTAACACCAATCACCAGCTTTTTAACTTTATGTTTGTTTATTTACACATCCTGGTGGTCATATAAAAATGATCGAGATATTTTTAAGGCCTGGGGATTACTCACCCTGGGAATGGGATTATATTTCATTTCTAACATGCTTTATTTTATTTTTGAAAATATAACCGGTACAATCTCATCACCTTCCATTGCTGATACCTTTTACATATTCGCATATGCCTTAGTAATCATTGGACTATTGTTTTTTCTAAAAAAACCATATAAAATCAGAACAAAAGCTTTATTAGATGTTTTTATTGTTATGATATCTTTATTCTTCATTGTTTGGTTTCTTTTTGTTTGGCCAGTTGTGAAACCAAGTGATCCAAACACCATAGCCATTATAAGGTCTATATCTTACCTATTCCTAGATATTATACTCTTGATTGTGTATCTTGGTGTGTTATTTAATAAAAATCTAAAGATAACACCAACACCACTGGTTTTAATGACTTTAGGTATTTTCTCTCAATTTTTGGAGACATGATCTATGCATATCATGCATTTGAACCAAGTTTAGTGTATAAATGGATGTTCACCATCCTATACACTTCAGATACCATATTTGCCTCAGCAGCAGCCATAGCCTTTTTAAAAGATGTTGAAATTGATTTAAAATCTTGGATATCTTATTATAACAACTCAAAGTTTACAAGTCAGTGGATTTCTTATTTGCCCTTAATTTTAGTTCTTTTCACCTACAGTCTTCTTCTCATCAGAACACCGGACAAGGCTTTAATCTGGGGTGTGGGAGTTATAATAGTGCTGGTAGTGATCAGGGAGATAGTATCATTAAATGAGATTAAAAAAGCCCAGATAGTTCTAAAAAGAAACAAAGAAATAATTGCCAGTAGCGAGGAACAGCTTTCCTTTATCACCACCAACATGCTAGATCTTATCATGGAATCAGACAAAAACAGTGTTTTCAGATACGTAAGCCCATCATCTAATGAATTTTTAGGTATTCCACCTGAAAAGTTACTGGGAAAATCATTCTATGAATTTATCCACCCTCAGGACATGGAAGAGATTTCTACGAATCTTAATAATGCCGTAAAGACAGGTTCCAGTGTGAGGTTACAGTATCGTTATAAAAACGCTGCAGATAAGTATATATGGATAGAAAGCATTGGAAAACCAATTTTTGAACAGGGTGAGTTTAAGGGTTTTATTTACAGTAGCAGGGATATTTCCCAACAGAAAAAAGCAGAAAATATTGTTAAACAATCATTAACGGAAAAAGAAACTCTCTTAAGAGAAATACACCATCGAGTGAATAACAATCTGCAGGTCATCTCCAGCCTGCTAAGTTTACAGTCCAGAAAGGTAGTGGATGAAAGGGATCATGAACTTTTCCAGGAAAGCCAGAATCGAGTGCGTTCCATGGCCATGATCCATGAAAAATTATATCAATCTGACAATTTGAACTCCATAAACTTTTCAGACTATGTGAAAACACTTCTGGATAGTTTAATTTATGATGTTCCCCACAAATTATCAAATATCAATATAGACTTGGATGTTGAAAAAATTGAACTTAATATTGAAACATCTGTACCTTGTGGCCTTATAATAAATGAACTGGTTTCCAACAGCCTTAAACATGCCTACCCTGAAGGTGGTAAGGGCACTATAAGCATAAAAATGCGTTCTTTAGACGATAAATATGAATTAATAGTGGCTGATGATGGTACAGGATCAGTTCAACAAGCAGACCTGGAAGAAGATAACTCTAACCTTGGCTTATATTTAGTTAATACCCTCATAAAACAGTTAGATGGGACTATCGAGGTTTTAGAAGGTAATGGAACTGGTTACAGGATTGTGTTCCAGGAATTGGAATACCAGAAAAGGGTATAGATTAACAAAGCCAGTTTTAAGTTTCATGGTCTAAAAAATCCATAAGGATCTTTTTATTGGTCTGGGCATTAACATCATGGGGGTCTATCTTAAGGGTTTCCTCGAAACAATCCAGTGCTTCCTCATGTTTTCCCAGGTTCCCCAGTGCTGCTCCTTTATTGGATAGAGCCACCTTATTCTCCGTATCATACTTAAGGGCCTGGTCAAAACATTCAATGGCTTCTGTGAACATCTGGAGTTCATAATAAACAGCTCCTTTGTTAACCCAGGGATGGGGGTTTTCTTCATCAACAGTTATGGCCTTATCAAAGGCTTTCAGTGCTTCTTCATATCTACCCAGAGCCCTTAAAACATTACCTTTATTATTCCATGCTTCTATAAAGTTAGGATCAGCATCTAACGCTTCATTGTAACGTTTAAGTGCTTCTTCAAACTGACTGTTGTTATAAAAAAGAATCCCCTCATTATTCAACTTACCGGCTTTTTCATCTATAGAAGACATATTCTTCCTCCTTTAATCTAATTTTTAAAGAATTATTAAAATCTCATAAAAACTGAACGCTTTTTGATAAAATAAATTTTCACTAATCTTTTTTTTATTGATAGTTATCCTTAATTTTTATAGATCTGGCCAGGGTATTCATGGCAGGCTCCACTCGGCTTTGATATTCATCTATCAGGACTTCATCTGACCTGATGATGTAGGTCTGATTGTATTTAGAAAACGTGATCAGGGAAGAAATATATTCTGGACCAGTAAAGAGCACATCGTCCCTGCCCGTGTTTTTATAAACCAGTTTAATCCCATTTTCACCATCAACAGTCACAGACTCCTGGGTGATAACCTGAAAACGGGGGTATTCCTGAGGATAATTATTAAGGTAGTTATCAACCACACTCTGAGGTGAAACATCAGTTGAGGTTATATCTATCAGGGTAGTGTTAGTACCCAGAGGTTTAAGCCCTACCAGGGAGTCAGTTGAGGTGACATCAACCACTGTCCAGTTTTCAGGTATGTTAAAACTAAGAATACTGTTTTCAAATGTATCCTCCAGGGACATGCAACCCGAAGAAAGGACAACAAATGATGAAACTAAGATTATCAGAACAATTTCATTAGATAAACTAATAAACACACCACCCCTAATTTAAAGTGTTATTAATGTAATAGGTTGTAATAGGAACTATTTAAGATAACATATTCCTTACTATTATGTGGTGTCAAAGTAAAGGTTATATACCTGTCAGTTAACCAAGTGCTTTTATTTTAATGGTAACTGTCAGTTATCATGTGCATTTTATTTTAATGGTAAAATTGGCCTATGATCAGGGTCAAGAGCCTTGGAAAAGATGGAAGATCGTGAAAATCGAACTCAACTAATTTAAAAAATTGTTAAATTATTTTTTCCTTGGTGAAGTGTCAATTAACACCCTTACCGGTTTTTTACTGTAAGAATCGTTTTTAAGAATAATATAAAATGGTCGCTGTTCTTTAATCTTTTCAAGTCGCAGAGGATGTAAAAGAGACTTAAAAGATTCCCCCACATCCTTAAGTTCAATTCCCTGCCTTCGGAGTAATGGCATGATTTTTTTGTTTAAAATATTTAACTGATCCTTCTTGAGCAACTGAGGCTGCAAAGTCATTTTATAAGGATTAGTATGTGTTTGAGAATTAATCATATGTTCGTTCATAAAAATATGCCTCCAAAATAATTCCATAAATAAACATTAAGAAATCACTGCAAAAACAGTAAATTCTAAAGGAGTATTTAATTATAGAAATGTTCTTCTAAAAAAAATGAGGGTAACCCCTTACAATAAAATTTATTTATCTAATTTATACTATAGTTCAGGAGACCATATATATTTTGTTTTAAGATTTCTAAAAATTTGAAAGGAAAATTGAATACCTTTACTATTATAGCTGGTGTGTCTAGAAATAACCATCAGTAAACCGGATCTTAACCCAGTCTTCACCCCGACTGGCGAGGTATCCTCCCAGGGCAGTGATGTATAATAGTGTGGGGTAGACAACGAAGCGTTCTGCACCACCCATACCCAGATAATTAATTAAAGGATTGTCAAATCCCATGATAAGGGTGCCTATTATTATTCCTAAGGGTATTAAACCAGTTACCATGGATACAATTACCATGGGAATGTTCAATCCCAGACGGTAGGAAAACAGGACGGTTAAACTTCCAAATAAGAATGCGATGAAGCTAGAATAAGTATGAACGTCACCGGCATATATAGGGAATAGTCCCACACCCACTACTCCCAGAGCTGCCAACAGGAGACACGCTGAAAACAATCGACAACCCCCACTTTTAAGGATTAAATAAACAGCAACCAGAGCTAATATACCCATTAAGGTTACGCTGATGTTGAAGATGGTGGCTGAAGGTTCCACTGGGGGTAAGGTGCCTCCCAGGTCACTGAGAGTATTGGTGGATGTGCTGTATCCAGGATACTGAGTTTCTGCCAGATTAATGGCCATGAAAAACTGTACAGTGGCAATGAGTAAGATAATGCCTGCTGCTTTATAATAATCCTTTTCTGGATGAAATATACTTCCCCTCTGGATCTTCATCTGTACCTCCCCCTTAAAATTTATAGTTTCCCCTTAAATAATTATTTAACCATTTTTAAGGTTTATTTTAATGATCATTGAATTTTTTAGGTTTACTCTAATGATCAATAAATCTTCACTGAAAATCAACAGATGGCTTTAACTTTTTAAGTTCGCTTAATGCCTTATGATAGGCAGTTTCAGTTATATTCCCATCATCATACAATGCCTTCAGTTCAAAGGTTATGTTTTTAATGGTTATCCTGTCTCCTTTATTACGGAGGTGGGCATAGGCCATGAGTACAATGGGATCTTCCTGTGCCAGATCATAAATCGTTTCCGGACTCTTATTTTTACCTTCAGCTTTAATCACAGCATCCATTACCATGAGATTAACAGTTTTAGCATCAGTGTTAACAGGAGGCACTGCTTTTACAGTGGCACTGACGATTTGCTGGTTAACAGTTTCTCTGAATCTACTGAAATGCACAGAATAGTTTTCCTGCCAGTTTAAAGATTTTTTGTTCACCACATGGTTTAAACTATCAATTAAAGTGTAGAAAACACCACCATTTTCCCCATAGATGTTATCTGTTTCAGGATAGTAAGGAGTGGTTAACTCACACACCCATTTAGCATGGTGTTCATGGTCGGTTATTATAACATAGAATTCAGCAACTTCCCTTTTACCCATAGGATTGGTTTTAAATTCTCCAATGACAATTTCACCGGTTATTTCATCTCCAGGAACCAGTTCAGTTAATAATTTAGTATGGTAATCCTCCAGATCTTCCTGGTCAGTTAAACCAAAATCCAACATTGTCCTAAACTCCCGTTATAATTTTGTTTAAATTAACACATGGTGTTAGATATCTTTTTTTTCATTGATACTTTTTTAGCTATATCAATCATAATCTGTTTTGATATCAATCAATTAAAATACTCTCAAACTCAGTCCCTTCATCCTATTTTTTAGGGATCTTCATGGATTTGAATGTTCAAAGCCCTTAATATTTTCTTTATACCATGGTCAGTGGTAATCACTCTACCCAGCATGGTACCTGCAGTGATACTGAGTATCAGGGCGGATAAGAGAGTCCCCTGTATATATTGACTTAGGTAAGATGTCCTGGTGAAGGTGAAGATAAGGTAACAGATAAGTATTATGGCTCCGATCCAATCTATACGGCCAATAACATGATTAGTTTTCTCATCCCAACTGAGACGATACATACGACTGACCAGGGTACCCACACCTACTCCGATTAGTATTCCACCCAGGGCCCAGGCAATACTTACGGAATCATTCAGTATTTCATATGCAATCACTGCTAACATGATGATCATCATGGTCAAATAAATTCTAAGACGTTTGACTAGACGTTTATCAACATACTCTGCAGGAGATGGTTCTTTGTTTGTCATGTTCTTATACCAATTATAATATCTTTGAACATCCTCTAAACTTCTCTTGTATTTAATATGGGCTGGAGATTTAATTAAGTTAATGCATTTTAATTAAGGAAGGATGAGTTTTTTAGATTAATATATTTTTTATTCCTTAGATACAGCTTTTACTAACTATCTTCCCCTATCTTATTGGATGTTATTTTATACTGCACAATATTTCCTGTATAACTAAAAATTAATAGTAGTGTGAACATAATATGCTTAGTTGATTCATGTGGCAGATATCAAAGTTTTTCTGGTCGAGGATGATAAGATAGACGCCATGGATATAAAGGAAACTTTGGAATCATTTAATTATGAGGTTCCATATGTAGCATCCAATGGCAAAGACGCTATCGAGAAGATAATAAAGATCATGCCAGATCTTATTTTAATAGATATAGGTTTAGAGGGAGCTATGAATGGTATCGAAGTAGCCTCCCAGATTAAAAAGCTTAACATTCCCCTTATTTTTATAACAACCCATGTAAATGAGTTAACACTTGAAAAAGCTATGGATACTGAACCTTATGGTTATCTGATCAAACCATATGATGAGACTAAACTCA
>JAHKLQ010000206.1 GCA_020854975.1 Methanobacterium sp.
AATGATTAATGAAGGTGGAAAAATGAGTTTGTTAAAGGAACAGTATTCAGATTCAAAGAATTTCATGGCCAGAGTAGAATTGGGCAGGAGGTTTAGAACCAATCCTTACTCCTGGCTTTTATGGGTTTTTGACCAGATACAGTTTCCCAAGGATGCTCGGGTGCTGGAAATTGGCTGTGGAAATGCCATTTTATGGAAAGCAAACATAAACCGGATACCGGAAGATGCCCACGTCCTCTTATCTGACTTTTCTCAGGGAATGCTTGATGATGCCAGGAAAGTTCTGGGTGATGCCGAATTGAGGTTTGACTATGAAGTAATGGATGCCCAGGAAGTCCTCTATCCTGATAATTCCTTTGACATAGTAATTGCCAATCTAATGCTCTACCATATCCCTGATCGGATGAAAGCCATATCTGAGATAAGTCGAGTTCTTAAAAGGGGTGGAACATTTTATGCCACTACTTTTGGAATTAACGATATGAAAGAACTGAGAGATATTATTTCTAATTATGATGGTGAGATATATTATTCAGCAGAACCCTTTGCACGTGCATTTGGTCTGGAGAATGGTGAAGAACAGTTAAGACAATTCTTTGATCAGGTGCAACTCGTTAATTATGAGAATAGTCTGGAAATAACTGATGCTGGGCCGGTGGTGGATTATGTCCGTTCCTTTGGAAAGGTGAATCAGAATCTCAAGGGCCTGAATCTGAAAGATTTCGAGAATTATCTTGAAGAGATTTTAAAAAAAGATGGAAACATAAAAGTTACCAAGGATACAGGTATTTTCATAGCAACTAAGCCTAAATAGAATATCTGAGTATTCTACAGTTAAAATAAGCCTTTTTTAACTATTTTTGGAAAATAATCTACTGTATTACCCTATCTTGGAGATAAAAGAAAATAATCTACTGTATTACCATACTGGAGATAAAATTATATCCAGATTTTCCTTCTTTAATCTGATGATAACTCTTAAATTAGGTCATTGATGGGCACAAGCACCAAAATATCTACCTACGGTGCTAAATGATCTGTTTTCCCTTCATTTTTCCTGTAATCATGAATTTGGAAAAAATAAAGTGACCTTTATTATTAAGCAGGGACATATAAATCGATATTGTAATTAAAGGGTGTTACAATTAGAAATTACTACTGAATTTCTTGATTTATTGGACTCTAATATGGATTTAGGGGGTTATCCACATAAAAAATTTAACTTCACGGTTAAAGGGAGCTTTATTCAGTGGTTTATTACCCTTAGATCGCAGTCGATTCATGCCAGAACTGATTGCAGGCATAGTCATGGCTGCCATATTCATTCCAGAGGTTATGGGATACGCCAAAATAGCAGGGATGCCCATAATCACTGGAATATATACTATTCTATTGCCAATGGCTGTTTTTGCTGTGTTCTGTTCATCCCGTCATCTCATAGTTGGGGCAGATTCAGCCACAGCAGCTATCATGTTCGGGATCCTGGTGACGGTGGCCACCCCCGGAAGTCCCCTTTATCTATCTATGGCCTTCGTAGTTGCCTTTATATGTGGAATGTTATTGATCATCGCCAGAATAGGTGGTTTTGGTTTTATAGGGGATTTTCTCTCTCGCACAGCCCTGGTGGGTTTCCTGACAGGAGTGGGTATCCAGATTGCCATAGGTCAGTTGGCTGGTATGTTTGGAGTTAACTCCACAGGCATAGACACCATTCCCAACATCATCAGTTTCGCCACCAGCCTTCCTGAAACCAGCATCTTCACCCTGATGATATCGATATTGGTGCTGGTAGTGATTTTGATATTCAGGCGCATCTCACCAAAACTTCCAGGAGCACTTATTGCCGTGGTGGGAACCATCATCGCCAGTTTCATGTTTAACTTCACCAACATGGGTGTTTCAGTGGTGGGTGCAGTGCCCAGTGGTTTCCCCACATTAACTCTACCTTACTTAACCATGATGGATCCTTACGCCCTTACCACCGCAATTTTTGCCTGTTTCATTGTTATCATTGCCCAGAGTGCAGCCACCTCCCGGGCTTACAGCCTGAAATGTTCAGATGAATTGGATGAGAACCAGGACATTCTGGGGCTTGGTTTAGCTAACGTGGTAGCAGGACTCAGTGGTTCATTTGTGGTGAATGGCAGCCCCACTAAGACCCAGATAGCCCTGAATTCTGGGGCGCGAAGTCAGCTGGCCACCCTGGTTACCGCAGCCATAGTCCTCATAGTGGTGATATTTTTCACCAAACCCATCTCCTTCCTGCCCAACGCAACTCTGGCCAGCATAGTATTTTTGATAGGATTGGAAATGGTTGACATAACCAGCTTAAAGGCCATATATCGTGAAATGCCTGCAGAATTTGTTTTAGCTATCATAACACTTATAACAGTTGTTTTAGCGGGTGTTTTGTGGGGAGTCATTGTTTCTGTGATAATATCCCTGCTTTTACATTTAAGCCATTCATACCGGCCAAATAACAGTATTTTAATCCGTAATGAAAAGGGTGAATGGGCTTATATTCCGGTAATCCTAGGGGTATACACTGAGGAAGGATTGATTGTCTATAGATTCAACAGGGATCTGTACTATGCTAACGCTGAAAAACTCATGAAAGAAGTTATTAAAATTGTTAAAAAATCGGATCCTCCTCTTGAATGGTTAATTTTAGATTCTGGAGGATTTACTAGTGTTGATTATACTTCTGTACATATGTTAAAAGAATTAAAAGCTAAATTAGATGAAATGAACGTGGTTTTAGTCATGACTACAGTTTTTCCCAGTTTAAGAAGACAATTTGAACGTTCTGGATTCATGAAAATCCTGGGAGAAGAAAACCTCTACGGAGGGGTTAATGACGCCATAAGAGCATTTGAAAATAGGAAATCAAATTAATATTCAGGACTTAAATTCGGATTAGAAGATTAATTTCAGATATTAAATGAACATAAGAACACAAAAAATGGGAAGGGGGAGTTATCGGTGTATAAAAAGCTGTACAGAAAAAAATTAACCACACCAGATGAGGCAGTTAAACTAATCCGAGAGGGGGATATGCTGGTACATGGTCTTACCATGGCCGAGCCACCTGCCCTGCTGGAGGCCGTGGCCTCCCGTCTCCGGGAAGGAGACCTTAAAAAGATTAGAATGTTTTCAGTCATTCCCTTAGACAGTGTTTGCTCCACCCTATTGGCCCCGGACCTGATAGACTGTGTGGAGGCCTACAGTGGATTTGTAGATGCAGGTGACCGGGGATTGGTAAGCACTGGGCTTAACTATTATGTTCCCAACCACCTCCACCAGATACCCCGACTCCTGGAAGAATTCATCGGTGTGGATGTATGCGTCACCACGGTTTCTCCTATGGATGATGCCGGATACTTCTCCTTTGGAACAGCTAATGACTTCACCTCCACTGCAGCCCGGGTTGCCCGGGTTCTGATTCTGGAAGTGAACCAGAACATGCCCCGAGTCTTTGGAGACTCCCTGATCCATATTTCTGAGGTAGATATGGTTGTGGAAAACCATCAAACCATTCCTGACTTCCCCTGTGGGGATAAACAGCCAGAAGCAGATGTTATTGGCAGGAAAATATCTCAACTGATTCCAGATGGTGCCACCCTTCAGATGGGTATAGGTGTCCTGCCCAATGCTGTGGCTGATCAACTGGAAAACCACTCTGACCTGGGTATCCACACGGAAGTATTCGGTCCAGGAATGGTAGATCTTATTAAAAAGGGAGTAATCACCGGTGAAAGGAAAACTCTTCATCTTCGTAAACATGTTTTCACCGTGGCCCAGGGAGACCAGGAGATGCTGGAGTTCATGAACCAGAACCCGGCTATGGAAAGCTATCCCTGTTCTTATGTGAACAATCCGGCAGTGATTGCCAAAAACGACCGCATGATATCTATAAACTCCCTCATCGAGGTGGACTTACTGGGACAGTGCAATGCTGAGTACCTGGCTGGTCACCAGTACAGTGGAACCGGGGGTCAGTTGGATTTTGTACGAGGGGCTTTTGATTCCAGGGAAGGGAAATCCATCCTGGCTTTTTATTCCACGGCTAAAAATGGTACCATCTCCCGGGTGGTGGATCATTTAGATCCTGGGGCCATGGTCACCACGCCCCGTATGGACACTCATTACCTGGTAACTGAGTACGGAGTGGCTAATCTCAAGGGAAAATCCACCCGGGAACGAGCACATGAAATAATTAACATAGCCCACCCCAAATTCCGGAAAGAACTTTACAGAAAGGCAGAAGAGATGTATCTCATATAAAAAAAGAGATAGAATAGTTAATAATCCTTCTAATATTCTTTTTATAAGATAAAAATAGTAAAAAACTGGACTAAAGCATGGGCTCACTGTCCAGGTCCACTTTACTATCTTCGAAGCTGAGTTTCTTCTTTTTCACCCAGACAAAACCATGATCCGGAGTGATCACCGCCACATTAATAGGTCCACCCACACCAGGCATATCACCGGGGTCAGCGTTGATCCCATCACTGAAGCGCTGTATGGCACTGGTAGTCTGAATCATCAGGGTGGCGAAATCTATGGCATCCTGGAGGGTCATGGTCCCCCACTGGATGGCGTATTCTAGTCCCCTGAGCTGGGACTGTATTTCCTGTTCACTCTTATCCTGGATGGCTTCTTTCACAAATTCCACATTTTGAATACGTCCATCAAAGCCTAACACTATCCTGGCAGCCACATCTCCCTGACCAATCCAGGAACTTCCGTATTGTATGTTGGGTTTTGTGCTGTCCCGAAGCTTCTGCACTGGTCCTGGTACGGCCACACTGTAAACCTGATAACTTCCATCCGGGTTGTAACCTGCCACTAATAGTTCAATGGGGTCTGCCCGAGCCATACCATTTTCAATACTTCCCTGAGGTGTTTTGAAAGTGAACTTTAATAGGGGACCATCCATTTCCATCTGCAGGACGGTGCAGCCCTTGGAAGCCAGGTCGTTCTGGATATTGGCCTTTATCTGGTTTAACTGCTCTTGCCAGTGATATTTATCGTTAAATAGATGGTGCAGTTTCCTGGCCACTTCCTTCACTTCCATCTTTTTAACCTTGGAACCTCTACGGAACTCTTCAATGTACTGGCTGACATTCTTCTGCACCCCTCCATCAGGGAGGAAGGCCAGGCCAGTGATACCCACCCCAATCTGTCGGTTAATCTGGAAGAGTTTCATGGCATTTTCACTACCTATACGGGCCATGCCCTTCATATTACGATAACTCTGCCTGCTGTCGGCTGCTAAGACTATTCCTTCCGGTGTGGTGGTGTTAATGACCAGTGACATGTTTTATAAACCTCACTTTTTTATAATTCTCATGGATACTTATCACAAAATAATTATGATAACGTGACTTATATAATGTCCTTTTATAAGTTCACCAAAAAAATTTACCAAAAAATATTCAGGCTAAAGAATTATTCAAAGGTTTATAGGGTACATAAGCAGGTTCCCATCTATTGGAATCCACCAGTTTCTCTACATCTTCATAACCATTATTTTTGGCTACTCCTTCCAGAATAGCCTGTCTGGCCACTGCCATCCCAATATTTTTACTCACTTCCTGCAGTCGGGAGATTTCTGGAAGTAAACGGTGAGTATCATCTTCAAAATCAACAGAATTAGCCAGTTCAAGGATGGCGGCATCCATCAATCCAGGGGTAACTCTTTCTGCCTGGCAACTGATGATGCCCAGACCAAGTCCAGGGAAGATTAAAGCATTGTTACACTGAGCCACAGGATACACTTCTTCCTGGAAGGTCACATCGCTAAAGGGACTACCTGTAGCTACCAGGGCATTTCCATCTGTCCACTGGATAATATCAGAGGGTTTGGCTTCCACCAGAGTTAAAGGATTGGATAAGGGGAATATTATGGGTTGATCCACATGGGAGGCCATTTCAGTCACCACTTCCCTGTTAAAGGCCCCGGGTACGGTGCTGGTGCCAATGAGAATGGTTGGTTTTGCATTTCGCACCACATCTAAAAGATTCGCTGAACTATCTTCAAGATCCCAATCCCTGGTTTCAAGGGAAGGACGGGCATAAGGTGCTTTGAAATAGTCAATAGTATCCCGTGCACTGGTTATAAGTCCCTGACGGTCCATAAGCCAGAAACGATTATATGCTTCTCTATGGTTAAGGCCATCCTTTACCATCCACTCCCATATCTGATCAGCGATACCGCAACCTGCAGTTCCAGCACCATATATCAGCACCCGATGATGAGATATGGGGGTACCGGTTAACTTCAAAGCATTCAGGAGGGCGGACATGGCAACGGCCCCGGTACCCTGTATATCATCATTAAAGGTGCACATTTTACTCTGAAAACGGTCCAGATGATAACGGGCATTATTTTTACCGAAATCTTCCCATTGGAGGAAAACATGGGGGAATTTACGGTTTATGGCATTTACTACAGTTTCTACAAATTGATGGTACTCTTCCTGGCTGATACGTGGATGACGCCAGCCCAGGTAGAAGGGATCTTTCAGTAGGCGGGGATTATTGGTACCCACATCAATCATAATAGGGAGCATTCTCCGTGGATTTATACCTGCACATAGGGTGTAAACTACCAGTTTGGCCACGGAGATTCCAATTCCATTAGCCCCCTGATCCCCGATTCCCAGTATCTGCTCAGAATCAGTTAAAACAATAAGGACAATCTCTTTTTTATCCCAATTATCCAGGATTTCATCTACATGCTTCCGATTAGGATATGAGAGATATATTCCCCTTGGTTCACGGAATTCATCACTGTAACGCTGAATAGCCAGTCCAGCGGTGGGTGTGTAAACAATGGGCATCATTTCCTCCACATGTTCCCTGATAAGACGGAAAAATAGTGTTTCATTGGTATTGTAGAGGTTGTTCAGGAAGATGTTTTTCTGCAGATCATCGGCCTGCAGGGAGAACTGGTGGTAAGCTCTTTGCAACTGATCATCCAAGGTCTCCACAGAATGAGGTAGGAGTCCGGTAAGATGGAATAATTCTCTTTCTTTAGTACTAAAAGCAGTTCCTTTATTTAGATATGAAGATTGAAGGAGTTGACTTCCTTTAAGATGAGTTTCAATATATTTTGTTTCTTCTTTTTTTACAGTAATCGCTATGGATTTAAACTGTAACCCCCCAAATTAAGGGAACTCTTGGAAATTTAATTGTCCCTCTGGTGTGAGATATAATTATCTTTTTAATCCATATATAAACTTTTTGGATGTGGTAACTCCAATTTTTGTCAATTTTCTAATTCTGGACATGGAAAATGTCATAATCAAAACTATAAAAATTTTAAGAAGGATTTAATGGAGCATGATTATCCAAATAAGGTGTTCGAAGCCTTTTTTGTAGTTATAACTGTTATTTTTGACATATTGGTAAAAATCAAGTAGATAAAGAAAAAAATAATGGATTTAACTTCTCCCGTGTTGAAATATAGTGCGATACCGATAGTGATAGTTGAGATACATCACCACTATTTAAATAATCTCCAAAAATTCATTGAATGAATATAATTTATTAATAGAATTAATCGTCAAAATATTATCAATGAGTTGGGGATTGTCACCTTGAAAAAAAGCAATATTTTAAAGATGGGGATTATAGGTACATTAATTTTAATTATTTTTGCATCTGGTTGCATTAATTCTTTTACCACTGAAACAAAAACGTTATCTGAGGGTATTATGAGTTTTAGTTATCCTGGCTTTTTTAATGCACACTCCGATGAGATAAATAATTCTAAAATGCAGAAAGTCGCTTATTTTGTTAGTGGTGATTTGTTTAATGAGCAATATATAATCGTAGTTAAGAATAAAACAGAGATTTCACCCACAGAATTGAGAGATGAGACCATATCCAAAAATGAAAATTCATCTACAAGCGAAGTATTATCCACCTCTACTGAAACTAATCCTAATGGTGTTGTTGTAGAAACAATTAGAATGACAATTCTATATACCGGAAACAATGAGAAAACAAGACATAATTTAATGTATTTTAAACTTAATGACACCGTGTATGGAATTGCAGTCTATGGACCTTATTCAAATAGAGGACAGATCACGAATACATCTAACATCATTTTCCAATCAATAAACTAACTTTATTTAGTAAGTAATCTTATCCAAGGCAAACAAAACTTAAAATTATAGAAGAGTTATGCTATTAACACAATAACAACATAACTCGTTTAAATACGAATAGTTCGGCATCTTTCATTATATGAACTTAAGTTCCAGTGGGACAAACCCAATAATTGGATTTAAAACAGCATAACTATCGTTTGAGTTGATTTATAATGTCTGATAACTGGCAATGTGTCAACGTAGAATGCGACTACAAAGAGTATGGAAAGAAAGGTGATAAATGCCCTGAATGCGGTAAATCTTTCCACAAAGTAGACAGTGCCGACAGCAAAATGATATTCGAAATAAAGGACAGACATAAAGCTGATTCTAATTCTAACAGGAAACATAAATATCATCCAGTTATTGCCATTATAATAGGGTATTTCATAGCAGGTAGCTTATCAGGTTTTGCACGTTTTTTACTAAATATTCCTTTATCATCAAAAATTTTAGCAATATTAACTATTATTTTGGGTGGATTCATTGCCACCTACATATCCAGAACTAATAAAGCAAGAATAGGATTGTATAACGGTTTATTATACTCAATA